>WFPF01000041.1 GCA_015487695.1 Chitinophagales bacterium
GTGCAGACGGGTTTAAAACCAAGCCATTGACCACGAGCCCTACAAAAACAGTAGCGAATAGAAGCAAAACCCTGTACAGCCATATGCGTTCTCTTTCTTCTTATGATATCTATGCCAACCACTATTTCAAAATGCCCGGCTCTTCCACATATACGCTTTCACCTCTTCACATACAATATTAGATCGTGAATAAAGCCGGGTTTAAATATTGTTTAGCTGTTATTTTTAACATGGCATTTTTTTTAATGTGCCCGGCACAAAACAAGACCTTTATCAAAGTAGGTGCGGGAGGAGGAATTTCCTTCTCCCGCATTACTTACCTCAAAACCGAGATTGAAAGTCTTGAAAGCCGGGTACCCCGTATTGGAGCCATTGCTCAATACCATCTCGGGGTAGAGCATACAAATGGAAAATGGACAAGTTCAATAGGAACCTACAACCGGATCGTTAACAATGGCGGCATCACGGGCCGTAGGTTATATAATCTGGTTGTTTCAGGAGGCTATTCCCTTCATAAAAGCAAAATAAGCAATTGTTATATTATAGCCGGCTTGGGATACTTCTATTATCTTAACACAAATAATCATAATCCCGTATCCTATGCTCAGACCATATATCCGGACGGTTTGATAATCAACACTACCTTTATCCGCTCTGTCAAAGACATAAGCAAATCATCGCCATTCAACTTAAACTTTGGAGTTAAGCACATAGGTATTTTCAACAAAAATGCCATCATAATTACATTAATGTACACCAAGAGTTTCTTCTATTATGACTTTTTCAAGATTAACTCAAAAATTGTACAGGGAACAGGCACCGGCAAGGAAAATTCCATTACAGGCAAGTACAACGGAGACGGTTTGACTCTCACTGTCTCCTACGGATTTAATACAAATCAACTACACAATATCTTTAAAGAACGCAATAACAATCGCCATGCTCAAATCAAATAAGCGCAGGCTTCTCCCGTTGCTTTTCCTACTCTTGCCGGGAGGATTTTCACTCGTGGCTCAGACCAATCTCTTTGTGTATTCAGGTGCAGGCATCGGCCAAAGCATCGGAAAGACTACGGAAACGACAGGACTTTATCCTGAACTTCTAAAAGATCAAAACGGGATCGCACTCTCTGTTAGCACCGGAATTACAGCCGTCAAAAACCGCTTTCTTATCAACAGCGAATTGCAGTACGGTTTTCAAAACTGGATTTTCGATTCCTATGCCATAGTCAACAATCTATCGCTTTCCCTTGGATATCAGGTGCTGAAGAAAAAGCGCATCAGCCTCACTCCTTTTCTCGGAGCCGGATATTTTCTTTACCGTGAGTTCGATATTATATCAAGCGGAGGGGTCTATTATGCCTATAACGACAGCATTCTTTACAGCACCAAAACCACATACCGTACGGAAGCGGCATCGAGGCTCAACCTGAATGCCGGCCTCCTATTCTTATGGCATGCTTCGCAGCACGGCAGCCTGCAGTTTACATTCCGCTATACCCGCGGGCTCAAGCCTTTTCTCTTCATGGACCTCGAAGCCGAACATGTACACCTCGGCCCGGGAAGTTCCAAAGCCCAATATGACGGCAGTGCCCTGCTATTCTCCGTCAGCTACGGGCTCAAACTCACGGGGCTGCGAAAACGCCTGAAGGAGTCGCTTCGGCAATAAAAAAGCAGCACTCTCCCGGGGGAAAGTGCTGCTTGCGCTTCTTGCGAAAAGGCGTCTATTCCAGTTCCAGTTCCTTCACCGTGCAAAGCGGAATATGAATTCCGTTTTTCAGGATCAGGTGGGTCCGGGTGCTTGCCCAGACGGTTGTCCTTACCGTTTTCAAGCCGTCTACCGTGGCAAAAGTGATGTTCACTTTTCTGCGATAGGTATTGCCCAATGAGATGGCCCGCATCAATTGCGCTTCGCGCCTGGCACGGGCTTCTTCGCTGTCCAACACCTCCCGGTAGTCAAATTGAAATGACGGAATAGACTCCTTTTCCACGAGTTGTGTAGAAAATGGCATCATGATTCCTCCTTTTTGCGTTTGCGAAACTACGGGTCAATTTACAGCATTTAACATTTGTTTACAAATTATGAAGCGCTCTATGCCTTCCTTTTTCCCGCTTTATGCCGTTCGCATTGTCTATTTTTGCCCTTTAAGCAGAAATTATCATGCGTTCCATTTTCAAAGCAGGCGAGCGGAAAAGCTATCTCCACAGGGTGACGGAAAGCGACCTGCCCGCATTTGAGGGAGACCCGCGAAGGGCAGGCAAAAACGCCCTGCACCCGGTCTACAGCAGCTATGCCCTGGCCCGAGATGCCGAGTGGACCTGCCGCCTTTTTGTGCTCGAGATGCTGGAAGACGATGAAGAGGGCATCGGCACTGCTATCTGCTTCGAGCATCTCTCGCCCGCCCTGCTGGGCTCCGAGGTGCGTTTTGAGGCCGAAATAGAAGCCATAGAAGGGAACCGTATCCGCTGCCGCTTCAGCGCCTACACGGATGAGCGCCTCATAGCCCGCGGCACACAGGAGCAGGCCATCGTCAAAAAAGAACGCCTTGCCGCCCTCTTCCGGTCACTGAAAAACGAATCAACACAATGAGCGGAAAAACGGAACTCATCGCCAGAAACAAGAAGGCGGAATTTAATTTTCATATCATCGACCGTTTGCAGGCCGGCCTGCAACTGAGCGGCACGGAGATCAAAGCCGTGCGTGAGGGAAAGGTGAGCCTGACCGACAGTTATTGTTTTTTTGACAAAGGTGAGCTCTATGTAAAAAACATGCACATAGCCGAATACTCGCACGGCAACATACACAACCACGAGCCGCGCAGAACCCGCAAGCTGCTCTTAAAGAAACGCGAACTCAGCCGCCTGCTGAACAAAATAAAGGAGCGCGGATTTACGATCATCCCCCTCTCTCTTTTTATCAATGAGCGGGGCTATGCCAAGATGGAGATTGCTCTGGCGCGGGGAAAGAAATCATTTGACAAGCGGGCTTCGATCAAAGAAAAAGACATGCAGCGGGAGCTGGCCAAAGAGATGAAGCATTTGCGCCACCGGCCTTAGTCGACCTTGCCTTTGAGCATGGGCACAAAGCGGAAATAATCGAATTTTTCCATCTTCAGGCTGCCGTCTTCGGCTTTGCGGATGCGCAGCATCACCTGGGTTTCGCCTTCTCCGTAAGGAATCACCATCAGTCCACCCGGCTTCAGCTGTTCGATGAGTGCTTTGGGCACTTCGGGAGCCGCAGCCGTCACGATGATCTTATCGTAGGGAGCAAAAGCCGGAATGCCTTTGTAGCCGTCCCCATAGAAGGTGCGCACATTGCGGCAGCCAAGCTCTTTCATCATTCGCGTGGCCCGCTCGAAGAGCTTTTTGTGGCGCTCGATGGTATAGACCTTGTCCACCAGTTGCGCCAGCACACAGGCCTGATATCCCGATCCCGTACCAATCTCCAGCACCTTGTCGCCCGGCTCGGGTTCGAGCAACTGCGTCATATAGGCCACGGTATAGGGCTGCGAGATGGTTTGCCCCTCCCCGATTTGGAAGGCCGTGTCCTCGTAGGCATACTTCAGAAAAGCTTCGTCCATAAAGAGATGGCGCGGTACTTTCATTAGCGCGTCCAGCACCCGCTCATCCGTTATTCCCTTGGCCCTGACGGTCTCCACCAGTTTTCTCCGCATGCCCTTGTGCAGGTAGCTGTCTTTCTCCTTTGCTTTTCCACTCATGGCATCAAATTTACTTTGATCCGCTCAGAGAACAAGAATAAAGCACGGTAAATTCCGGCAGATCATTTCTTCGCGATGAAAATGGACGGGCCCGTTCCATCAATGCATCTCTTCGTCCCTTTCGGGCTCTTCTTTCGCTGCCAAAATCTTTATTTTTGCCCCCAAAGCAGAGAAATAATATGAGCAATATCAAATTCGGCACGGACGGTTGGCGGGCCATTATCGCCAAAGATTTTACGGTGGCCAATGTCGCGCGGGTAGCAAGGGCTACGGCCCTGTGGATTAAGAAACATCAGCCCCAGCGCCCGCGGGTGGTCATTGGTTACGACTGCCGTTTCGGAGGACGGCTGTTTATGGAAACGGCCATCGGGGTTTTTTGTGATGAAGGGCTGGAGGTCTATGCGGCCGCAGACTTTGTCTCCACCCCCATGGTTTCGCTCGGAGCCAGCCGCTTTGATGCCGGCCTGGGTGTAGTGATCACGGCCAGCCACAATCCGCCCTCCTACAACGGCTACAAGCTGAAAGACCACCGGGGCGGCCCGGCCGGCCCCGAAGTGATCGCGGAGGTCGAAGCACTCATCCCCACAGAAAGCAGCGTTCCCACAGTCGCGATGGAAGAATGGGAACGCAGGGGAAAGCTCCACATGCTTGACCTCGAGAGCCTCTATGTGGAAGAAGTAGAGAAGAAATTTGACATGAAAGCCATCCGCGATTCGGGAATACGCGTAGCCTACGACCCCATGTACGGAGCCGGGCAGCGCGTGATGAAACGCATTCTGCCCTCGGCCCTGCTCATCCACGATGACTACAATCCCGGCTTTCACGGCCAGGCACCCGAACCGATACGTAAAAATCTCGGAGAGCTGGCAGCCCTTATTGCCGGAAACAAGGACATTGACCTGGGGCTGGCCACCGATGGCGATGCCGACCGCATCGGACTCTTTGATGAAAACGGAAAATTTACGGATGCCCACCACATCATCCTTCTGCTCATTCATTACCTCTACAAATACAAGGGCCTGCGCGGGAAAGTGGTGGTGGCTTTCAGTACTTCCATCCGCATCAAAAAACTCTGCGATGCCTATGGCATTCCGGTAGAGATCACCAAAATCGGATTTAAATACATCTCGGGGCCCATGGCCACGGGCGAGGTGATCGTAGGCGGAGAAGAGTCGGGCGGAATAGCCGTCATGGGACACATCCCCGAGCGGGACGGCATCTGGGACGGACTGACGATCATGGAATTTATGGCCCGCACAGGCAAGAAACTGAGTGAGCTGATTGAGGAAGTCTATGAAGTAACGGGTCCCTTTGCCTACGACCGCATGGACCTGCACCTGCCCGAAGAAAAAAAGCAGGCCGTGATGAAGGCCTGTGCCGAAGGGCAGTTTAAAGCATTCGGCCCCTATGCCGTGGAAAAGGTGGAAAACATTGACGGCTACAAGTTCTACCTGCCGGAAGAAAGCACCCTGATGATCCGCCCCTCGGGCACCGAGCCGCTCCTGCGGGTTTATTGCGAAGCCGGCTCGGAAGAGCAGGTGCGTGAAATTCTGAAAGCCGCCAAAGAAAGTCTGCTGCAATGAAAATCCGGGCTGCGCTGCTCGGACTCGTTTTGCTTTTCGGTCTCCGTCTTCAGTCACAGGACAGCACGGCTCTGAAACACCCCGTGCTGAGCGTGGCAGCGGGCCTCGGGTCGGCCTACGGCCTGGCAATGCTGGGGCTCAATCAGTATTGGTACAAGGATTTCGAACGCAGCTCCTTTCATTTTTTTGACGACCGGGAGGAGTGGTTGCAGATTGACAAAAGCGGCCATTTCTTCAGTGCTTTTCAGCTCAGCAGCAAGGGCAGCGCCATCTACCGCAGGGCCGGACTCCCCCCGAAGAAGGCCGCACTGGCCGCCTTTCTGAGTGCCAACCTCATGATGGCCGGTATCGAGGTGCTCGATGGATTCTCGGCAGCATGGGGCGCTTCGGTTTACGACCTGGCTTTCAACCTGGGCGGCTCGGGCCTCGCCTGCGGACAGGCGCTCCTCTGGAACGAAGAACGTATCACCATGAAGATTTCCTACCGCAGGGAAAAGTTTCCGGCAGAGCTGCAGCCCCGCCTTGAAGCTCTTTACGGCCGCTCCCTGCCCGAACGTATACTGAAAGATTACAACGGCCTGATCATCTGGGCCAGCTTCAATGTGCACGACTTCCTGCCGCCCGACAGCCGCTTTCCGTCATGGCTCAATATCTCGGCAGGCTATGGTGCCTCGGGGCTTCTCGGAGCCCGCGCCAACCGATGGTGCCGTATCCCCGGGCAGAGCTCCGATGACTGCGAGCCGGCCGACCTTATTGTTCGGGACGACATACCCCGGCTGCGGCAGTTTTACCTCTCGCCCGACATCGACTTCCGGAAAATCCCTCATAAAAAAAAGTGGCAGGGCACCCTGCTGGAGATCCTCAACATGATCAAGTTTCCGGCTCCCGCGCTTGAGCTGAATTCAGACGGGAAACTCTTCCTGCGCATCCGTTAGCCCGCTGAATCGTAGTAATTTTTCCACCAGGTCTGGAAGACCAGAAGGGCATAGAGTCGGGCCGGAGCATCGCCCGGCTTGCGCGAGAAAAGGGCTCTGCGCAGGCGCTCAATCTCTTCAAAACGGAAGAGCCCCTGGGCCTCGATTTTCTTTTCTGCCAGGAGATCGTCAAAAAGCAATTCTTTCAGCGGGCCGCGCATCCACGCCAGCATGGGCAGCTCGAAACCCCGCTTCGGGCGGTCATAGAGCTCGGGCGGTAAAATTTCACGAAACGCATCCTGCACAATGCGCTTTTTCATCTTCCCGCTGACTTTATACTCCGGAGGCAGAGAAAAGGCATATTCGACTACGCGGTGATCGAGGAAAGGGACGCGGATCTCCAGACTATGGGCCATGCTCATGCGATCTACCTTGGTGAGCATATCGTTGGGCAGCACCAGTTGCGTATCGCTGTAAAGCACTTCATTCAGATTGCCCTCATCGCTCAGAAAGCCCGTGAAGGAACGAATCAGTTTATTGCGTTCTTTCTGTTCTGCTTCATTGAGGGGATTGCGAAGGAGGCGTTCCGTTTCGCTCTTCGTGGCGATGCTGCACCACTGCCAATAACGTTCAGCGGCCGTGAGGCGGGCGGCCCGTGCAAAGCGGTCGAGCTGGCGGAAGCGGTTGCCCAGTTTTCCCTGCCGCGAGCGGGGCATGCGCTGCCAGAGGGGCCCCAGTGCTGTTACCGCCTGCATCTTCCATCCGCCTTCGCGCATCATCTGCTCGCCATAGTGTTTGTGATAGCCTCCGAAAAGTTCATCGCCTCCATCGCCCGAGAGGGCCACGGTCACATGCTTGCGGGTCTCCTTGCTGAGCATGTAGACGAGGAGGGCCGAAGAGTCGGCAAAGGGTTCGTCCAGAAAGGAGAGCGCCTCATCGAGCTCCCCGTAGAGCTCATTCAGGCTCAGCTTAAATGCCCGGTGGCGGGTATTGAACTTCCGGGCCACGTGTTCGGCATACGCGCTTTCGTCAAAAAAGGGAGCGTCTTTAAACCCGATCGAGAAAGTATGCAACTCCCGGCTGTGGCGGGCAGCCAATGCCACGATAACCGATGAGTCGATGCCACCGCTCAGAAAAGCTCCGAGGGGCACATCGGCTACCAGGCGGGCGGCCACCGATTCTTCCAGCTTCTCACGAAGCCGCTGTTGAGCCGCTTCGTAGTTGTTGTCGCTGGGCTCAAGCGGTATCTTTTCATCCAGTTTGTACCAGTCCCATTTGCGCACTTTTCCGTTGTGGTATTGCAGCACCTCGCCCGGACGCAGGGCACGGGTGCCCTTGAAAATACTCAGCGGTGCCGGAATATAGTTGAGCTCAAAGAAGAGATGCATGGCCACCGGGTCGGGTTCGGCCCGCCCGTTCATGGCCCGCAGACCTTTCAACTCCGAAGCAAAGGAAAGCGCCCCGTCCTGAAAGTGATAATAAAGAGGTTTGATGCCCATGCGGTCGCGGGCCAGCAGCAGCTCAGCACTGCGGTGGTCATAGAGGGCAAAAGCGAAAAAGCCGTTCAACTCGTGCAGAAATTCGATGCCGAAATGGAGATAGGCATTGAGCAGCACCTCCGTATCGCTGTATGAGTGAAAGCGGTAGCCTGCAGCCTGCAAGCGTTCGCGCAATTCGCGGTAGTTGTAGATTTCGCCATTGAAAACCACGGTAGCCCGCCCTTCGCTGTCGCTCATGGGCTGGTGACCCGCTTCACTCGTATCGATGATGGAAAGGCGGGCATGGCCCATGTGCACTTCGCCCCGGCTTTCCACCCGGCTGAAGTCAGGGCCGCGGTGCCGGAGCGTGGCAATGGCCCGCTCTACCCGCTGGCGCCCATCGGGAATATTCATCACAGAAATGAGACCGGCTATTCCACACATAATTACAAAGATAAACGGGAATCTACGCAAGTTCGGCCGAATGCCGCCTGCATGGCCCGGCAAATCGGCAGAATGGCCCGAAATAAGGTGCAGAAGCAAGAAGGGCCTTATCTTCGCAATCAATGGACTCCCGTGAAATTACCATCGGATTGATCTATCTGGCCATAGTCTGGACCATCGCATTTGTGATCAGGCGCATGCGCTACCGGCAGGTAGAAGCCGGGCGCTTTTTCCTGCCCGGCCTCGGGGTCAAAATCATCGGAGCCGTGGCCCTCGGAGTGGTCTATTTTTATTACTACGGGGGCGGAGCCCCTGCCGGTGACACTTACTCCTATTACTCGGCCGGAGTGGCCTGGGTCAATACCCTCGAAGACGAGCCCGAAACGGCCCTGGCTTTCATGCTCGATCCGGAGAACAACATCTACCAGAGCAAGGTGAAAAACAACAGCCCCTTTGCCGGCACCAATTATATCTTCCGCGGACGGGCCGAGCTGCTGATGATTCGCATTACCGGTATACTGGCTCTGCTGGCCCTGAAATCGTACTATGCCACCGCCATCCTTTTCGCCTTTCTTTCCTTCACGGGTGTCTGGGCCCTCTATCGCACTTTCATTCATTTTTTCCCCGAGATATCCGGACAGCTGGCCATCGCCATCTTCTTTATCCCATCGGTCTTCTTCTGGGGTTCGGGCATTCTGAAAGACAGCATCGTTCTGGGTGCCCTGGGCTGGCTGACCTATACGGTTTTCCGTGTTTTTCTCTATCGCAAGTTCACACTCATGAACCTCCTCATCATGGGCCTTTCCTTCTGGCTCATCTCGGTGCTCAAGGGCTATGTCCTGCTCGCCTTTGTCCCGGCTCTCGGCTTCTGGGTGCTGGCCACCTACAAATCGCGCATCCGCTCGGCTTTCCTGCGCACGGCCATCACTCCCTTTATGATTGCCCTCAGCATTGCCCTCAGCATTTTGCTGATCACGCACCTCAGCGATGTGGTGGGCAAATACTCGCTCGAGAACCTCGAATCCACGGCCAGCGCCACCCAGTGGTGGCACCAGGTAGCCAATCCCGAAGGGTCGGTCTATACCCTGCCGATGGGCGATTTCTCTCCGCAGTCTTTGCTGCGCGTGGCTCCGGCAGCCATCAATGTCACCTACTTCAGGCCCTACCTCTGGGAAGCCAACGGGGCCATTGCCTACCTCACGGCCCTCGAATCGCTGGCCATTCTGCTTCTTACGCTTTCCCTGCTCTTCAGGGCGCGCATCTTCGGCATCTTCCGCTACACACGGCATCCCTTCATACAGTTCTGCATCGTCTTCGCCCTCATCTTCGGCTTTGCCGTGGGCCTCACCAGTTTCAACTTCGGAGCCCTGGCACGCTACAAGATTCAATCCATGCCCTTCTTCGTGGCCGCCCTTTTCATGATCAAATACGAGATCGACAAACGAAAAAAACCCGCTTCGCGGAAGCAGGTTTCGTGATTATCCCGGGAAAAGGCTATAAAAAACGCTCCTCAGCTCAGCGCGCGGAAGAGGGAGACGTAGCGTTCTTTCAAGCCCTGCATCGAATAGTCCCGTTTTATTTTCTCCCGGCCCCGCGCACCCATCTTTTCCCTCCGTTCCGCATCTTCAATCAGGAGGGAAAGTTTTTCTATCCACTCCTCTTCTCCGGCCGCCAGAAAACCGTTGACGCCTTCGTCCACAATCCGGCTGTTCACGCCCACGGGCGAGGCGACCACCGGCTTTCCCACGGCCATATATTGCAGCAGTTTAAATCCGCATTTCCCGCGGCTCCATTCATCATCGGGCAGGGGCATGATGCCGATGTCGATGCCGGCCAGCTCCTCTACTTCCCGCTCACGGCTCCAGGCCGTACTCTCCAGGCCGATTTCAGGATAGGACTCCCGGCTGTTGCTGATCAGTTTAAAAGAGATGCGCTCCCCATACTTGTCCTTCAGCTTCCGGAGGACGGGCAGCAGCATTTCAAAGTGTTTTACCGTGCTTTCCGACCCCGTCCATCCGATGCAGACACGATCATCGCGCGAGGCAAGGGGCAGCGGACGGTGGTATTCCGTGTCGATGCTCGTGGGAATCACTTCCACCTGTTTCGCATAGCTCCGGGCATAGGCCGCCAGATAATCGTTGCCGGTAATAACCCGGTCGGAGAGGCGGCAGATATCTGCGGTTTTTCCCGGTCGTTTCAGAAAGGCCAGGCTCCGGTTGCCTTCGCTCACCTCCATGAGCCAGATGGCATCGTCAAAATCGAAGACGAGCTTCGCACCGCGTCTCTTCAGGCGCTGCTCAAAAAAAGTATTGCCCAGCATGAAGGCCTCGCGATAGACGAAGGCGATATCTCCTTTACGCACCGAGCGCAGGGCTTTGAGGCGGCTGAAAAAGCTGCGAATGAGCAGAAAGGCCTTGGCCGCATAGCGTCCCTTGCTGTAGAAAAGGCGGTCGTCTTTTTCATTGAGCAGGGCATGCCAGCGAATCTCGAAACCCGCTTCGCGCAGCGCAGGCAGGTATTGCTCGCAACGAAAACGCTGCCCGGGCGAACGCCCCGGCCGGTGATGTACAAAATAATGAATGCGCTTTTCTTTCATTTCAGTGACTCATAAATGCGGTGATATTCCTCCACTCCGTGCTCCAGCGAAAAGTACTGCGCGGCAGCCTCCCGGAAGTGTGCCGCTCCGGCTTCCGCCAGCACATCCATGTCCCCGATGGCCCGGTCATAACTTTCCTCATCCAGTGTCTCCAGTACCCTTCCGCAATCAAAGCGCCTGACGAGCCCGGCTACATCGCCCACTCCGGCATTGCAGATCAGCGGCTTGCCCATGGCCAGAATTTCTCCCATTTTGGTGGGCGAAGAAGCCTGCTTCGAAAAGGCAGGCTTAATAAAAAAGAGGCCGGCATCGAAAAGGGAAATCCAGCGGGGCATCTCTGCATAAGCGGCCGCACGCACAACGATCTGAGCGGGGTCGATGCCCAGCAAGGCCGCCTCGGCTTTCAGTTTCTCTTCATCGTCCCGGCTGACAATCAGAAAAACGGCCGGGCACTGCGCCTGCAGCCGCTTAAAAAAGAGAAACATCTCCCGGAGCAGGTACCAGGTGCCCGTAGAACCCACATAGCCCAGCACAAAGGATTCGCGGGGGATGCCCGCTTTGGCTTTCATGCTCCGGATCTCATCTGCGGAAATGGCGCGGTAGTCGAAGTGTTGCATGTCGGTGCAGGTGGGGATGACCGCCACGGGAACCCCGGGGCCCGCCAGCTTTTCGTGAATGATTTTTTTACCAGCTTCGGTCAGTGAGACCACCCGGTCGGCCTGGCGGAGCAGGCGCTGCTCTTCTTTTTTGAAGAAGCGGTAAATCTGCCGGTAGAGGAAGTGTTTTTGCGGCCAGAGACCCCCGTCCACCCGCTCATCGGGCCAGAAGCCCCGCATGTCAAAGATCATCCGGGCCCCGGTCTTATCTTTCAGCAGGGCACCGGCCATGGCGGGCAGGTAACCGCGGCAGTGTACGATCTCCGTAGCGTGCCCTTTGGCCAGTTTCAAGGCTTTGCGTTTCATCCGTTCCAGATCGTAAACGGCCGAGAGCACGGGCGGACGGGCATGATATTTCAGCGGGTGCCATTCGATGCCGGCCCCTTCGATGGAGCGCCTCAGAGCCCCGCCTGCCCGGGCCCGGGCCGCAGGCTTTTCAAAACTCAAAAGAACGATTTCATGACCCTGCTTGCACAGTCCGCGCAGATAGGGCAGCACCTGCGACTGCCCCAGCGGATCGCTCATCCCGTCATAGGAAATATAGAGTATGCGGCTCATGGCTTGTCCGGTTTTCGGTAAAGTGCTTTCAGGGTATCGCCCATCCCTGTGCCTGTTAATATTCCGTTTACCATATTTTTAATCCCTTTCATATACCATTTCTTCTCTGCACTGACCCTTATTTTCTCGTCTGTGGATTCGGGTGAGATAAGTTTCTCATCACTTCTTTTCCTGCTCTTCCTGAAGCGTGTCAGACTGATGCCCGTGCTCTTCATATATATTCTTTTTAATCCTGCATGGCTCAGGAGGCGATGCAGGGTGCGAGGGGTGTAATAGCTCAAATGCTCGGGATAGGTAATCACATTGTAGGCATCCTTCAAATAGTAACGAAGAAGAGAGTTGAAGTTGGGAGTGGTACAGTAAAACAGCCCGCCCGGTTTTAAGAGATACATGATACGGGCTATCTCCTCCCGCGGATTGTTGATGTGCTCAATAACCTCAAATGAGCTAATGAGGTCAAATGAAGCTTCCGGCATATCGACTGCCGCCAGCGGGCCCTGAAACATGGTTATTCCTTTCTCGCGGCATATTTCCACTGCCCGCTCCGTGTATTCCGTGCCAAAGACCTCCCAGCCCCGCTCGCGGGCCGTATCCAAAAAATAACCGATGCCGGCTCCCCAGTCGAGGACACGGAAAGGAGCGTGTGCAGAGGCGGCCCCCTCCTTGTTGCCGGCAGCACGAGACGAATTTGGTACGACTTTGCCCCCGATCAGAGGCTCAAATGTGTCGAGCAGTTCATGATATCGCTTTACGGTGACCGGAGAGAGGTAATCATTTCGTCCGTAGCTCTTGTAATGAGCGATCAGTTCCGATTCAGTGGGGACCGGACGGCAAAAAACAAATCCGCAACTCTCGCAGCGGCACAAATGATGACGGCTGAAACGGGGCATATCAAGCAGAGCCGGAGCCTTGCATATCAGGCACTTCCGGTGTACATTTTCAAAATTGTCTTGTGTGCCGTGGTTTTCTTTCATAGTTGTATGTTCGCTAATAAGAAGAGATGCCGCTCCTCCGGAGCTCTACATCTTCAACCCATCCATTTTTGCTATAGAGATATCGCTCCTCCGGAGCTGATAATGGGGGTTGATTCTTTATTCCAAGGTAACATGGTCCCGGGTGAACCTATTCCTTGTTGCAATTACCTGTTCCCGGAAGAGATGCCGCTCCTCCGGAGCTCCACGTCTTCAACCTATCCATCTTTGCTACAGAGATATCGCTCCTTCGGAGCTGAAAACAAGGGTTGATTCTTTATTCCGCGGTTCACATGATCCCAGGGAAATGCTTTCCTTATTGCAAATACCTCTTCCCGGAAGAGATGCCGCTCCTCCGGAGCTCTACATCTTCAACCCATCCATTTTTGCTA
>WFPF01000042.1 GCA_015487695.1 Chitinophagales bacterium
CTCGTCTTCGGCTGCTTTTACAATGACAATGCCGCCTCCGCGGCTGTGCCCCAGCAGATAAACCCCCGTCTGCTCTACTTCCTCTGCCGGCACCGGTAGGGCGGGCTGCAGGGCATAATCAATAACAAGGCCGAGATCATTGGCTTCGGTGCTCAGGTTGTTGTGTCCGAAAGCTTCAATATCGGTGATTTCAGCCGGATTTTCAGGGGTGCTGCCGTTAAAACTGCTGTTGTACTTGATAAAAACAAATCCGTTTTCGGCATATTTACGGGCCATGAGATCGAAATGGCCCCAATCTTTAAATCCTTTGAAGCCATGCAGGAAAATTACAAGGGGCTTGGCCTTCCCGTCTTTTTGAAAGTAGATATCCAGCAATACCGGTCTTTTCCTGCTTCCTTCAATTTCCACATTCCTGATGATTTCCATGACTTTTCTTTTATTTGCAAAATTACTTTTTTCCCGCAAGAGTATGCGCTGAAAAAAGAACATGCAATAGTGTCTAAATCCGTAATTTCGCTGCCTGATGGCCTCTTCAATTGATCAGATAAAAGCTCCGGTGGCTTCGCATCTCCTTGAATTTGAGAAAAGATTCAGAGACTCGATGCGCAGCAAAGTGCCCCTGCTCGATCGCATCACCAACTACATTGTCAAGCGCAAGGGCAAGCACATCCGCCCGATGTTTGTTTTTCTTTCGGCACGCCTTGTGGGGGAGGTCAATGACGCCACCTATCACGGAGCAGCCATGATCGAGCTCATGCACACGGCCACACTTGTCCACGATGATGTGGTCGATGATTCATGGCAGAGGAGGGGGTTTTTCAGCATCAATGCACTCTGGAAAAACAAGATAGCCGTGCTGGTCGGTGACTACCTGCTTTCGCGGGGCCTTCTGCAGGCCATTGATAATGGTCACTTCGATATGCTGAAGGTGCTTTCCGAAGCGGTCAAAGAGATGAGCGAAGGCGAGCTGCTGCAAATTGAAAAAGCCCGGAAGCTGGATATTGAAGAACCGGTTTATTATGAAATTATCCGGCAGAAAACGGCCACATTGATCGCTTCGGCCAGCGAGGTGGGCGCCCTCTCGGCCGGTGCCGGCCGCGAGGCTGCCGACCGGATTCACCTTTTTGGCGAGAAGGTGGGCATGGCATTCCAACTGAAAGACGACCTCTTCGACTACGGTGATGCCAAAATCGGCAAACCCACCCATATCGACATTCAGGAGAAAAAGATGACCCTCCCGCTTATTTTCACCCTCAACAAGGTGGACCGAAAGCAGAAGCGCTGGATTATCAATACGGTGAAGAACCACAACAAAGATAAAGTGCGGGTGCAGGAACTGATCCGACTGGTGCAGCAAAGCGGAGGCATAGAATATGCCAACAAAGTGATGCGGGAATACCGCGATGAGGCATTGGAAATCCTGAGTTCTTTTCCTGAGAATGAGGCACGTCAGAGCCTGGAAGCGCTGGTACACTACACCATCGACCGCAGTTTCTGACAGGAGGTGCCTGCGCTCAGTCCATTAATTTTTTGTGCCCGACCCATACAAACCTGCGATTGACAAAATTCGGGTCGGCCAGCGAGGCATTGCCGGCCGGATTGCCTCCGCTCACATGGAAATCGGAAAATGCAGCATTCTGATTGACCCAGATATAACCGGTGAGATTGAAAGAAACCGGCACAAAAGCTTCTTCCATGCGCTCTTCAATCATTTTCTCCGTTTCGGGGTCGGTGGTATAGGCCGCACAGGTGATGGCGCCTTTCTTCAGCGCAATATCATGTGCCAGCTCCACCGAATGGGCCGTATCTCTTGTTTTTATCACCACCACGACCGGCCCGAAAAGTTCTTCGCGAATGAGTTCACTGCCGGCATCCGCCTCAATTATGGAAGGCGAACAGGTACGGGCATTTGCAAATTCGGGATTTTCAATGGCTTCGGGGCTCAGCAGAACTTCTGCCTCCAGTTCATTCACTCCCTGTGCACGATCGAGGGTGCGTTCGTTCTGAATGGCGCCTAGTGTGCCGGGGCCCATCTTCGGATGATGCACAAAACCATAAACGGCATCGCGGAGGCGATTGACCACCTCTTCGTAGGGCACCACGTGCTCACCTTCCCTCACTCCGCCTTCGGGAATATAGAAATTCTGGGGAGCCGTACACATCTGACCCGAATAAAGGGATACGGAAAAGGAGAGGTTCTGCAATACCGCATCCAGATTTTTAACCGAGTCGAAGATCACGGAATTGACACCGGCCTTTTCAGTGAAGACCTCTTTGCCTTTCAGCGATTCCAGATAATCTCCAAATTCATTCCCCCCGGTGTAATCGATAATCCTCACCGCTGGATTTTCTGCCAGTTCTTTGGCAATGAGTTTTTTATGACTGTCTACTGCCAGTTGAACGGTTTTCGGATCGTGGCCGGCAGCAAGCAGCGCCTCCTGCAGCTCCGATATGACAATAGCCAGCGGATAAACGGCTCCGGGATGAGGCTTCACGATGACCGGATTGCCGGTGGCAAGGCTGGCGAAAATACCCGGAACAGAGTTCCAGACCGGGAAAGTAGAACAGCCGATGGCAAGGGAAATGCCTTTGCCCACGGGGTGAAAGCATTTATGAACCTTAATCTCGAACTTACCCATCGGCTTCACCCAATCTACCTCTTTCGGAAATCGTGTCAACTCTTCATATGCCATGGCCAGTGCTTCGAGGGCACGGTCGTTGCTGTGCGGACCGCTTGCCTGAAAAGCCATCACCCAGCCCTGCCCGGTGGTGTGCATGGTGGCATTGGCTATCTCAAAAAATCGCTCTTTAATTCGCTCAAGTGCATCGACCAATATCAGTGCCCGCTCCTCGATGCCGGCTTTGCGCCAGGGGCTCCGGGCTGCTGCGGCATTCTTCAGCAGGGTTTCCGTGGAATAGACCGGATAACGAATCCCCAGGGCTTCGCGGGTAAAAGGAGAAAATTCCTCTCCGGCCCAGTCATCGGGTGGCCCCTGCAGCAGCCTTTCAAAATTCTGGTTCAGTTGTGCACGGAATGCCTCCATCCCCTTCTCGGGGGCCTCGGCCGGGTAGGCCTTCGGATGTTCGGGGTATTGTGCAAAAAAACTGCGCAAGCGGTTGGCTTCTACCGCCCGCTTCAGGATGTCCAGATATTCTTTCTTCTCAGCCATGCTTTCAATATTTTGACCCGAAAATTAATGGATTTCGCAGAGAGGAGCGAATCTGCCCTTCTGCATGCTGTTTTTAGTTCTTTCCTTTTATGCCGAGGGCCTCTTCAATGTAGTCAAAGGTGGAAAGTATCTCGGGCTTGCCGTCCACTACCGCCACATCGTGCTCGAAGTGAGCCGATGGCTTGCGGTCGCGCGTAATGATGGTCCAGCCGTCATCCAGCTGTTGCACATGGCGGGTTCCTAGGTTGATCATCGGCTCGATGGCCAGCACCAGGCCCTCTTTGATTCGCTTGCCACTGCCTTTGCGTCCATAGTTGGGCACTTCCGGTTTTTCGTGCATGGAGCGGCCAAGGCCGTGACCCACCAGCTCGCGCACCACTCCGTAACCATGGGCTTCGGTAAATGACTGAATGGCATAGCTGATGTCGCCAATTCTGTTGCCGGTCTTCATCTGCTCAATGCCCAGATAGAGGCTCTTTTTCGTTACTTCCAGCAGCTTCTTCACTTCCTCCGATATCTCTCCCACGGCAAAAGTGTAGGCATGATCGCCATAAAACCCGTTCATCTTCACTCCGCAGTCAATCGACACCACATCACCTTCATTCAGCGGCACATCGTTCGGTATTCCGTGTACCACCTGCGCGTTTACCGAAGTGCAGAGCGTGTTGGGAAAGTCGTAGAGTCCCAAAAAGCCCGGCTCGCCACCGTGATCGCGAATAAAAGCTTCGGCCAGGCGATCGAGCTGAAGGGTGGTCACGCCCGGCTTCACTTCCGATGCCAGCATGCCGAGGGTTCGGGACACCAGCAGGGCACTCTCCCTGATTAATTCTATCTCTTCCCGGTTTTTATAAATGATCATCTGAAAAATCTCCTGAAAATTGATTTCTTTTTATCCTTGTTGTAATGTGCCCGGGCATTTTTCAATACGTGCTTAAAATCTCCGCTGCCCGGGTGGAGCATCTGCCACACTGCGGGCCAGCCCGGAAAGCCGCCCAGATTGCGATCGTCAATAAATATATCGGCCATGAGCTTTCGTGAACTGCCCTCCTCGGGCCGCTCGCCCGGGTACGACTCATTGACCGCATAAAACTCAATGCCGTTTTCCCGGCAATATTCCACGGCTTCCTGCAGGAGCTCCCCCTCGCGGATGGTCCAGAGAATAAGCCTGTGGCCCTTCTCCTGCAATGCTCTCAAAGTAGCAAAAGCAAACACCATCTCCTCACCGATTGCGGGGTATTTGTGCTCCACAATGGTGCCGTCAAAATCGACCGCGATGGTTTTTATTTCGTCTGCTTTCATCTTCGCTTCTCAATCGAGATAATAGGTCTTTACCACCTTCAGTTCATCGTCCAGTTCATAAACCTTGGGCTTTCCGGTGGGAATCTCCACCTTAACGATTTCTTCCGGGGAAAGGTGCTCCAGATATTTGATCAGTGAGCGGAGGCTGTTGCCATGGGCTACAACCAATACATTCTTCCCTTCGCGGAGCAAAGGCTCGATCTCGGACTGATAATAGGGCACGACCCTTTCTTCCGTGTCTTTCAGACTTTCGCCATTGGGTGGTGCCACATCATAGCTTCTGCGCCAGATGTGCACCTGTTCAGGTCCGAATCGCTCGCGGGCCGCATCTTTGTTCATTCCCTGCAGGTCGCCATAGTGCCGCTCATTGAGGGCTTTGTCGCGAAAAACAGGAATATTTTCCTGTCCGATCTCCTTCAATATCAAAGTAAGTGTGTTTTGTGCTCTTTTCAGATCCGAAGTGAAGGCCGTATCGAAGTGAAGACTTTTTAGTTTTTTCCCGGCTTCAATGGCTTCTTCGCGCCCCTTGGCCGACAGGTCGATATCTACCCAACCGGTAAAGCGGTTCTCCTTGTTCCAGAGGGACTGTCCGTGTCTTACAATTACCAATTTTGCCATAGCTCGTTTTGTTTTTATTGAATGGTGGGATAAGGCACTTCCACTTTGGCCCTTCCCTGTGCTAGTTTGTGTAGAAATGATTTGATCGATCGTTTCCTTTCGGGAATGATCCGGTCGGTGATGAGAATTCCTTCGAGATGATCATACTCATGCTGCAGGATGCGGGCCGACCAGCCGCTGTAGCTTTTTTCCTCCCACGAGAAATCCAGCGTTTGGTAACGGATGCGAATGTGCTCCTGACGCAGCAGGCTGAGTTGCAGCCCCGGTATGCTGAGGCAGGCTTCGAGCATGCCCTGAAAGAGTCCGCTGAACTGAATGATTTCGGGGTTGATAAAAACATGGTCGCCCGGATCCTCTTCGCCCAGAGGCCCTGTGACAAAGAGGCGCAGATTCCGGTTGACCTGAGGAGCTGCCAGTCCGGCACCGCCCGCGGCCTTCATTGTCTCCAGCATATCACCCACCAGCTTTTCCAGTTCCGGGCAATCCTCTTTTACAATTTCCGCTTTTCCTTTCAACGCAGGATGACCATATGTCACTATGGGCAATATCATGAGAGATATTCATTTAGTTTTTCGCCCGGAATGATTTCCACGGGGTCCTCTCCCCGTCTGAATAGACGGGCTTTCAGCTTGCCACCCAGCACCAGGCGCCCCTGCGAAAGCTGCAGCCAGCTGCCCTCCCTCAGCCCTGCAACAGGCTGGGTATTGAAATGATGAAACTCACGAATGCGGGTTTCTCGCGTCTCGCCCATATGTTTCGAATCTGCCGGAGCATCAATGTAGTGCGGGTTGATATTGAGGGGTATGAGTTCGAGTGCTTCGAAAGAAGGAGGATAAACGATGGGCATGTCGTTGGTCGTGCCAATGCTGAGCCCGGCAATATTGCTTCCGGCACTGCTGCCCATGTAGGGAAGACCTTCGCGCACATGCTTCCGCAGTGCTTCGACAAGATGAAAACGATAGAGCTGGCGAAGCAGGACGAAAGTATTTCCGCCACCAGTAAAAACACCTCCGGCAGTTTCGAGAGCCCGGGCCGGATGTTCAAATTCATGAATTCCCCTGACGGCCATTCCCAGCTCGGCAAAGCGCCTGGCAGCGATGTCGGTGTATTCGTCATGGCTGATTCCCCCGGGCCGTGCATAGGGAATGAAAATGATCTCCTTGCGATCCGCAAAAAAGGATTTCACCTCATCTGCGCAATAGCCAAGATAGCCGCTGCCATAAATGGCGGAAGTACTGAAAAGCAGCAGATTCATTTTCTCATTCATCGAAAAAAAATTGAAATGCAAAATTAACCAAGTTGCCGCTGTTTTTATGCTTTGAAGGCGGAGCAGATGCAGAATAAAAGCAGCATAAAAAAAGATGGGCACTGCAAGGGCGCTGAGAATTTGGGCTTCGCAACAATCGGCTTATCTTAGCAGCAAAATCGAATGATATGAAACTTTTAGAAGGTAAAACAGCACTCATTACCGGGGCTTCCCGCGGAATCGGAGAAGCCATAGCCCGCGAATTTGCCGAACAGGGTGCATGTGTGGCATTTACGTTCAACTCATCGGAAGAACGTGCCCTCAAACTGGAGGTGGCCCTGACGGAAAAATGCGGAAAAGCCAAAGCTTACAAATCGGATGCTTCCTCGTACGAGGCCACTGAAAAACTGGTCAATGACGTGATCTCCGACTTCGGAAAGATTGACATTGTAGTAAACAATGCCGGAATCACAAGAGACAACCTGATATTGCGCATGAGCGAAGAACAGTGGGATGAAGTGATCAACACGAACCTCAAATCGGTCTTCAATATGACACGCCATGTTTCGCGACATATGATGCGAAACCGCTGCGGCAGCATCATCAATATCAGTTCGATAGTGGGCATGAAAGGCAATCCGGGACAAGCTAACTATGCCGCCTCCAAGGCCGGTATTATCGGATTTACGAAGTCCATAGCCCGCGAGATCGGAAGCCGCAACATCCGGTGCAACGCCATCGCCCCCGGATTTATCGAAACGGAGATGACCGAAAAGCTGGATGAAGCCACCCGGGAAAAATACTTCGAAAATATTCCGCTGGGGCGCTTTGGCAGGCCGCAGGAAGTGGCCGAAGTTTGTGTCTTCCTGGCCTCGGATATGAGCTCCTACATCTCGGGCCAAACGATCAGCGTGTGCGGAGCGCTCAATGTTTAATGGATGCGCTCTGTAATAAAGATTCTTTCACATTGTTAATAGCTGCAGAGAACAATTCTTAATGGAAGCAATTGCTTTTCCCTATCCGGGCTGGTTTGTGATATTGTGTTTGCTCCTGGGAGCAGGCTTTTCCCTGGGCCTCTACTTTCGTAGCAGGTATTTCGGAGCGACATCGGGCATGCCCCGCAGGCTGGTCTACCTTCTTGCCTTCCTCCGTTTTGCCTCCGTCTCGCTCATAGCTTTTCTCCTCCTGGGGCCAGTGCTTAAAAAACGAACTACCGAGCGTGAGAATCCGCATGTCATCCTCCTGACCGATAATTCCGCGTCTCTTCGTATTCACATGAACGAAGAAGACTCTGCCCGCCTCGTTGAGCAATATGAAAAACTGGTAGATGCCCTCTCCTCAAAATACGAGGTCTCCGCCTATTCCTTCGGCTCTTCGCTTCACGAAGGCATTGCAAAGCAGTTTGATGAAAAAAGCAGCAACCTTTCCGGGGCGCTTACAGAGATCCACAATCTCTATATCAACAGAAATGTGGGTGCCGTTATTCTGGCCAGCGATGGAATCTACAATGAGGGCAACAGCCCCGTGTATCATGCCGCTGAAATGGATGCTCCGGTCTATACGATTGCCCTCGGAGATACGAGCTTCAAGCGCGATCTGCGCATTCGCGAAATCTATCACAATTCCATTCTTTATCTCGGAGATAAGATGGAAGTGAAAATCGACATTGAAGCGGCCAATGCCCTCAATATGGAGAGCATGCTGCGGGTGGAAGAGCTGAACCCTGAAGGGAAAAACAAACTGATCTACTCAAAAAAACTGCAATTCCGCAAGCGCGAAGACCTGATGGAAGAATCCGTGCTGATAGAGCCCTCGCGGGCGGGAGTCATTCAGTACCGGGTCAGCATCTCACCGCTAAGGGATGAAGTAAGCACGGACAACAACTACAAAAGCTTCTTCATTGACGTGCTTGAGAGCCGCAAGAAAGTGCTCATCATAGCCGATGCTCCGCATCCCGATATCTCGGCCATCCGCCAGGCCCTGCTCGAAAGCAGGAATTACGAAGTGACTCTGGCCTATGCGGATGACGAAGATCTCACCCCCGATGCATACAATCTGATAATCTTACACGGCTTGCCCTCGCTTCGTCATCCCCTCTCCTCCGTGCTGAAGCAGGCGGCAGAAGCCAAACAATCCGTCTGGTTTATTTACAGCCTGCACAGCGACCTCAATGCACTCAACGATGCACAGGATCTGCTGCGTCTTCGTTCGTCCAGCGGAGGCAACAATGAAGCCCGTGCCATTGTCAATCCCGATTTCTCCCTCTTTGGTCTTCCCGCAGGACTTGCAGAGGCGCTGGAAGATTTTCCGCCTATGATCGTGCCTTTCGGCAGCTTTACACCGGCTGCAGATGCCCGCTCCCTGCTGACCCAAAAAATCGGCAGTGTGGAAACACAATACCCTCTGCTCATGTATGGCAGCCAACAGGACGGACAGCGAATCGGCATCATGCTGGGTACCGGCATCTGGCGCTGGCGGCTTTACGATTACCTCATCCACGGAGATCACACACGGGTCGATGCCCTCATCACCCAGAGTTGTCAATACCTGAGCGTTACGGATGACAAGCGGCAATTCCGCGTCAAGCTTGGCAAGAAAGTCTTTGACGAAACCGAAAGCATTCGTTTTGCTGCCGAGCTATACAATGAAAACTATGAACTGGTCAATGACCCGGACATCGAACTGAAAATAGAGGACAGCGCGGGAAAAGAATTTGAATACCGCTTTAGTAAAACAGGAAAGAGCTATCGCCTCGATGCCGGATATTTCCCGGCCGGCAATTACCGCTATCGCGCCCGACTTGTGTACAATGGCCATGAAATGGAAGCCAGCGGCCGGTTCATTGTCCGCAAAGTCAATCTGGAATCGCTGAGCACCAGGGCACGGCATGACCTGCTTTACCGCCTGAGCGAAGAGACCGGAGGCCGGACTTATTCTCCGGAAGAGACGGAGAAACTGATTGCTGAACTGATGGAGAATAAGGAACTGAAACCGGTACTGAGAGACACATTCAAAAGTACGCTGCTGCTCGACATGAAATGGATATTCTTCCTGATTCTCTCTCTCCTGGCCCTTGAGTGGTTTTTAAGAAAATACTTCGGCAGTTATTAATAAAGATCAGTCCAGGAATTTTTGCAAAATCTGATTGCAGTTGTCATATCCCCGTTCCTGATATAATTTCCGCGCCACCCGGTTGTCGTTAAAGACATTCAGACGAATAACGGCAATGCCTTTTTTCTTCAATTCTTTTTCCATCTCGAGCAAAGCTTCCCTGCCGTAACCCTTGCGCTGAAACTCCTCGAAGATCATCAGATCGTATAGAAAAGCACTCTTCAGCTTCCGGTTGATGTAGAACCAAAGCTTACCGATCTCTTTGTCTTCTTTGTCCGATACAAGATTGTAGAAATAGTGGTCATCGCTAAAGAATCCGCGCGGAAGGATGCTTTTCAGCTCTTCAACAGCCAGCTGGCCGGCTCTGCGGTAATTTATGCGGAGATTTCGACTCAGCGCCTTTGCATAGTTTTGCACGGAGATAGTCCTGAACTCTTCAAAATCGGTATGTGGCATGGGCTGCAGACGAAGCATGAGATTCAACTATTCTTATACAAATCGAATATAGGATTATTCGTCCACAATGATAAAAACATCTTCATCCGCCCGTTTCATGTAGTATTTTTCCCGGGCAAATTTTTCAAGTGACTCCTCCGACCCGAAGAGGCTGCTGAGCTCGTTCTTTACTTCCTTTATCTGGGCTTCGTAGTAGGCTTTCTTCTCTCTCACCTCTCTGAGCTCTCCCCTTATTTCGCTACGAACGAAAAAATTGTAGTTATCGAAGAAAAGCATCCAGATAAAAAAAGCAAGCGTGACCAGCACGTATTTGTTTCTGAAGAATGCCGGCAATTCGTTCCAATGGGTCAGAGGGCTTTTCATAACTATAAACTTACGCACTCGAATTTACAGAATACAAGTCAGGCATCCACAATCACGAATGACCTGCTTATCAAATGATACACCCGTGAATCAGCTTCGGAAATTCCTGCCCGGAAAGCGGGCATCGGAGCCGAGCATTTCTTCAATGCGAAGCAGTTGGTTGTATTTCGCAATCCGGTCGGTTCTTGACATCGAGCCGGTCTTGATCTGACCCGTATTGAGGGCCACTGCCAGGTCGGCAATGCTCGTATCCTCGGTTTCTCCCGAGCGGTGACTGATGACGGCCGTATAGGCATGCCGGTTGGCCAGCGAGACTGCATCAATGGTTTCGGTGAGGGTTCCTATCTGATTGAGTTTAATCAGAATAGAGTTGGCCACATCCATTTCTATGCCTTTCCAAAGCCGTTCCACATTGGTCACAAAAAGATCATCGCCCACCAGTTGAATCTTGTCACCGAGCTTTTTTGTCAGGTATTGCCATCCCTCCCAGTCGTCTTCCTGCAATCCGTCTTCAAGCGAGACAATCGGATATTTCTCTACCCATTCCACCCAGTAGTCGGCCATCTCTTCCGAGCTCAGTTTTCTTCCGTCCGATTTGTGAAATACGTAAAGCCCGGTCTCATTGTCATAAAACTCCGAGCTGGCCGGGTCAAGAGCGATGGAAACATCTTCTCCGGGCCGATACCCGGCCTTCTCAATGGCTTCGAGGATAATTTCGATGGCTTCCTCATTCGATTTTATTTCAGGGGCAAAGCCTCCTTCGTCACCCACGTTGGTAGAGTAGTTCTTTGACCTGAGAACAGACTTCAGCGAATGAAATATTTCCGAACCATAGCGCAGTGCCTCCGACAAGGAAGGAGCTCCGGCCGGCATGATCATAAATTCCTGAAAGTCGATATTGTTGTCGGCATGGGATCCCCCGTTGAGTACATTCATCATCGGAACCGGCAAAGTCTTGGCATTGACTCCGCCCACGTAGCGAAACAAGGGCAGCCCCGACTCTTCTGCTGCTGCCCTGGCCACAGCCATCGAAACGGACAAAAGCGCATTGGCTCCGAGATGTCCCTTGTTGGGAGTGCCGTCCAGTTCAATCATATACTTATCAATAGCCGGTTGATCCAGCACACTCATGCCGCTCAGCGCCTCGCGAAGAACGGTGTTGACATGCTTAACGGCCTTGGACACACCTTTGCCGTGATAGGCTTTGCCACCATCACGCAGTTCCACCGCTTCATGCTTTCCGGTACTTGCCCCCGATGGTACGGCAGCTCTTCCGATAATTCCGTTGTCGGTTATCACCTCCGTCTCAATGGTGGGGTTGCCACGTGAATCAAAGATTTGTCTGGCAACGATATCCATTATAATACTCATAGTTCCTTTATTTTTTACGATTGCAAATCAGGGAAGTAAATTCATCGAAGAGGTAACGTGAATCGTGCGGACCCGGAGCGGCTTCCGGATGGTATTGCACCGAAAAGGCCGGCTTGTCAAGCAGCCTGATTCCCTCCACCGACTGGTCATTCAGATTTCTGTGTGTGAGTCTGATTTCTTCTTTCCTTTGGATAAGCGCCTCTTCCGAAACGGCAAAACCATGGTTCTGGGTAGTTATTTCACCTTTCCCGCTTTCCAGGTTGACCACGGGATGATTGCCTCCCCGGTGGCCATGGTGCATCTTGAAAGTGGGGACATCCATTGCCCGGGCCAGAATCTGATGCCCCAGGCAGATACCAAAAAACGGCAAACCACCGGAAAGCGCCTGGCGCGTAGTTTCTACTGCATAATCGGTGGCAGCCGGATCACCGGGGCCGTTGGACATGAAAATGCCATCGGGATTCCAAGCCATGATTTCATCAAAAGCGGTTTTGGCAGGGAAAACTTTCAGGTAACAGTCTCTTTCGCTTAAATTCTTAAGTATGCTGCGCTTTACACCCAGGTCAAGAACGGCCACACGCAGCGTTGCATTTTCATCTCCCACAAAGTAGGCCTCCTCCGTAGTCACCTTCGAAGCCAGCTCAAGTCCCTCCATGCCGGGCACATCCTTCAATTGCCTTTCCAATTCCTTTTCATCGGTAGTTTCCGAAGAAATAATTGCATTCATCGCTCCTTTCGAGCGAATGTGGCGGACCAGTGCACGGGTGTCCACGTCTGCTATTCCTACCACATTATGGCGCTTGAAGTAGTCATCGAGAGACTCCCCCGCGATATGTCGTGAAAAGAGCTCCGCATAGTTTTTCACCACCAGCCCGGCAATCTTCGGACTATCCGATTCGCTCTCTTCAGCCCGGGCTCCGTAGTTTCCGATATGTGCGTTGGTGTTGATTAATATCTGTCCGAAGTAAGAAGGATCGGTATACAATTCCTGATACCCGGTCATGGCCGTATTGAAGCACAATTCACCGCTGCTTGTGCCGATTGCTCCAATAGCTTTACCCCTGAAAATACGGCCGTCTTCCAGGAGGAGAACGGCTTCAGTAAGACTTTCCGTTTCTAAATGCATGATTGCTTTGGTAAAATTCGTAAAAGTAACGGCATAAAAAAAGGGATGCTCCCATTAAGTTAGCATCCCTTCCCATTTTCATACCGTCTGAAATTGTATCATTATTCTGCCTTTTCTTCATCTGATGAAGGGGCGGCATCTTCTTTTTTCGTTTCTGATGTTTCCGTATTCTCAGCTTTCGCTTCGCTCACGCCAGTTTCGCTTGCCGTTGCCTCCGGAGCTGCCCCTTCGGCCTCTCCTTCTCCCGTTGCAACTTCCTCGCTGCTTTCGGCCTGCACTGCTGCACTCTCGGAACTGCTCTTCTTCGTTCTCCTCGTTCGCTTACGTTTGCTTTTCTTCTTGCCTTCGTTCTGGGTGTAGCTCTCGTTGTAATCCACCAGCTCGATAATGCACATTTCGGCATTGTCGCCCTGACGGAAGCCCGTACGCAGGATGCGTGTATATCCACCCGGACGGTCGGCAATAACCGTTGCAATATTGTCAAACAACTCCTTGACTCCTTCTTTGTTTTTCAATTTACGAAAAACCATCCTTCTGGAGTGTGTATCGTCTGTTTTCGATCGCGTGATAAGGGGCTCAATATATTTACGCAATGCTTTTGCCTTCGGCACTGTCGTATTTATGCGCTTGTGCAGAATAAGGCTCGTAGCCATGTTTGACAACATTGCTTTTCTGTGAGCGCTTGTTCTTCCCAGCTTTGCTATTTTCTTTCCGTGACGCATGATTCCTCAGTTCTTTTAAAGATTACTCTTCGTTAAGTTTATATTTTGACAGGTCCATTCCAAAGGACAGTCCTTTCTCCGTGATCAGATTCTCGATTTCCACCAGCGACTTGCGTCCAAAATTCCTGAACTTCAAAAGTTCATTCGTATCGTATTGCACGAGGTCTGCGAGCGAATTGATTTTTGCCGCTTTGAGGCAGTTGTAAGCCCTTACCGACAAATCGAGGTCTTCGAGCGGAGTTTTGAGGATCTTGCGCATGTGCAATACTTCCTCGTCCACTACATCATCTCCTTTCACACCCGGCTTGTCAAACGTGATATTTTCATCCGAGATGAGCATGAGGTGCTGAATCAAAATCTTTGAAGCCTCTTTGATGGCTTCCTCCGGATGGATGGTTCCGTCCGTTTTGATGTCCATCACCAGTTTCTCGTAATCCGTTCTTTGCTCCACACGGGTGTTTTCAACCGTGTACTTCACATTCTTGATGGGCGTATAGATGGCATCCATGGCGATATAACCCACGGGCACATCTTTCGTTTTGCCTTCTTCTGCCGGCACATATCCTCTTCCTTTCGTAATGGTCAATTCCATTTCAAGGTTTACGAAGGACTCCATATGGCAGATGACCAGGTCCGGATTGGTTACCTGAAAAACATTTGTGTGCTTTTCAATATCCCCGGCTGTAAATGTTTCCTGATCCTTGATAGAGAGGAATATTTTCTCAGCAGAAGAGTCATCATCTTCCAGTACTCTTTTCAGCCGGACCTGCTTCAGGTTCAGGATGATTTCCGATACATCTTCGATCACGCCTTTGATGGAATCAAATTCATGATCCACTCCGTTGACTTTAAGTCCTGAGATGGCATAGCCATCGAGCGATGAAAGCAATACTCGTCTGAGGGCATTTCCTATGGTGACACCAAAGCCGGGCTCAAGCGGTTTGAATTCAAACAACCCTTCGTAGTCCGTAGCTTTTTGCAATATGATTTTATCCGGCTTCTGAAATGAAAGTATAGCCATTTATTTTCCTTTTTAATTATTATTTAGAGTACAATTCCACGATGAGTTGCTCCTGAATGTTCTCAGGAATGCTTTCACGCGGAGGGACTTCCACATATTTTCCGGTCATTGAGGCAGCGTCCCATACAAGCCAGGGATATTTATCCACTCGTTTTGCGAGCGCATCCTGAATGATTTCCATTCCTTTGGATCTTTCCCGGAGCGTGATGATATCGCCCGGATTGAGCAGATATGAGGGTACGTTGACCACTTTACCGTTGACCATAATGTGTTTGTGTGTTACCAGTTGTCGTGCCTGGCGCCTGGTGCGCGCCACTCCGAGACGGTAGATAACATTGTCGAGTCTCGATTCGAGCAATTGAAGCAGAATCTCACCCGTGACACCCTGGCGCCTGGATGCTTCAGCAAACATGCGTGCAAACTGACGCTCCAGCAAACCGTAGGTATACTTGGCTTTTTGTTTTTCTTTCAGCTGTACGGCATACTCACTTTGCGATTTTCTTCTTCGCGAGTTGCCATGCTGCCCCGGGGGGTATTTTTTCTTTTCAAAAGCCTTGTCAAAGCCAAAGATCGGTTCGCCAAATGAGCGGGCTTTCTTGGATGTAGGTCCTGTATATCTTGCCATCTTCTTAGTTCTTTCTGTTTTATTTTAAACTCTTCTTCTTTTCGGAGGCCGGCACCCGTTGTGGGGTATCGGTGTCACATCCTTGATCACAGTCACCTCGAGGCCGGCAGCTGCCAACGCCCGGATGGCCGATTCTCTTCCCGAACCGGGACCTTTCACAAACACTTCCACCTTGCGAAGTCCTGCATCATAGGCTACCTGGGCAGCATCCGTAGCAGCCACCTGCGCAGCATAGGGTGTGTTTTTCTTCGAGCCACGAAATCCGGCTTTGCCGGCTGAGCCCCAGGAAATCACTTCTCCCTTTGCGTTGGTGAGTGTTACCATTACATTGTTGAAAGTAGCGCTGACGTGGGCCTGCCCGAAGGCATCCACTTTAACTACTCTTTTTTTACTTGCTTTTCTTCCTTTCGTTCTGGCCATTTTATATTGATCTGTTCAGATGATACTAATTATTATTTGGTTGCTTTCTTTTTACCGGCAACTGTTTTCTTCCTTCCTTTGCGTGTTCTGGCATTGGTTCTGGTCCGTTGACCGCGAAGAGGCAATCCGCGCCTGTGGCGTATCCCTCTGTAAGAAGCAATATCCATCAGACGTTTGATGTTGGTCTGCACTTCCGAACGAAGCGCTCCCTCCACCTTGTAGTTGTCGTTGATTTCCCTGCGAATCCTGGTGATTTCCTCATCCGTCCAGTCCTGCACCTTTTTCTCGGGATCTACTCCGGCATCCGTTAATATTTTCACTGCGGTCGTCCTGCCAATACCATAGATGTATGTCAGGGCAATCTTGCCTCTTTTATTGCGCGGTAAATCGTTTCCAGCTATCCTTGCCATATCTTATTATCCTTGACGTTGTTTAAATTTTGGATTCTTTTTATTGATCACATAAATGCGACCTTTCCTGCGGACAATCTTGCAGTCCGCACTTCTTTTCTTTACTGATGCTCTAACCTTCATGTTCTATCCTTTTACTTGTATCTGTAAGTGATTCTTCCTCTGGAAAGGTCATAGGGTGACAATTCCACAGCAACTTTGTCTCCGGGCAATATTCGGATATAGTTCATCCTCATTTTCCCTGAAATATGTGCAACTATTTCATGGCCGTTTTCAAGCTGTACCCGGAACATCGCGTTTGACAACGCTTCTATGATGGTCCCATCTTGTTTTATTACATCCTGTTTTGCCATTGATAGCTCTCTCTTTTTATTTTTCAAAAGCGGGTGCAAATTTCTCAAAAAATTCGCTAATTCCCGAATGTTCAAGCATTTTAATTATGCTATATACTTGACACTCCGGCCGATGCCCGCCCCTTAATTCGTCCTGATTTCATCAAACCGTCATAATGCCTCATCAGCAGATGACTTTCAATTTGCTGCAAAGTATCCAAAACCACACCCACCATAATCAGCAGGGAGGTACCTCCGTAGAAGAGGGCAAACTGCTGGCTGATTCCGAATTTCTGTGCAAAAGCAGGCAAAATTGCCACAATGCCCAGGAATACCGAACCCGGAAGGGTGATGCGTGTGAGTATGGTATCAATATATTCCGCGGTTCGTTTACCCGGTTTTACACCCGGTATGAACCCTCCGTTTCGTTTCAGGTCCTCTGATATTTGTTGCGGGTTTACCACCAGGGCTGTATAGAAGTAGGTAAAGGCCACTACCAAAAGGAAGTAAACCATATTGTATCCGAAGGAGGTGTAGTCAGTAAACGTCCTGACAAAACCCGAAGATTCGAAGCCTACAAAAGTACCAATGGTGGAAGGCAGGAACATCAAAGCCTGTGCAAAAATGATCGGCATCACACCGGCAGCATTAATCTTCAGCGGAAGATATTGCCTGTGACCGCCCATCTGCATTCTGCGGGCTCCGCTTCCTACAATTCGTTTGGCGTATTGCACCGGTATTTTGCGTACTGCCTGTACCAGTGCGATGGTGGCCATGACCACCAGGACAAGAAATGCAAGTTCGATAACCAGCTGAACCAGCCCGCCTGCATCGGTTGTTCTTTTGGTAAATTCCTGCATCAGTGCACCCGGAAGGTTGGCAACAATTCCCACCATAATGAGGAGGGAAATACCGTTTCCGATGCCCTTGTCGGTTATTTTTTCACCCAGCCACATAACGAAAACCGTACCTGTAGTAAGAATGACGACCGATGAGAAGAGGAAAAGAGAGTTGTTAATCACGATGGCATCGCTGAAAGTACTTCTCAGAAACACATTATAACCGATGGCCTGGAAGGCCGTAACCACCACGGTCAGATAGCGGGTAATCTGGTTCATCTTCCGTTGACCGCTCTCCCCTTCTTTCTGAAGTTTCTGGAAGTAAGGAACGGCCATACCCAGCAGCTGCACTGCAATCGATGCAGAGATGTAAGGCATGATTCCCAATGCAAAAATGGATGCTCTTGCGAAAGCACCACCGGCAAAAATATTAATCAGGTTTAAAATACCTCCTGGCGCCTCGCCCTGTGCCAGAGCGGCCGGGTCGATACCCGGTAACACCACATAAGAGCCAAAGCGATATATAAAAATAAGGCCCAGTGTGAAAATGATCCTTTTACGGAGATCTTCAATCTTGAAGATATTTTGAAGCGTGCTGATTAATCCTTTCATCCTATTGAATAATGTTTGCGGTACCGCCTACTGATTCGATTCCTTCTTTGGCGCTTTTGCTGAATGCATGTGCACTGACATCCATTTTGGCTTTTAGCTCTCCATTGCCCAATACTTTTACCACATCCTGCTTGCCAATCATTTTCAAGCTGCGCAAAGCCTCTATATCGACTTTACTCAGATTGTATTTATCGGCAAGATGCTGCAGCGTTGAGAGGTTTAACACCCGGTATTCTACCCGGTTGATGTTTTTAAACCCACGCTTGGGCAATCTGCGTTGCAAGGGCATCTGGCCTCCTTCGAAGCTGGGCCTTCTTTTGTATCCTGAGCGTGACTGGGCACCTTTGTGACCTCGTGTAGAGGTTCCACCTTTTCCTGATCCCTGTCCGCGTCCTACGCGTTTTCCTTTCTTTACCGCACCTTCAGCCGGCTTTAAGTTGTGTAGCTTCATTTCCTTACTTTTCTTCTACGGTAATTAAATGTTTAACCTTATTGATCATCCCTTCGATTTGCGGATTCAGCTCGACCTCCACACTTTGATTGATCTTTCTCAATCCGAGCGCTATCAGCGTATTTTTTTGCTTCTTCGTGCGATCAATTCCGCTCTTTACCTGTGTTATTTTTACTTTTCCCATTGCTTATCCGTTAAATACTTTTTGTAAAGAGACGCCTCTTTTTTGTGCAATCTCGATCGGTTGGCGCAGGCTCAGCAAGGCATTGATAGTAGCCTTGATTACGTTGTTCGGGTTAGATGTTCCGAGCGACTTTGCCAGTACATCTCTGATACCGGCACTCTCCAGTACGGCCCGCATGGCCCCTCCTGCAATGACACCCGTACCACCGGAAGCCGGTTTCAGGATGACTTTTGCAGCACCAAATTTTCCATTTTGCGGATGCGGTATGGTTCCTTTCAATACCGGAACCTGTATCAGGTTTTTCTTGGCATCATCTATTCCTTTCGAAATAGCTTCCGTCACTTCCCGGGCTTTTCCGAGACCGTAACCCACAATGCCATCTTCATTGCCTACGACCACTACAACGGAAAATCCAAATGTTCTTCCCCCTTTGGTCACTTTGGCAACGCGCCTGATCTCTACGACCTTCTCTTTAAGCTCGAGTTCGCTTGCTTTGATTCTATGAATGTTTGCTTGAGCCATTAATGCTGTTTTTTAAAATTTAAGACCTCCCTTGCGGGCTTCGTCTGCTAATGCTTTTACTCTTCCGTGGTAGAGGTAACCACCGCGATCAAAAACCACTTTCTCCACTCCGGCTGCCTTGGCGCGTTCGGCTATCAGGCTTCCCACTTTGGCAGCTTTTTCTTTTTTCGTGGCTTTTTCACCGGCAATGGAAGGCTCGCGGGATGAAGCCGAAGCGAGGGTATGTCCCTGCTCGTCATCAATAATCTGTACATAGATCTCCCGGTTGCTTCTGAAGACACTCAACCTTGGGATTTCAGGGGTACCTGAAATCTTTTTTCGGATGTTCTTCCTGATTCTCTGCCTTCTGGCCTCTTTTATTAAATTCTTACTCTTGATCATAGCCTTATATTTTATTTGGCAGCAGCCTTACCTGCTTTCCTTCTGATGTATTCATCCGAGTATCGTATTCCTTTTCCTTTGTAGGGTTCGGGTTTCCTCACCGCTCTGATTTTTGCAGCCACCTGTCCCAGCAATTGCTTGTCATGGCTTTCCAGTGTGATGGTCGGGCTTTTTCCTTTCACGGTTTCCGCTTTAATTTTCACTTCAGGCGGCACCACCATGATGACAGGATGAGAGAATCCCACACTCAATTCGAGCACCTGTCCCTGGGAAGAAGCCCTGAAGCCCACCCCATTCATGATCAGCACTTTCTTGAATCCTTCCGACACACCCTGAATCATATTTGCCAGCAGAGAGCGATACAGTCCGTGCATCGACTTGTGGCGTTTTTGCTCGGTAGGTCGGTCTACTGTCAATACACCATCCTCGAGTTTCAGGATCAAATCAGGATCTACCTGGAGATATAATTCACCCTTGGGACCCTTTGCCGTCACCTCATTGTTTTCCTTAATCTTCACTTCCGTATTGGAAGGGACCGATATGGGTTGATATCCTATTCTTGACATTGCTCAGCTTTTTTCTTTTAATAGATCGAACACAATACTTCACCGCCCACATTTTCATTGCGAGCCTGCTTATCCGTCATTACCCCTTTTGAAGTAGACACGATGGCCACTCCGAGGCCATTGATTACCCGGGGCAATTCATCTGCGGACCGGTAAGCCCTCAAACCCGGGCGACTGACTCGTTTCATTTTCTTAATCACCGGTTCGCCACTTACCTTGTCGTATTTGATGGCCACTTTGATGACTCCCTGCCCGTCAGGCGTATCTTCAAATTTGTATTTCAGAATATAACCCTGTTCGTAGAGTATTTCCGTAATGCGCTTTTTCAGGTTGGAGGCGGGTATTTCCACCACGCGCTTGCCAGCCTGCTGTGCATTTCTCATTCTGTTTAAATAATCTGCTATCGGATCTGTTACAATTCCCATTTTAATCTCTTTTTACCAACTTGCTTTTTTAATACCCGGGATCTTACCGTAAGATGCCAGTTCTCTGAATTTGATCCGTGAAACTCCGAAAAGGCGGATATACCCTCTTCCTCTTCCGGTAAGTTGACAACGATTGCGCAATCTGACCGGTGAAGCATTTCTGGGCAGTCTGTCCAGCGCTTCGAAATCTCCGGCTTCTTTCAATGCCTTTCTTCTTTCCGCATATTGCTCCACAAGCCGTTCACGTTTTCTTTGTCGTGCTTTTACTGATTCTTTTGCCATTATTTTACTTTTTGAAACGGAAGACCGAGCAACCTCAGCAGCTCTTTTGCTTCCTCGTCTGTTTTTGCAGTAGTTACAAATGTGATGTTCATTCCGTTGATGCTGTCCACGCGGTCAATATCGATTTCCGGAAAAATGATTTGTTCGGTAATGCCCAGCGTGTAATTACCCCGTCCGTCAAAACCTTTGTTGCTGATTCCCCGGAAGTCACGCACCCGCGGCAAAGCCACCGATACGAGGCGATCGAGAAATTCATACATTTTTGTGCTGCGAAGAGTTACCCGTGCACCAATCGGCATATCTTCTCTCAACTTAAAGTTTGATATGGCCTTTTTGGCATAGGTAGCTACCGCCCGCTGACCTGCAATATTAGTTAACTCCTCTACTGCATTTTGTACCAGCTTCTTGTCCTGAGTAGCTCTTCCAACACCCTGATTCAGAGCGATCTTTACCAAACTGGGCACTTCCATGACCGATGAATAATTGAACTTATCCATCATGGCCGGAATGATTTCCTCTTTGTACTTCTTAAATAATCTAGGTGTGTATTCCATCAGTCAATTACCTCCCCGGATTTTTTAGCATATCGTTTTATTTTTCCATCTACTACTTTGCGGCCGATCCGGCTTGCTTCATTTGATTTCGGATCTACCAGCATCAAATTGCTCAGGTGTACCGGAGCTTCTTTCTTTTCGATGGCTCCGTTGGGATAGGTTGCATTCGGACGGGTGTGTTTGTGCACGATATTCACACCTTCCACAATGGCCCGGTATTTTTTGCGCTCTACAAAAAGCACACGTCCCTGCTTGCCTTTGTCGTCACCGGCAATCACTTTTACCGTATCCCCTTTTTTTATGTGCAGCTTTCTGGGGCTGCTTATTTCTTTCTTACTCATAATTACAATACTTCTGGCGCTAATGAAATAATTTTCATGTACTCTCTTTCACGGAGTTCGCGGGCTACCGGTCCGAAAATCCTGGTTCCACGTGGTTCGTCCTGGTTGTTCAACAGTACTACGGCATTGTCGTCAAAGCGGATATAGGATCCGTCTTTTCGTCTGTATTCCTTCTTCACACGTACCACCACCGCTTTCGAGACCGTTCCTTTTTTTACCTGCCCGTTGGGCATGGCATCTTTCACGGTCACTACAATTTTATCTCCAACCGAGGCATACCTTCTGTTGCCACCCAACACACGGATGCAAAGGACTCTTTTGGCCCCGCTGTTGTCTGCAACCGCACATCTTGTTTCCTGTTGAATCATTGTTCTCTTATTATTAAATGATAAATATTACTTGGCTCTTTCGATTATCTCCACAAGTCTCCAGGTTTTCCTTTTACTCAGGGGCCTGGTTTCCATGATCTTCACCGTATCTCCGACATTGCACTCATTCTTGTCATCGTGAGCCATAAATTTCTTCGACTTCTTTAAATATTTGCCATAGATTGGATGTTTCATCCTTCGTTCTACCAACACCGTGATGGATTTGTCCATGCTGTTGCTGGCAACGGTACCAATCTTTGTCTTTCTTAGATTTCGCTCAGCCATTTATACTATTGTTTAGTTTCTTTCTTTCTTTTGGTTAACTCGGTTTTCAACCTGGCGATGTCTCTTCTGATCCAGCGCAATTCCAGCGGGTTCTCGATCATGGAGACTGCGTGAGCAAACTTCTTTTGTGTAAGAATGGTTTCCTCCCGTTCTATTCTCTCGACCAGGTCCGCAAGGCTCATCTCACGTATTTCCTCTTTAGCTATTCTTTTCATTACTTCAGCGTTTTTGTCTCTACATAATCGGGTCGGACCACGAATTTGCAACGGACGGGCATTTTCTGTGCTGCCAGGCGAAGGGCTTCTTCAGCTACAGCCTGCGGTACACCATCCAGTTCAAACATAATGCGTCCGGCACGTACGACTGCCACCCAATGGTCAAGGGCTCCTTTACCTTTACCCATTCTCACTTCGGCAGGTTTTGAAGTCACCGGCTTGTCGGGGAAAATGCGAATCCAGCCCTGTCCTTCCCTCTTCATATATCGTGTGAAAGCAATCCGGGCAGCTTCAATCTGCCGGTCGGTTATCCAGGCACTCTCCATGGCTTTCAGCCCGAAGTTGCCGAATGCCAGGGTATGTCCCCTTTGCGAAAGGCCTTTCATTCTGCCTTTTTGCTGCTTTCTGTGTTTTACTCTTTTAGGTTGTAACATCGTATTTCCTTTTACTAGTTATTTTTTGCTCTTCTGGGCTGCCTTTTACCTCCCGGCCTGCCTTTTTCAAGGTTGGGCGAAAGGTCTCTCTTGCCCAGCACTTCTCCTTTGCAAATCCACACTTTCACACCGATCTTTCCGTAAACCGTTTGTGCTTCCACCAACGAATAGTCGATGTCGGCACGGAAAGTATGAAGCGGAATGCGTCCTTCTTTATATTCTTCCCTTCTTGCCATTTCCGCACCATTGAGGCGACCCGATACACGGGCTTTGATTCCTTCGGCTCCCATTCGCATCGTAGATGCTATGGCCATTTTCATAGCACGCCTGAAATTGACCCTGCCTTCAATCTGCTTGGCAATGTTTTCGGCTACTATTTGCGCATCCAACTCGGGCCTGCGTATTTCCGAAATATTGATCTGCACGTCCTTCTTCGTCAGTTTTTTCATCTCCTCTTTCAGGCGATCCACTTCCGATCCGCCTTTTCCGATGATGATTCCCGGACGGGAAGTGTGGATCGTTATGGTGATCCTGTTTAATGTACGCTCAATAATGATGCGCGCAATACCGCCTTTTGAAAAGCGGGCATTCAGATATTTTCGGATCTTATGATCTTCTATCAATTTATCCGAGAGATCTGTTTTCTTTCCAAACCAGTTGGAATCCCATCCACGGATGATGCCCAATCGCAGGCCTATTGGATTTACCTTTTGTCCCATTTATTCTTCTATTTCAATGTTTTCTGATACTTCATCCATCTCTTGCGATTGAATGCGGCTGTCAACTACAATCGTTATATGGCTTAATCTCTTACGAATACGATATGCACGTCCGAACGGGGCCGGCTGAAAACGTTTCAGCACGGAAGCTCCATCGGCATACGCTTCTTTCACATAAAGTTCGCTTTCTTCCACCCGCATTCCTTCGTTCTTCTGTTCCCAGTTGTTGATGGCCGATTCCAGCAATTTTTCCACTTTCTTCGAGACGTGTTTGTGGTTGAATTTTAAAATATTCACGCCTCTTCCACGTCCTTCCCCCGAATCAGGTCCAGCACCAATCGAGCCTTTCGGGCCGATCCTTTATTGTTTCTTAATCTCGCAACTGCTTTCATATCTTATCTGATTTTCTTGGATGAATGCCCGCGGAAGTTTCTTGTCGGGGCAAATTCACCCAGTTTGTGTCCCACCATGTTTTCCGTTACATATACCGGAATAAATTTATTTCCATTGTGAACCGCCAGGGTATGACCAACAAAGTCCGGAATGATCATAGACCTGCGCGACCAGGTCTTGATAGCCGTTTTTTTCCCTGTCTCATTCAGTTTGCTCACCTTGCGGTAGAGTTTGAAATCAACGTAAGGCCCTTTTTTCAGTGATCTAGCCATAGTTTATCTTATTTCTTTTTCTTCTTTCTGCTAATAATTAATTTACTGGAAGGCTTCTTCGGATTCCGGGTTTTCTTTCCTTTGGAATAAAGCCCTGTCCTGGAACGAGGCTGACCTCCGGAGGATTTTCCCTCGCCACCTCCCATCGGGTGATCGACCGGGTTCATGGCCACACCTCTTGTTCGGGGTCTTCTTCCCAGCCAGCGATTACGACCGGCTTTACCGATTACCATCAGACTGTGATCCGAGTTGGAAACCGATCCGATGGTAGCCTTGCAACGTATCAAAACCATGCGGGTCTCACCGGAAGGCAACTTCAGGATGGCATATTTGCCTTCACGGGCTGCCAACTGAGCAAAGGTGCCGGCACTTCTTGCCATGGCTCCACCGCGGCCCGGGGCCAGCTCGATGTTGTGCACAATCGTACCCAGCGGAATGTTGGCCAAAGGCAGCGTATTGCCTGCTTCGATCGGAGCATTGTCATCCGATATGACCTGCTGTCCTTCTTTGATCCCTTCCGGGGCAATGATATAGCGTTTGTCACCATCTTTATATACCACCAGGGCAATGAATGCGGTCCTGTTCGGATCGTATTCAATCGTTTTTACCGTGCCCGGGATTCCGATTTTATCTCTTTTCGTATCGATGATGCGATAGCGTTTCTTGTGTCCGCCTCCCAGATAGCGCATGGTCATGCGTCCCTGGTTGTTTCGCCCGCCCGAGCTTTTCTTCTTGGCCAGAAGCTTTTTTTCAGGCTTGTCCGTGGTCAGCTCTGTGAAAGCATTCAGCACGGTAAAGCGACTGCCCGGTGTAATTGGTTTTAATTTCTTTAATGGCATTGCTCGTTAGATTTCGCTGTAAAAATCAATTTCATCTCCTTCCGCCAAGGTCACAAATGCTTTTTTGTATGCACTCTTGCGCCCCTGTATGACTCCACCTTTGGTCATTCTCGTTTTGGCTTTGGCCGGCATGATCAAGGTGCTGACATCTGTCACTTTCACATTGTACATGGCCTCCACTGCCTTTTTAATTTCAATTTTATTGGCCTCTCTGCGAACAACAAAAGCATATTGATTAAGCTTTTGGCTTAACATTTCCATCTTTTCCGTCACAACAGGCTTTACAAGTATATTTTTCATATCAATAGTCTTAAGCAGTTGCCTTTACATCCTTTTTCTCTAAAATTTCAATCAGCACCTTCACTCCCGACTCTGTGAAAACCAGTTTGTCGGCATTGAGGAGGTCATAAGTGTTCACACTTCTCGACTCACTCACGCGTGCATTCGGTATGTTTCGTGCTGCCAGGGCCGTATTCGGGTCCATCTCGGAAAGCAGAAACAATGCCTTGTCCAATGACACACCCAGGTTGTTCATTATCTCGATGAACGTGCGGGTTTTGTGATCTTCAAGTTGAAAGTCCTCCACGATCATGATCTCACCATCACGCAGTTTTGCACTCAGTGCCGATTTTCGGGCCAGGTCTTTAACCTTCTTGTTCAGCTTGAAGCTATAGTCGCGAGGACGGGGGCCGAAGATGGTTCCTCCATGGCGAAAGAGCGGGTTTTTGATATCACCTGCCCGGGCCGTACCGGTACCTTTTTGTTTTTTGATCTTCCGGGTTGATCCCTTCACATCACTTCTTTCCTTGGCTTTGTGCGTACCCTGTCGCTGGGCTGCTCTGAACTGCTTCA
>WFPF01000043.1 GCA_015487695.1 Chitinophagales bacterium
GGCGGCTCCTCCCCTGAGCGGTGTGCAGTATGAACTTGACGAGATCCGCTACGAAATTCCGGTGCTACAATATACCGAGACCAGTATCAAGGTGCCGGTGGAGATCATCAATTCTGAGAAAGAAGCTTTGCTGCTCAACAAAGAAGCGGAACTCTCTTTTCAGCTTCCGCTGAACAAGATGGAAGAAATTGAAGGCCGGGCGCCCGCTGAACTCTTTACCGTTGCTGCGGACTTCAGCCTGCTGCAAGCGGGCGACAGCACCGTTCCCCTCGTTAGCGAAGCGGCACCTCCCTATATCCGCAACCTGAAGATAAAACCCGAAAGGGCCGCCTTTTTATACATCAATCCATGATCAAAGTGGGCATCACCGGAGCCATGGGCAGCGGAAAAACGACCGTCTGCCGGATTTTCGGCACGCTCCATGTGCCGGTCTACAATGCCGATGAGCGGGCCCGCTGGCTGATGGAGCACGATGAAGAGTTGAAGGCCCGTCTCCGCGAAAGTTTCGGAGCCGGAATTTATGAGCAGGGAAAGCTTCTGCGAAAAAAACTGGCTGCTATAGTCTTTGACGATGCCGCACGCCTCGAGGAGTTGAATGCCCTGGTCCATCCGCGGGTGCGCAAAGATGCCCTGGCATGGATGAATAAGCGGAAAGATTATCCCTATGTCATCCGCGAAGCCGCCCTGCTTTTCGAAAGCGGCAGCCACCGTGACCTCGATTTGGTCATCACGGTGACGGCTCCCCTCGAATTGCGCCTCGATCGCATCGCAGCCCGTGACAGAAGCAGCCGCGAAGAGGCCCTGAAACGCATGGCCCGGCAATGGCCCGAAGAAGAAAAGGTCAAACGCAGCCAATATGTAATCGTGAATGACGGCAGAGCGTTGCTCGTGCCCCAGGTGATGGAGATCCATGGCAAAATAGTAGCTTTGAGCACAGATGAAAAAAATGAGCATGACCTTTGAATCCCTTTGTACGCGCGATTTTTTGCCGGGAGATGACCCCGACCCCTATGGTGCGCACATTTTACCGGTGTATCAGACTTCCACTTTTGTATATGAAAGTCCGGAGAAGATCATGGACGTCTTCCGGGGAAAAGGAAAGGCCTATGTCTATTCCCGCTGGGCCAACCCCACAGTGGATGCCGTGGAGCGAAAGATTGCCGCCCTGGAAGCCTACGGCCTGAAAAAAGACGGGAAAGAGCTACCATTGAAGGCACTGCTTTTCAGCAGCGGAATGGCTGCCATATCGGCTTTGTTCATGGCGGCACTGAAGCCCGGAGAAAAAATACTCACGAGCGGAAACATTTACGGCACTACGGTGGAGCTCCTCAACACCCTGATGCACAGCCACGGAATCGAAAGCGTCTACAGAGACCTTTCGGATAAATCTGCGGTCGAAAGCGCCCTGGAGGAGGACGCGATGATCCGAATGATCTATTGCGAATCGCCCAGCAACCCGACTGTTCAGATCTATGACCTCTCGATGCTGTCGGAGCTGGCTCAGCGCTACGGAGCCACACTGGCCGTTGACAATACCTTTTCGTCTCCCTACCTTCAGCAGCCTTTTCGCTGGGGAGCCGACTATGTCGTGCATTCCACCACGAAGTACCTCAACGGCCACGGAACGGCACTGGGCGGAATTCTGCTTTCAACCGATGCCGGCTTTATGGAAGAAAAGGCGTGGAAGATGCGGAAAATACTGGGAGGAAACAGCAATGCGCTGGAAGCCTGGCTGCTGAACAACGGCTTAAAGACGCTGCCCCTCCGCATGGAGAAACACTGTAGCAATGCGGCCCTTCTGGCCCTGTTTCTCGAAAGCCATCGGGCGGTGGAGAAAGTGCATTATGCCGGATTGGAATCGCACCCCGCCTATTCCCTGGCGAAAAAACAGATGCGCCTGCCCGGAGGAGTGCTCAGCTTTGAGCTGAAAGGAGGCCTGCGGGCCGGCATTCGATTTATGAAACACATCCGCTTTTGCACCCTCACTTCCACCCTCGGCACACCCGATACCCTTATCACTCATCCTGCAAGCATGACCCATGTGAGTGTGCCGAAGGCACAGCGCCTGGCCCATGGCATTGGTGACGGGCTCATACGTATGAGCGTGGGGATCGAAAATGCAGATGATATTAAAAACGATCTGGAAAGGGCGCTGGCAGCGATTTAATCTTCCGTTTTGCGAATGACGGGACTGTGTACTTTGACACTGCGGTCGATCTTGCGAATGAGCCCCTGCAATACACTTCCGGGCCCTACTTCAATAAACTCATCGGCTCCATCGGCAATCATATTGCGCACGGTCTGTGTCCAGCGTACGGGCGAAGTCAATTGGGCGATCAGGTTTTTCTTTATTTCTTCGGCATCGACATGGGGGCGGGCATCGACATTCTGATAGACCGGCACCCGGGCATTGCTGAATGAGGTCTGTGCGATGGCCGCTTCCAGCTCTTTGCGGGCCGGCTCCATCATGGGCGAATGAAATCCACCGCCCACTTTCAGAATGACCGCTCTTCGTGCACCGGCTTCCTGCAATTTCTCCACCGCCTTTTCTATGCCGGAGACGCTGCCCGATATAACCAGTTGTCCCGGACTGTTGTAATTGGCCGGAACGACCACATCGTCAATCGATTCACATACCTTCTCAACGCTTTCGTCATCGAGGCCCAGAATGGCGGCCATGGTCGAAGGTGCGGCCTCACAGGCTTTCTGCATGGCTTCCGCCCGTTTTTTTACAAGGGTCAGGCCATCGCGAAAGCTCAAAACATCGGCTGCGACAAGGGCTGAAAATTCACCCAGTGAATGGCCTGCCACCATATCCGGCTCATATTCATTACCCAGGGCTTTGGCACTGACGATGGAATGGATAAATACCGCAGGCTGTGTGACCCGGGTTTCCTTGAGCTGCTCGATGCTGCCTTTAAACATCACATCTGTGATCGGAAAGCCCAGTACATCGTTGGCCTGCTCAAAAATATACTTCAACATGGTGCCCATTTCGTACAGGTCTTTGCCCATACCTTCAAACTGAGACCCCTGCCCCGGGAATACAAATGCCCTCATAAATTGCTTTTAATCGCTTTGAAAGAATAAAAATACATTTTCCTTTTTGCATGGGCAATTTTCAAAACCCCGCATTTAGCGATTCATCAGTTTTGATGAGATTAAACTGATGAACTCGCTTCTTGTACTTTGATTTTTAAATTCTCCGGTGAAAGCGGAAGTGGTGGTAATTGAGTTTTGTTTTTCCGCTCCGCGCATCATCATGCAAAGGTGCTGGGCTTCAATAACTACGGCTACGCCCAGGGGATCGAGTACTTTATCAATGGTCTGCATGATCTGGCAGGTCAGTCTTTCCTGTACCTGCAATCTTCTTGCAAAGACATCCACCACCCTCGGAATTTTGCTCAGGCCTACAATCCTGCCGTTTGGGATATAGGCCACATGCGCCCGGCCAAAGAAAGGCAACATGTGATGTTCACAAAGCGAGTACAGCTCAATGTCTTTTACAATGACCATTTCGCTGTGCGACTCATTAAAAAGCGCACTTCTCAATATCTCTTCGGGATCGAGGTGATAGCCGTGCGTGATAAACTGCATGGCCTTGGCTGCCCGCTCGGGCGTTTTCAGCAGGCCTTCGCGGCCGGTGTCTTCACCGATCAGCTCTATGACTCCTTTATAGTGCTCCCGGAGTTTCTCCAGAGATTCGGCCTCATAAAACTCGTCTTTCCTGTACAGGCGGCCTTCGGACCATTCGTCCCTATCGTGTTGCTCATTCTCCATAATAATCGGCATAAATGTTTTCGGTTTCATAAATCCGGACCCGGTGCAGTGTGAATCCTTTGGCATGGGGCTCCAGGCGCTGCCAGATGATTTTTACAAGATTCTCTGCCGTGGGCATGATTCCTTGCATAAAACCCACATCCAGATTGAGATTCTTGTGGTCGAGGTGCTCAATGACCTCGCTTCTAATGATTTTTTTCAGCTCCGTGGCATTGATGATCATTCCGGTTACCGGATCGGGTTCCCCTTTGATGGTCACATAGAGGATGTAGTTGTGGCCATGCCAGTTTTCATTGGAACAATTTCCAAAAATTTCCATGTTTTTCTCGTCATTCCACCCGGCAACAAACAGCCTGTGGGCGGCACAGAATCTTTCTCTACGCGTCAAATAAACCATCAGAAAATTTTCAGGCAAAGATAAAGAAAAGCGTGCGTGGCTGCTTACTGCAAAACAAAGCGAATCGAAGCTTCGGAAAAAGCCTCGTATTCTCTGAGCGATGCCTCTATTTTGCGCTGCCAGAGCCGCTGCAGCTTCGCCCGTGTGCCGTGGTGGCTTTCCCGGTCATATTCATCCTGCATCTTTTGCAGGGCAGCATTCACTTCGTCAAAGCTCTGCTCAAAGATCAGCGCCAGGTCGCGGTCCTGCCTGAAAGCATCCACCAGGCGCTTGCGCAGTATGCGGGCATGCAGTTCCGTAATGTCGAAATGCAATTGCTCATGGAGCAACAAAGCACGATCATCGCGAACCCGTGTCCATGAGCGGGAAGGGAGAAAGTAGGCACGAACCTCAATGTAAATGCTGTTGTCAATATTCTTAACCGAGGCATCGAGCATACAGTGGGTCTGTGCGTGATGCGGATTGTCTTTTTCAGCGGCTCCCCGAAACATGTCCCAGCTGAGCATGGCCCCATCCTGCCAGGCAATCATTCCCTCTCCGCCCACGGGCATAAAAGCCGATAAGGTGAAGAAAATCAATAAGAGGGGAAGCAGACGTTTCATGCGCTTAACGTTAAGTTAACATTAACTTAAACGTGAATTTACACAAAATGATACGCAGGCCCAAAATATAATGAGGCAAAATCATTCCGCAGCAGGAAGGGGAAGCGGCAGGATATGAATAAAGGGAAGTGCTGACCGTCAGAGCTTAAGCGCAATCAACTGCTTTTCGATGGGCTGCAGGGCAGCCTGCATCTCTTCGAGGAAGGAAGGGCCATATTTGGCATAATATCCGGCAACATTGTCCAATCGTTCGTGCAGTTTGCCACCCGGGAGAAGCCTTTCCTTCAATGTTTGGATTTGGCGGATCAGAATCTCGTGCTTTTTCTTCTCTGCACGCAGGATCTTACCTTCCAGTTTATCGAGGGCTTTGAGCATTTTCTGCATTTCTCCCTCTACGCTTCGCCCGAGGGTCGGGTCCACCTGAAGGGCCAGGTTCCTGACCCGCTCCATGGCTTTTCTGATCTCTGCTTTCTCCTCTTCGAGGGTGATCCGGCCATCGCTTTGCTGCATGACCAGCGAACGGATCAGTTGCTCCTCCTCTTCAAAAACCTGCCGGAGTCCCAGATGCAACTGTTCCATCTTCTTCTGCACATTCTGTTCTATAAGCATCACACTGTTGCGAACTACCAACATGGGAAAATTCACGTGATATAGCTCGAAGACGCCTTTCAGCTCCAACCAGTAGGATATTTCACCGGCACCGCCCACATAGGCCAGATTGGGCAGGATAAGCTCCTGATAGACGGGCCGCAGAATGACATTGGGACTGAAATGGTTGGGGCACTTGCGCAATTCGGAAATCATCGTTTCGCGGTCAAAATAAAGATGGGTGTTCAGCACTTTGTACGATCCCTCACCGGGCTGATACTCTATGCGTTCACGAATGCCGTCATTGAAATAAAAGAGATTCACCTCTCTGGGGCGGGCCTGTGCCTTGTATCCGTTCTCTTCCATCAGCTGCACTTTCTTCTCCACTTCCCCGCGGCTCTTCCTTTCGAGCAGTTCACGCTCCATCACAGGAAGAAAACGCTCTTTCAGGTCCTTCCGGTCACCGCTCATGATCAGCAGACCATGGCTTGCAAACAATTCATTGACCAGCCCGAAGGTGGCCTCGGCCAGCGTATGATCTGCATGGTAATGTTTTCTCAGCATGTGTACCCACTCTTGGGCCCAGCTGCTCTCGCCCAGAATCCCGGCCAGCTCGTCAATGACCGCATCAATGCCTCTTAGCTTCAGCCGGCCCACCGGACCGCTGGCATCTTTGCTCCATTCGATCCGCTGCCGGTGTACAAAAAGATGATTGATCTCTTCAAAGTCATGGTCCTCACTCCCCATCCAGTAAACCGGAACAAAATCATTCTCGGGATATCTTTTTTTAAGCTCTTCGCTCAGGCGGATGGTGTCGGCAATCTTTACGATAAAATAGAGAGGCCCCGTCATCAGGCAGGGCTGGTGTGCCGTGGTTACCGTAAAGGTGCTTTCCTCTTTCAAAAGGGAAATATTTTTCTGCACGGCTTCGCTCTGTCCGAAAGGTTCGTAGAGCTCGTTGAGCACCGAAACCAAGAGCTCGCGGTCCACATTCTGGACCTGCTTTTCCTCCATTATGCGGGGGACAATATCAAATGATGGGGGATATTTATAAAGGTGCTGGGTCTTCTCATTGCCATCCAGATAGTCGCAAATCAGCCGGGGAAAGATCCCGGTTTCTTTAAATGAGAGATAGCTGGCGTTCATTCGATGGGTTTAATCATTCCGTAAAGGTCGAATTCATTGGCATCCGTGATGACAATATCGGTAAAATCTCCAATACGCAGGTATTGATTTTTTGCATCGACAAGTACTTCATTGTCTACTTCCGGAGAATCGTAGGCCGTCCGGCCGATAAACCAGTCGCCCTCTTTGCGGTCGAAGAGTACCCGCTGCACCGTTCCTATTTTTGCCTTGTTTTTTTCGAATGATATCCCCGACTGCAGTTCCATCAGGCGGGCAGCCCGTTCTTCTTTCACTTCCTGCGGCACATCATCCTGCAATTCATAGGCAGCGGTGTTTTCTTCGTGAGAGTACGTAAACACTCCCAGGCGTTCAAACTGCTGCGCCTGCACAAAATCCATCAGTTCTTCAAAGTCCTCTTCGCTTTCGCCCGGAAAACCTACGAGCATGGTCGTGCGGATATGGATGCCGGGCACTTTGGCCCGAATGCGGTCAAGCAGCTCCTCCGTTTCTTTTCTTGTGATTTGCCTGCGCATCCTTTTCAGTACCGGGTCGCTGGCGTGTTGCAGGGGCATATCCAGATAGGGAAGCACTTTTTCTTCCTTGCGCATGACATCCAGCACGTCAAGCGGAAATTTGCCCGGATAGGCATAGTGCAGGCGTATCCACTCAATGCCCTCCACCTCAGCCAGCGCGCTCAGCAGGCGCGCCAGGGCCCTTTTTTTATAAATATCCAGGCCGTAGTAGCTGAGTTCCTGTGCGATGAGTATCAGCTCGCGCGTGCCGTTGCGTGCGAGAAAGCGTGCTTCCTTTACCAGCTCTTCGATGGACTTGGAGCGGTGTGCCCCCCGCATCAGCGGAATGGCACAAAAAGCGCAGGTCCTGTTGCAACCCTCGGAAATCTTCAGGTAAGCATAATGTGAGGGAGTGACCGAAACCCGCTCACCGAGCAGTTCGTGTTTGTAGTCGGCTTCCAGTCGCTCAAGCAAAAGGGGCAGCTCCATGGTGCCAAACCAGTCGTCCACTTCCGGAATTTCCTTTTTCAAATCATCGCGATAGCGCTGCGAGAGGCAACCCGTAACCAGCAATCGCTCTATGCGGCCGGCTTTCTTCTCGGCAGCATATTCCAGAATGGTCTCTATGGATTCCTCCTTGGCCCGGTCGATAAAGCCGCAGGTATTGATGATGACAATGTTGGCATTTTCATTTCCCGACTCGTGCGAAACTTTATAATCATTCGCCTCCAGCTGGCCCATCAGCTCTTCCGAGTCCACAAGGTTTTTCGAGCAGCCAAGTGTGATTACTTCCACCCTGTCCTTCCGGTAATTCTTAGTCTTCATCGGGAATCAGGACTTATTGAATAAGGCATCCACAAAATCGCGGCTGTTAAAAACCTGAAGGTCTTCTATGGCCTCACCGATGCCGATAAATTTGATCGGAATCTGAAACTGATCGGCAATACCCAGCACCACACCGCCTTTGGCCGTGCCGTCCAGTTTGGTCACGATGATGCCAGTGACGGGCGTGGCCTGCGTGAAATGGCGGGCCTGCTCAATGGCATTCTGTCCGGTAGAGGCATCGAGTACCAGAAGCACCTCATGCGGGGCACCGGGCAGCACTTTGCTCATTACCTTTTTTACTTTCGTGAGCTCATTCATAAGGTTGACCTTGTTGTGCAGTCTTCCTGCCGTGTCGATGATGACCACATCGGCCCCTTCACTTACGCCTTTCTGCACCGTTTCGAAAGCTACCGAGGCGGGGTCGGACCCCATTTCTTTTCTGACCAGTTCGACACCGGCCCTGCCGGCCCACACTTCCAGTTGATCTATGGCTGCTGCACGGAAGGTGTCGGCTGCGCCCAGAATAACTTTCTTGCCCTGATCTTTGAGCTGCTTAGCCAGTTTGCCGATGCTGGTGGTCTTGCCCACTCCGTTGACACCCACCACCATGATTACAAAGGGTTTTTTGTCATCCGGAATAAAGTAACCTTCCTGGTCGGTCGATTTGTTTTCATGGAGCAATCCCATGATCTCTTCGCGCAGCATGCTGTTGAGCTCGCCCGTATTGATGTATTTGTCGCGGGCCACGCGGGCCTCAATGCGGTCGATGATTTTAAATGTGGTTTCGGCACTCACATCGGAAGTGATGAGAATTTCCTCCAGATCATCCAGAAAAGACTCATCCACTTTCGACTTGCCGGCCACGGCCCGGGTCAGCTTGCCCAGAAAACTATCTTTCGTTTTACTCAGGCCCTTGTCGAGCTCCTCTTTTTTATCTTTTGAAAATATTCCGAAAAATCCCATTTGCCTCTTTTTGTTTTATTGAACAAAGATCACAGATTTCCATTCATACAAAAAAAGCTTCCCTTTTGAGAAGCTTTTCTTTTTAATCCATTATTTGAACTTCCCGATTACTGGGCTTTCAGTTCTTCTTTTACTTTGTCTTTGTGCACCATTTTCTCCTTGTAGGAGTACGATCCGGTTTCGGGATTTTTTACGGCCACGATGATTTTCACCATGTCTTTCCCGCCTGAAAATTTACCCCGGTCTGTACGTGCGTTCTTACTGACTTTAGCCATGATTACTTGATTTCTTTATGAATGGTATGCTTTCTTAAAATCGGATTGTACTTTTTCAGTTCCAAGCGGTCGGGCGTGTTGCGCCTGTTCTTGGTGCTGATGTAGCGTGATGTGCCGGGTATGCCGGTTGCCTTGTGCTCTGTACATTCCAGAATTACCTGAATTCTTGCGCCTTTTGCTTTCTTAGCCATTGCTCCGTTTATTTTGCGAGTTTGATTTCTTTACCTTTTTTCTTCATTTTTCTCAGGTAGGCCGCCAATCCCATTTTAGAGATGGTGCGAATGGCTTCCGTAGAAACCTTCAACCTGTACCATTTGTCCTCTTCTTCGTGGTAGAATCGCTTGCTCTGCAGATTCGGATAAAACTTTCTCTTCGTCTTATGATGCGAGTGCGACACATGATTGCCGGACAATGGTTTCTTACCGGTCAGTTCACAAATTCTTGCCATGATTTTTTGGTTTTTTCGAAACGAAGTGCAAATATCCGGTTTTCCTCAATATTTTCAAAGTATTCATGGCGAATTTATCATCCCGAAAGATGCTTTTTTACTTCGCGTTCCGAAGAAATGCCGTCCGGCCCAAAGCATTCTCCTTTTTCAGGTCCCACGGCCTGTCAGCAGAGCGGCTTTTCGATATCTGTCTTTTGAAAATATTTTATTCACAAGCCGTATGTTTATTGTCAGCGATAAGCAGGCAATGAGTCTGGCGTAGATGCGGATCCGAAAATGCCTCCCGCCTGAGGTGCCCGCCCAATGCAGGAGAACGCGATTGGGCAAGTTGCAAAAGAATGAAAAACAAAGCAACGGGTCCCGGGCCTCCTGATTATTTACTGAGGGGAACCTTCTGAAAAGAAAATTTCTCCGAATTTTCCGGATCTGAATTGTACAATCCTTGGTAATTTCACAGTTAAAAGGTGAGTGCCGGGAGTGTCGCTGCAAACGATGAGTAAGGTATATGTGCACTTCCTTTTGGCTTTCCCCATTCACACCAAAATCAGGATCACTTCAAAAGTAGATCAGAGGACGTTCTTTTTTTGAGTGAATGAAGAAAAAAACGGGTATATGGGAAAAGTAACGCATGCTATTTATATCGGAGTGATGACACTGATTGTGCTGGTCGTAACTGCGTGGCTGGCCTACACAGGATACAGCTACTACGAACTCCCCCTCGAAGAGCGCTTTTACCATCCGCAGTACCACTGGTTCAGGCCGGCCGGGCCGCTTGGACACGGGCTGGGCATCATTGGCACCTTTCTTATTCTTTTCGGTGTCGTCTTTTATATCGCCCGCAAGCGCTACGGATTTATGGAGCGCTACCTCCGCCTGAAACATGTGCTCGAGTTCCACATCTTCCTCTGCGTGCTCGGGCCCATTCTTGTCCTGTTTCATACCACCTTCAAATTTGGCGGCATGGTCTCGATTGCTTTCTGGAGCATGGTTGCCGTGGTTTTGAGCGGGGTCGTTGGCCGTTTTATTTACATTCAGATTCCGCGTACGATTGAAGGACGGGCACTCAGCCTGGCAGAAGTCAACAAAGCCAAAGAAGAAATAGCACGTGAGCTTCGTCAGATGGAAGGCCTGGAAAGCTCCACGCTTGACCTCATTCTGAATGATGACGGACGGCAGCGCGGCTATTTCGCCAGAAAACTTCAGCTCTCCAGAGTCAGGCGTGAGTTGAGACACAAACACATTGACCGGAGCAGGCGCAGGGCCATCATCGAGTTGGTCAAACAGGAAATGTCGCTGGCTGGAAAGGTAAGCCGCCTGCGACAAATGCAAAATCTTTTTAAATACTGGCACGTGGTGCATTTGCCTTTTGCCATTATCATGTTGGTCATTGTGGTGATCCATGTGGTGATCACCGTGATGCTGGGCTATAGATGGATCTTCTGATGAATATACTGACACAGGAAATAGTGATTTACGGAGTGCTTGGCCTCTTTTGCCTGGCCATCATCTGGATTTATGTACGCAAAGGTCAAAAAGCTTCGGCCCGTGTGCGCGAGAAGGTGGACATCGCGAAAAGGGAAGGGCGTTTTGAGCCCCTTTCCCTGCATCCCTACATCGACCTCGACACCTGCATCGGCAGCGGGGCCTGCGTAAAAGCCTGCCCGGAAAAAGATATCATCGGTATTATCGACAACAAAGCCACAGTGATCAATGCCAGCAGTTGCATCGGACATGGTGCCTGTTTTCATGCCTGCCCGGTCGAAGCCATCTCACTGCGGATCGGCACGGAGAAACGGGGGGTCGAGCTGCCGCATGTGAAGCCGAACTACGAAACCAACGTCAGGGGTATTTACATTGCCGGAGAACTGGGCGGTATGGGCCTGATCAAAAACAGCGTGGAGCAGGGAAAACAAGCTGTGGAGAATATTGCGAAGAGCGGGAAAGAGCCCAAAGAAGGTGTGCTTGACCTTATCATTGTCGGGGCAGGGCCGGCCGGCATATCGGCTTCGCTGATGGCCAAAAAACTGAGGTTGAGTTTTAAAATATTCGAACAGGACAGCCTCGGAGGAGCCGTCTACACCTTTCCGCGTTCCAAAATTGTCATGACCAAGCCCATGGACCTGCCGCTGTATGGAAAGGTCAAACTTTATGAAAGTTCGAAAGACGAGTTGCTCAATCTCTGGAACGAGGTGCTGAGTAAAAATAAAATAGAGATACAGGAGCGCAGCAAAGTGGAGAAGATCACTTTTGCAGACAACGAGGTTTTTAAGGTCATTCTCGCCAACGGTGAGGAATACCTGGCCAATCATGTGCTTGTCGCCATCGGACGAAGGGGCTCGCCCCGAAAACTGAATATCCCGGGTGAAAATCTGCCCAAGGTCGCCTATCGCCTGATCGAACCCGAACGCATCAGCGGGAAAAAGATCATTGTAGTGGGTGGTGGCGACTCGGCCGTAGAGTCTGCCATGCTCCTGATGGATCAGAATGAGGTCACACTCTCCTATCGGAAAGCGCAGTTTGCACGCATCAAAGCCCGTAACCGCGAGAAAATAGAAGAGGCCATGCAAGAGGAAAAATTAAAAGTTATTTTCAACTCCAATCTCGTTCGCATCAGGGAGGATGAGGTGGAACTGAAAATAAAGAACGGGGATCAAGAAGAGCTTGTAACCCTTGAAAATGACCTTGTCTATATTTTTGCAGGAGGAGAATTGCCCATAAAATTTCTGCAGAATGCAGGCATTGAGATCACAAAGAAATTCGGAACCATTGTCAAAAAGCACAAATAGAGCGCCATTGAAAACGCTGAAAGAAATCATCTTTTGTATTGCCCTGCTTGCCATGGGGACGCTTCAGGCCCAGATATCGCCCGGAAGCCTGAGTACGGCCCATGCCGACCTGGAAGGCGTATCGAATTGCACAAAGTGCCACGAACTGGGAAACCAGGTACCCGATTACAAGTGCCTCGATTGCCATAAGGAGATAGCCGCCCTGAACGAGCAGAACCGGGGCTATCACGTCTCAAAAGAAGTGAAATCGAAACGCTGCACAGACTGCCACAACGAGCACCATGGCCGCAAATTTCAGCTTATTCGTTTCGATACGGTCCGCTTCGACCATAAGCTCACGGGCTATACCCTTGAAGGCAAGCACGAGCGCATTGACTGCCGTGATTGCCACAAGCCCGATTACATTGATGATCCCGACATACGCGAAAGAAGCAAAAGCTATCTCGGCCTGGATGCCGAGTGCCTGACCTGTCATGAGGATTACCATCAGGGTGAACTCTCAGAGGACTGCAGCTCGTGCCACAGCAATTTTGAAGATTTCAGGCCCGCTGACGGATTTGATCACAACGATGCAGACTTCAAACTGCGGGGGGCCCACAAAAAGCTGGACTGCGAAAAATGCCATAAAAAAAGCACACGCAACGGGAATGAATACCAGGAATTTACGGGTATAAAATTTGAGCGCTGTATCGATTGTCACGAAGATGAGCACAACGGACGTTTCGGAAAGGACTGCAGCAAGTGCCACACCGAAAGCAGTTTCCTGGAGCTGAAGTCCATGAACCGCTTCAACCATGACAAGACCCGTTTTCCGTTGCGCGGCCAGCACGTGGGCGTAGACTGCAAAGCCTGTCATAAGGGTAAGTTTACCGCGGCTATTCGCCACAACGAGTGCAAAGATTGCCATGACGACTATCACGAGGGTGAATTCAACGAGGAAGCCTCCTCACCCGACTGCAAAGATTGCCACACGCTGGACAAGCCTTTCGGGTTCACAAGTTTTGGAATTGAAGAACACAATGAAGGTCATTTCAAACTCGAAGGGGCCCATCTGGCCACCCCCTGTTTTGCCTGCCACCTGAAAGACGACAGGTGGACATTCAGAGACATCGGGGAGGAATGCAAAGCATGCCATGAGGATGTGCACGAAGGAAAAATAAGTGAGAAATACTACCCCGAAGGCAATTGTGCTTCCTGTCACAATCCAGGCCGCTGGAACGATGTGAAATTTGACCACGACAAGACCGGCTGGCCGCTGAAAGGAGAGCATGACGGGCTTTCCTGCCGAAAATGCCACTTTGAAAGCAGCGCAGACGGGGAAACGGAAATACAAAAATTCTCATTACTTTCGAAAGAATGCAGTCAGTGCCACAATAATAAGCACGGAAATCAATTTGAAGAAGGAGGAAAAACCGACTGCCTGAAATGCCACAGTGAATCCGGTGACTGGAAAGCCGACTTGTTTGATCACAGTGCTACACGCTTTCCGCTGGAGGGCAAACATGCCGAAGTAGCGTGTGATGCCTGCCACAAGGCCAAAAAAGACGAGAACGGAGTGGAAATAATTGAGTATAAAATAAAGCGATTTGAATGTATAGATTGTCATCGTTAATCTTCTTTCTGCTGCTGGCGGGAAATGCATGGGCGCAAAACCCCCACGGTCCTGACCTCAAGATCGACTGCAAAGCCTGCCACACTTCGGGCAGCTGGAAAATCGACCGCGAACAGCTCAGCTTTAACCACGACACCGTGGGATTTGAGTTGGAATACCGCCACAATGAAATAGATTGCCGCGAGTGCCATACGACCCTGGTTTTTAACGAAGTGGAGAGCAATTGTGTATCCTGTCACGATGATGTGCACAGCATGTCGGTGGGCGATGATTGCGCAAGATGCCATACTTCAAAAAACTGGCTGGTAGATAAGATACCCGAGATCCATGAAGAAAACGGCTTCCCGCTCGTAGGTGCCCATTTCTCTCTGGCCTGTGTCGATTGTCATGATTCCGAAACCGGCTTGCGCTGGGAGCGCCTGGGGAATGATTGTTTCAATTGCCATGACGACACCTACTACAGTACCACGGCACCCAATCACGAAGCTTCCGGCTTTTCAACGGATTGTATCCAATGCCACGATCCCCTCTCCGAAAGCTGGACCGGAAGCGGTAATTTTCATTTCTTCTTTCCGCTTACCGATGGACATGACATTGCAGACTGCACAGCCTGCCACAAAGGAAGCAGCTACTCCGACATTTCTCCGGAATGCATATCCTGCCATCAGAGCGATTACAACAATGCGCAGTCTGTGGATCATGCGGGTTTGAATTTCAGCACGGATTGCACCCAGTGCCATGGCATGGGACCGGGATGGAGCCCGGCCAACTTTGACGATCATGACGGAAACTTCTTCCCCATATACTCCGGAAAACATCAGGGAACATGGAACACTTGCACGGATTGCCACCTGAATGTCAACGATTACTCGGAATTCAGTTGCATCATTTGCCACGACAACCAAAGCGAACTGGCCAACGACCACGATGAGGTAAGCGGTTATACGTACAGCAGTGATGCATGCTACTCGTGCCACCCAAAAGGAGATGAGTAATTTATTAGCGGGCACTTGAAGATTGGAGTTTATGAAGTCTGTATTTTTTATGCTTTCCTTTTTCCTGATGGTCATGACTGTGAAGGCACAGAGTGGTGAAAAGACGGAGGATGGAGAAGTTACATTTATTACATCAGAGAATGTATATGTTCGTTTTTCCAGCACGGAGAACATCCGTATCGGTGATACGCTCCTGCAAAATGTAGGTAGCGGGTTGAAGCCCTGCCTTGTCGTGACCCAAAAGTCTTCTACTTCCTGTGTTTCCTATCCCCTGCCCTCCTGCTCTCCGAAAAAAGGAGACAAAGTCGTCCACCGCTACACCGTCAGCGAAACGGCATCCGCAGCCATGGAAAACGAAGCGGCAGCAGATTCCACAGAAAGCCAGGCCGGGCAAAGCAGCATTGGGAATAAAGAGCAGGAATCGGAGAAAGCCCGGGAAAGCTTTGAAGAAAAACCCTATTTCACAGAGCGCATCCGGGGGCGTGTATCCCTCGCTTCCTATAGCAATATCTCGTCAAGCAACAATGACGGCCACCGGGCCATGGCCCGTTTTTACCTCTCGGCCAGGCACATCGGCAACAGCCGCTGGTCGGTAGAAAGTTATGCCGCCTATCTGCAAAATTTCGTGCAGGGCGAACGGCCACAGGGTTATCGCACTTCATTTATGAGGGTCTACAATATGGCCGTGCGATATGATGCCGACAGCTCATTTTCGGTACTCCTCGGGCGCAGAATCAATCGCAGGATGTCTTCGCTGGGAGCCATTGACGGGCTCCAGGCCGAGAAACATTTCGGCCGCTTTTATGCGGGTGCCATAGCCGGTTTCCGACCCGATATCAGCAATTACGGTTTTAATTCGAAGCTCCTTCAGTATGGTGCGTATCTCGGATTGGGCAGCTCCGGACGAGGTTCCCGCAATGAAAGCACCATCGGTGTGCTGGAACAGAGAAACGGAGGACACATTGACAGACGCTACGCCTATCTGCAGCACTCGGCCACCCTTATGAAAGACCTTCATCTTTTCAGTTCGGCTGAGCTTGATTTCTATCGCAACGTAAACGGAGCGGCAAGCAGCGCACCCCGGCTGACCAATTTCTATCTCTCGATGCGCTACAGGATCAATCGGAAATGGTCGGCCCATATCTCATACGATGCCCGCAAAAGGGTGATCTATTATGAAAGCATAAAAACGGAAGTAGAACGGCTGCTTGACAATGACATATCGAGAAACGGGCTGCGGCTGGGGCTGAGATATCGTCCGAACCGAAAGATTTCCACGGGTCTCAGCTACAGCAAACGCTTCCAGGCCGATCGTCTGAACCGCTCTGATAATGTGAATGCCTATCTAAGGTTTTCAGATCTGGCAGGCATTGGCGGCAGCCTCTTTATTGCATACAACTTCAACCAGTCTATCTACCTGCAGAGCAATATCGCTTCAATCCGTTTCACCCACTCCATAGTAGAGAATAAGGCAAATGCCTCGTTCTACTACCGCTATGTCAATTACAAATACCTGAGCTTTGAACGCAGCAATCCGGGACAGCATTATTTCGGAGTTCAGAGCAGTACGAAATTAAGCGGCAGCCTGAGCCTGGGATTGCTGGGCGAGTTTTCACTCCGGAACGGCCAAAACAATGTTCGTGTTAATACAAGCTTGATTAAACGATTTTAGAAAGACCACAAGAAATGAAAAGAAACATTAAAGTCATTTATCTCAGCCTGGCTCTGATTGCAATTGCAGCCTGCAACGGAAAGCCAAAGGAAATAGCTCCGAGCAAGAGTGACCCGGGCAGCAGCGGCATATTCGAAAGCGAAAACCCTTCCGGCAGCATGGAAGGAGATATCCCTTCGGATGTGCATCGAGTTGTTGTTGAGGAAGTGCTTCCTACGGACCAGTATCAGTTTCTGAGGGTCAGGGAAGGAAATGACGAGTACTGGATAGCCACCATGATACAGGGCATCGAGGTGGGAAAAAGTTATTATTTCAAAAACGGAGTGCTCAAAACCGATTACGAGAACAAGGAATATCAGCGTGTCTTCAAACGCATGTATCTGGTCTCAAACATCGTGGAAGCCGGACATGGCAGCAAAATGCAGGGAGCCGGCAGCGGGATGAAAAGCAACGTGGAATCCAATGCAAAATCCGGTATACACGGCATTCCCCGAAAATACGGACGCATAGAAATCGAAGGGTCTCTTCCCATTGCGGAGCTGATAGCCCATCCCGAAAAGTATGAAGGCAAACGCATTCAGATTTCAGGCGAGTGCGTAAAGCTTAATCCGAATATCATGGGCCGCAACTGGATTCACCTGAAAGACGGAAGCAAAGATGACTACGACCTGGTCATCACCTCCCAGGATATATGCCCCGAAGGCGAGGTCGCCACTTTTGAGGGCAGCGTGGCACTGAACAAAGACTTTGGAGCCGGCTATCGATATGAGCTCATTGTAGAAGACGGAAAACTAATCAGGAAATAAGAAGATCATGAAGGGGAAAGAGATCATCGAAAGGCTCAGGAGCATCCTGAGGCCCATGTTTACCACACGCGCAGCCGGCATCTACATCCTGCTATTTGCAGTAAGTATTGCCGTTGCCACTTTTATCGAAAACGACTACGGCACTTCGGCCGCTCAGAAGCTGGTTTACAAAGCCCGCTGGTTCGAACTGCTGCTTTTGCTTTTTTCCATTACAATCGTGGTCAATATTGTCCGTTTCCGCATGGTCCGGCAAAAGAAGTGGGCCGTACTCACTTTTCACCTGGCCATGATTGTCATATTGATCGGAGCCGGAATTACGCGCTATTTTGGCAACGAGGGCATGATGCACATCCGGGAGGGCGAAAGCTCCAATCGCTTTCTCTCGGCCGACACCTGGCTCAAATTTGAAGCCTTCCGTGACGGAACCCGGTTCGAATTTAACGAACCTGTACTTTTTGCCTCGCTGGGGCCCAATCGCTTCCATGAATCTTACCGTCTGGGCGATGATTTCATCGAAGTGAGGCTGAAGGAATTTATACCCAACCCCGTGCGCAGCCTCGAAAAGGACGAAAATGGCACGGCCATATTGAAAATCGTCTTTGGTGGAAGCAACGGCAGGTCCGAGTACTATCTGGCCCGGGGAGAAGTGAAGACCTTTGGCAATGTCCTCTTCAATTTTAGCGAAAAGGAGGTTCCCGGATCTGTCCGCATTCTCTACAGAAATGATACCCTGCTGATTGAGCCCGAACAGGTGATGGTCAGGCAGGTGATGGCTACACGGGAGATCGACACCCTCCATCCGGCTGACGGGCCTTCCCCGCTTCGGCTCCGTGCACTTTATACAGACGGGTCCCATCGTTTTGTTTTTGGGGATTTCAACCCCAAAGCCCGTATCAAACTGCAAAGCGGAGGATCGAAGATGCAAAACGGCAGCGAAGCAGCCCTGCGCCTCGAAGTACGCATCAATGACGAAGTACACGATATTCTCGTCTACGGAAGCCGCGGGCTGCCGGGCACAGCTGCCGTCATTCATTCAGGCGACCTGAATCTGGCTGTTTCCTACGGTTCCAAATATTTTGAACTGCCCTTCAGGATCAAACTCTACGATTTTATTCTGGAACGCTATCCCGGCACCAACAGCGCAGCCTCCTATGCCAGCGAAGTGCAACTGATCGACCCGCGGAAAAACTACAGCAAAGATTACCGCATCTACATGAACCATATCCTGAATTATGACGGATACCGCTTCTTCCAGTCGTCCTACGATCGCGATGAGAAAGGCACCTACCTGAGTGTCAATCACGACTACTGGGGCACTTTCTTTTCATACCTCGGGTACATCCTGCTTACGCTGGGGCTTATCCTCACGCTTTTCAGCCGAAAATCACGTTTCTATCAACTCTCGCAAATGATCAAACGACTCAAGTCGGCCGCTCCCGTGCTGTTGCTTTCTATAGCGCTTCTTGGCAACGGCTTGGATGCCTCTGCGCAGAAAGTAGTGGAAAGCAAACTTGATGTCGTTTCAAAAGATCATGCCGGGCTCTTCAGCCGTATGATTGTGCAGGACTTCAAAGGGCGTCTCAAACCGATGCACACGCTCACGCGCGAACTCATGCGCAAGGTCTACCGAAAAGAGAAATTCCGGGGCCTCACTGCCGACCAGGTAGTGCTCAGCATGTTTGCCAGTCCGCAAAGCTGGTATGAGGTGCCGCTTATCAAAGTAGGGGCCAACAACGGTATCAGAGAACTGCTCGGTATCACAGGCGATTATGCGGCCTATGGAGACTTTTTTGATGAGCAGGGACACTACAAGCTGGATGAAGAAGTGAGCCGGGCTTTCAATATGCAGCCCGTTAACCGCGGTACGCATGAAAAGCAATTGATCAAGGTGGACGAACGGGTGAACATCGTAAACATGATCTTTTCCGGCCGGATATTCCGGATTGTTCCCCTGATTGACGATCCGAATCATACCTGGGTCGGAGCCCGCTCGCATGGCAACGAGTCGGAATCGGAACTGGCCACCCGCTTCTTCTCGGCCTATCAGAGCGCCCTGCACGATGCGATGCACTCCGGTGATTACCGATTGCCCGATCAGCTGCTTGAAGAGCTTAAAAAATATCAGTATAAACACGATGCCGGACTCATTCCACCGGAATCCAAACTGCAGGCCGAGATTCTTCTCAATAACCTGCATGTGTTTGACCGGCTGGCCCTTTTCTATGGCCTTCTGGGGATGACCTTCCTGATATTGCTGTTTGTGACAGTATTCAAACCCACGCTGAACGTGCGAGTGATCAGCCGCATTCTGATTGTCTTGGTTCTGATTGGCTTTCTTTTTCACACCACAGGGCTGGGCCTTCGATGGTACATCTCGGGCCGGGCACCATGGAGCAACGGTTACGAGTCGATGATCTACATCGCCTGGACCACCACTCTGGCCGGTCTGATCTTCACACGCAAATCCCCGGGTGGCATGGCTGCTACCATGGTATTGGCCTCCACCATTCTGCTGATCGCCATGCTTAGCTATCTCGATCCCCAGATCACACCGCTGGTGCCCGTACTCCGGTCCTATTGGCTGACCATTCACGTTTCGCTGGAGGCAGGGAGTTACGGATTCCTTATGCTCGGGGCCATTCTCGGGCTGATCAATCTGATCCTGATGATTTTCCTGACGGAGAGAAACAAAGAACACCTCAAAAGAATAATCCGGGAAATGTCTTACCTCAGCGAGATGACCATCACGGGAGGCCTGATCATGCTCAGCATCGGAACCTATCTCGGTGGAGTGTGGGCCAATGAATCCTGGGGCCGTTATTGGGGATGGGATGCCAAAGAAACCTGGGCGCTGGTGACCATTCTGGTTTATGCATTTATATTGCACATGCGGCTCATCCCGAAGATGAAAGGATTTTATACCTACAATCTTGCCACCATTTTCGGATTGTCTTCGGTGATTATGACCTACTACGGAGTGAACTACTACCTTTCGGGTCTTCATTCCTACGCTGCCGGTGATCCCGTGCCGATTCCCTCCTGGGTCTACATCAGCGTAGCCAGCATCACGGCCATTTGCATACTGGCTTATTGGCGAAAGAAAAAGGTGATAGGAAGATTCTGAATGCTACTGCCCGATTTTTAGTCAAAGCCTGGGTCAGGAGCGATCTTTCAATATGGCCTCTATGCCCGGGAGCTCTTTCCCTTCCAGAAACTCGAGCAAGGCTCCTCCGCCTGTGGAAACATAGCTGACCCGGTCTGCCAGTCCCATTTGGGTGAGGGCTGACACCGAGTCGCCACCTCCTACAAGTGAGAAAGCGCCCCGGCCGGTGGCCTCGGCAATAAATTTTGCGATTTCCAGGGTTCCTCCGGCAAATTTTTCCATTTCGAAGACCCCCATGGGTCCGTTCCAAAGAAGGGTCTTCGAAGCCAAAATAACAGATCCGAAAGCGGCTACCGCCTTCGGTCCGATATCGAGGCCCATCCAGCCCTGGGGAATCTGTCCGGAAGGAAGAACTTTGGTATTTGCATCGGCAGAAAAGGCATCGGCTGCCAGCGTGTCTTCGGGCAGATGGATCGAAACACCCATTTCTGCCGCTTTTTTCAGTATCTGCCGGGCCTCTTCGAGGCGGTCTTCTTCCAGCAGCGAATTCCCGACTTCCCCGCCCTGAGCCCTGATAAAGGTAAAGGCCATGCCTCCGCCAATTATAATATGATCGCTGCGGTCGAGCAGGTTGTGGATAATGGGAATCTTGTCGGAGACCTTGGCCCCTCCCAGAATGGCCGTGGAGGGTTTCTCCGAATGATGCAGCACCCGGGAAGCCATCTCCACTTCCTTGGCCATCAGGTAGCCGAACATGCGCCTGGAAGGCTCAAAAAATTGAGCAATCACAGCCGTGCTGGCATGGGCCCGGTGGGCCGTTCCGAATGCATCATTCACATAAACTTCTGCCAGCGAGGCAAGTTGCTTTGCAAATTCGGGATCACCTGCTTTTTCTTCCTTGTGATAGCGCAGGTTTTCGAGCAGCAACACTTCTCCTGCCTTCAGGCCTGCCGAAAGCGCTTCCACTTCCGGCCCGATACAATCAGGGGCCATTAATACAGGCGTGCCCAACAGTTTCTCGACCCGGGCCCGGATGTGACGCAGGGAAAAGCGATCCTCCCGGTCCTTCGGACGCCCTAGGTGCGACATAAGGATAGCAGATCCTCCGTCCTTCAGTATTTTTTTTATTGTCGGAACAGCCGCCCGGATGCGTGTATCATCCTGCAGCTCCATGTGCTCGTCAAGAGGAACATTGAAATCGACCCGGACGATGGCTTTTTGCCCTTTGAAATTATAGTCGTCAACGGTAGGCAGCTTCATTATTATCCCAGTTTCATCACGTACTCGGTGAGGTCGGCCAGACGGGTGGCATAACCCATCTCATTGTCATACCATCCCGTGATTTTTACCAGCTTGCCATCACACTGTGTGAGATCAGAATCGTAGATACAACTGTAGCTGCTTCCAATGATATCGGTAGAGACAATCGGATCGTCACAATACTGAAGGATGCCCTTCAGGTTGCTGTCGGCTGCTTTCAGGAAAGCATGATTGACCTCTTCCACACTTACCTCGCGGCTCAGTATGCAGGTCAGTTCGGTCAATGAGCCGGTGATGACCGGCACCCTGACAGCCCTTCCGTCCAGCCGGCCTTTCATTTCGGGAATGACGAGGGCGATCGCCTTGGCCGCACCGGTCGTTGTCGGCACGATATTCTGGGCTGCGGCACGGGCCCTGCGCAAGTCCTTGTGCGGGGCATCCTGAATGTTTTGATCCGCAGTGTAAGCATGAATGGTGGTCATAAATCCTTTCTCAAGGCCAAACTCATCATGCAGTGTCTTCACCATGGGCCCGAGGCAATTGGTGGTGCAGGATGCGTTGGAGAGCAGCACATCCCCTGCCGTCAGTTCCCGGTCGTTGACTCCCAGCACGATGGTCTTGATACCTCCTTTGGCCGGAGCCGAAAGGATGACTTTTTTGGCCCCAGCCTGCAGGTGTTTGCTCATTCCGGCCTCATCGCGGAAGACCCCGGTGCACTCCAGAACCACATCTACGTCCAAACGCTTCCAGGGCAGATTTTCCGGGTTTCTTTCAGCATGAGCTTCAATGGCTTTGTCATCAATAAAAAGACTGTTTTCGTTGGCTTTGACGGCTTTGTCGTAAGATCCCTGGGCACTGTCGTACTTAAGCAGGTGAGCCAAGGTATAGTTGTCTGTTAAATCGTTTATGGCCACAATTTCAATACCTTCCCTGTCGAAAAGCGAGCGAAAAACGAGGCGGCCGATTCTGCCAAAACCATTGATTGCAACTTTCATCTTTTTTTGTTTTCTCTTTAGTCAATAATTAGCTGCAAAAATAGGCCTAAGTACCTAGAATGCACATTTTGAAAAATATTTTTTAAAAAGTTTTTTGAACAGAGATGAAAGATTATATCTTTGCATCCGCCAATGCAACGGCCCCTTCGTCTAGTGGTTAGGACGCAAGGTTTTCATCCTTGAAACAGGAGTTCGATTCTCCTAGGGGCTACCAAACCCGGTTCGATGAGCCGGGTTTTTTTATATCCTGTCCCCGGGGCGGGCAGGAACGAAGCTGCCAGGTGCAGCGGGCAGATCACAAGGCATGTTAAATAAAGATGATGGATTCCATTCTTCGGAGTAATTTGCGGAAATTGCATTCCAAAGATCAAGCCCTCAATAATGAAAGCAACTCTTCTTCTCTTTTTGTCGCTCATGTCCTTTGCCCTTAGCGCTCAGCAGACCCTCTACGATACCATTGTGCATGACGGACGAAAGCGGGCCTTCATACTTTACATTCCGGCCAACTACAGCGGTCAGGAAGAGGTGCCGCTGCTCTTCAACTTCCACGGTTATTCGAGCAATGCGCATGATCAGATGTATTACGGAGACTTCCGCTCCCTGGCCGATACGGCCGGTTTTCTTCTCGTTCATCCGCAGGGAACCAAACTCAACGGAGTGACGCACTGGAATGTGGGCGGCTGGACCATCGGCAGCACGGTAGATGATGTCGGCTTTACCGAGGCCCTGCTCGACACCTTGTCGGCACGCTATCGCATCGACTCCATGCGTGTGTACTCCACCGGCATGTCGAATGGAGGATACATGAGCCTGCTGCTGGCCTGCCAGCTGAGCAATCGCTTTGCAGCCGTGGCATCGGTTACAGGTTCGATGACACCAGAAATGTATAAGCAGTGCGACCCCCAGCGACCCATTGCCGTGATGCAGATTCATGGCACGGCCGATGGCATTGTGCCCTATACCGGCACCGGCTGGTCGATTTCCATAAAAAAAGTACTTGAGTATTGGGTCAAATCCAATCATTGCTATGAAGAAGCCGTGAAAGAAGAGATCAGCGACAAGAATCCCGATGACGGCAGCACAGTAGAGCATTTGACTTATTCCGGAGGCTCAGAGGGAGTATCCGTAGAGCATTTTAAGGTTCTGGGGGGCGGTCATACCTGGCCCGGAACCGCATACGGCAGCACCGGTACCAATTACGACATTGATGCTTCGCTCGAAGTATGGCATTTCCTCTCGAGGTATACCCTTAGCGGGCGAAGGACAAGCGTAGGCATGGCATCTGCCCCGGCTGAGAATGATGATGCCCGCATCTATCCCAATCCGGTTGTTTCGACCCTGCATTTCCGGGCAGCAAATCTTAGCAATGAAAACTTCCGGATCTTTTCATCCTACGGAGCAGCGCTTTTCTCAGGCCGGGCAAAAGATGGAGAAATTGATCTTGACTTCTCGTCATTGCCGGCCGGAATTTATATTCTGCAGTTGGGCAATCGCAGTTACAGAATCGTCCACAGCAAGTGATTCTTTCTCCCCGCCATTTGGTTTGAGGAGCATCGGTCAGATCTTACCTTTGCTCCCTGAAAAAGAAAGAAGATGCCTGCGCTCCACCCGATCGAAATATTTGCCGTACTCTTTTTGCTGGCCTATGTCGTGCTGGCTGCCAGAGAATCGCGTTGGTGCTGGCCGGTAAGCATAATTGGTGTTGTGCTCTACAGCATCCAGGCGATCAAAGTACAGCTCTACGGTGAAATTCCCCTGCAACTTTATTATGTTCTCGTGTCGGTCTATGCCTGGTTTGCCTGGAAAGGGAAAAAGGGTGGCAAGGGCAAAGGTCTTGCCGTCAGCCGGATGAACAGCAGGCAGTGGCTGCTCTTTCTCGGCTCGGGCGCTGCCCTCACGCTTGTCTATGGCTATTTTCTTGCGCATATTGTCGAAAGTGCACAATTCCTGGGTTGGGAAAACGCGCCCCGTTATCTCCCTCCCTCCGCCTATCCTTATGCCGATGCTTTCACCACGGCATTTAGTTTTCTGGCCACCTGGCTCCAAGCCCGGAAAAAGATTGAAAACTGGCTGATCTGGCTCTTTGTCGACAGCGTGTATATTGCCCTCTGGTCTTTGCGGGGAGGCTATTTCTTTGCCCTGCTCAGTCTGCTCTACCTCGGACTCTCGGTCTATGGCTACCTCGAGTGGCAAAAATCGCTTAAGCAAAAGGCCCTCTGATGAGGCAGCCGGCATTTATCCGATTAACCTTATGCCTCCTCTGAAGGAAGGCGCTCAATCTCATATCCTGCTTTTTGCACGGCCTCTACCACCACTGACTCGTTGTCATCTTCAAGGGTCACCTCCAGTATCTTATCCGGATTTTCAATGTCCACTTTCCACAAATCGATATTGTCGAGTTCATTTAAAAATGGAGATACGGACTTGATACAACCGTTGCAATTGATGTTTGTTTTATATCTGAGCTTTTTCATAATGATGCTTTTTTGGTTATTCAATATTCTTTTTCTTCAGTCTCAGGCTGTTGGCCAACACGGATACCGAACTCATGGACATGGCAGCACCGGCTATCATCGGATTTAAAAGAAATCCGTAGAAAGGATAGAGTACTCCGGCCGCTACCGGTATCGCCACGATGTTGTATACAAAGGCCCAAAATAGGTTCTGACGAATGGTCTTCATGGTTTCCTGCGAAAGCCGGATGGCTTTTGCGATCTGTTTGAGGTCAGAGTGCATGAGGGTTATGCCCGCACTTTCCATGGCAATATCAGTACCGCTGCCCATGGCAATGCCCACATCTGCCTGTGCCAGGGCATGAGAGTCGTTGATGCCGTCACCGGCCATGGCCACTACCTTTCCCTTTTTCTGCAGTTCTTCCACAAATCCGCCTTTCTCCGAAGGCATCACAGCAGCCCGGTAATGCCTGATGCCCACCTGGGCAGCAATGGCAGCAGCTGTTTTTGCATTGTCGCCTGTGAGCATGTGCACATCAATGCCCATGTCAAGCAAGTGGCGAATGGCCTCGCCTGCGCCTTCTTTCACCTTGTCCGCCACGGCAATGACGGCTTCGATTTCATGCTTTGTGCCGAAATAGACCAGCGTATTGGCATTTGCTTCGGCCACTGCCGCCTTTTTCCTTAAGGCAGGCGGAATATCCGTCTTCATATCGTGGAGCAATCTTTCATTTCCCACGAAATATTCTTTTCCCTCGTATTCACCCCTGGCACCCAGTCCCGTCAGGCTCTGAAAATGTTCAATCTCTATACTTTCCGTATTCATTTCGCGCAAATAACGTACAATGGCCTCTGCCACAGGGTGCTCCGACTGCGACTCGATGGCCAGCAATATCTTTTGCAACTGCGGGCCTTTCTTCTCATCCTTCCAGAACAAGGCCGTGACCTCGGGGCGGCCCTCGGTGATGGTGCCGGTTTTGTCCAAAACCAGGGTATCCACCTTATAGGCCGTTTCAAGCACCTGGGCATCTTTGATCAGAATGCCCTGCCCGGCTCCCTTTCCAATGCCTACCATCAGTGCCGTGGGCGTAGCCAGTCCCAGTGCACAGGGACATGCGATAATCAAAACGGTGATAAACGTAAGTATGGCATAGGTAAAAGTAGGACTCGGACCAAAGACATACCAGATACCGAAAGTCAGCATCGCCAGGCCTAGGACCACCGGCACAAAGATCCCGGCTATCTTATCGGCCAGCTTCTGAATGGCCGGCTTGCTCGACTGCGCCTGCTCCACCAGTCTTATAATCTGAGAAAGCAGGGTGTCTTCGCCTATCTTCTTGGCCAGAATACGCAGGCTTCCTTTCTGATTGATGGTTCCGGCATATACTTCGCTTCCTTTGCTTTTCTCTACCGGAATCGCTTCTCCCGATATCATGCTCTCGTCCACAAAGGAATGCCCCTTGCGAACCACTCCGTCCACCGGCACCCGGTCGCCCGGTTTCAAAACAATCATCTCGCCCAGTGCAATTTCTTCGTACGGAATGACGGTCTCCTCGCCATTGCGGATCACCATCACTTCCTTCGGCTTGAGGCCCATCAGTTTTTTGATGGCCGAAGAGGTCTTGCCTTTGGCTTTTTCTTCCAGAAAGCGGCCCAAAAGGATCAAAGTAATGATGATCACGGCCGACTCAAAATAAACGTGGGGAGTCATGCCCCGGCTCAGGAAATAGCCCGGATTGAGGGTATTGAACACGCTGAATGTAAAAGCCACACCGGTACTGAGCGCCACAAGGGTATCCATATTGGCCGAATAGTGGCGAAGTTTTTTCCAGGCATTGACAAAGAACTCCGAGCCACCCCAGAACATGACCGGGACCGAAAGGACCATCATGACCCAATTGCTGTAAGCGATGTCTTCGCTGAAAAACATGGCAATGACAAAGACGGGAATGGAAAAGAGGGCCGAAAACAGAAGCTTCAGCCGCAAAGACTTCAATCGCTTTTTCTCCATCTCATCAAATACGCGGGCACTGTCTTCTTTCTTTCCCAGCAGGAGTTTGTAGCCGATCTCTCCTACTTTTTTCTCTATGGTCTCCAGGCTGATTTTTTCGCTGTCGAATTCCAGTTCTACCGATTGATTGGGATAATTCACGGCCACTTTTCGTATTCCTTCGAGGGGCGAAAGGTAGGTTTCGACACTGATGGCACATGCTGCGCAGGTCATGCCCGCTACCTTATAATTCCCTTTTACCACTTCTCCGTTCTTAGCTTCCATAATCCATATTATTGAATTACAAATTTCGCATGGCAAGGGGCATCAGCCATTACATAATTCCGACTTTCATTTACAAAGTTTTGAGAGAAGCGAAGTCCGCTGACACGCATATCAGATGGAATCGAGGGCTATGCGGCCCGATTGGCGATTTTTCCTGAACTCACTGGGGGTCATGCCTGTCTCTTTCTTAAACTGTGACGAGAGATGTGCCACACTGCTGTAATTCAGCTGGTAGGCTATTTCTGACAAGCTCAACTGGTCGTAAAAGATGAGCTCTTTCACCTTTTCGATTTTTTGCTTCAGGATAAAACGCTCGATGGTCATGCCCTCCACGGAGGAAAAAAGCTTGCTCAGCGAAGTATACTCGTGATGCAGCCTCTCGGAAAGCAAAGCTGAGAAGGTAGTCTTCATTTCGCCCTGTCGCTGATGGATCTGCTCTATGATGATGGATTTGATTTGTGCGATCAGCCTCGACTTCTGATCTTCCAGCAATTCGAAGCCGTGCTCCTCCAGCCTTCTGCTAAGCTCTTCTTTCTGATGCTCCTGCATTTCTCCGGACAGGGACACCTCTCCCAAACCGACCTCCAGAACACCGAGATTCATTTCCTCAAAGATATTCCGCACCGTGGCGATGCAACGGGGACAAACCATATTCTTTATATAAATCCTGCTTTTCATTCTTTTTTTCTTCATGTCCATCAGACGAACTTCCTTTTTAAACGGAAAGGCAATATAGATAACCCGGATGATTAATGGATATGCCCGGCTAATGGTTCCTGTCTGCCGTCAGTGGCCGGACCTGAAGCTGGCAGGTGGAAAACGGTGCAGTGCATTTTTCCCAATCATTAAAATACGCATTGATATCGCGATATTTACAGGCCGGACAGCAATTCACGGAGGACTTTCAAAATGAAAAGCAAAGCGCTCAAAATCGTTCTTACAGGACCCGAGTCTTCGGGAAAGACAAGTCTGGGAGAGAAACTCAGCCGTCATTTTTCCTGGCCCCTGCTGGAGGAATATGCCCGCAGCTACCTTGAAAAAAACGGCCCTCACTACGGGCTTGAGGATCTGAAAAAGATCGCTGCCGGACAGATAGCAGGCGAAAAAGCCATGGCGGCCCGGCAGGAACCCTTTTTTTCAGATACCGACCTGCTGACCCTCCGCATCTGGCTCGAAGATAAATTCGGCCTGCACTGGCCCTTTCTTGATGCACATCTGAAAGTCTATCCGGCCAGCCATTACCTGCTGCTCTATCCCGATATACCCTGGTCTCCCGATCCGCTGCGCGAAGACCCTGACAGACGCGAATTTCTTTTTGAAAGACACCTCGAAGAGATACGCGCAACAGGACGCCCTTTCACAATCATACGCGGAACAGGGGCTCAGCGCGAAGAGCGCGCCTTACGGGCCGTGAAGGAGCTATTGCAGCAATACTAAAACAAAGCCCCTGCCGAAACGGAGGGGCTCTGTCAACCTATTGCTATGAGAAAAATCTTAATCTACGCTGTCATGGAGATAGGAGTTGTTTTTGCGCAACTCCACCCTTGCGTTCTCACCCTCCTCTCCTTCGGAAGTCTCGCTCAGGGTGATGCGCGAAATGCTTTGCTCTGACGAGTGAGGTACATCATTCAGTTCGACCTGCCTGCGCTTGTAGGCCGGTTCCTCTTCCAGCTCACGCAGTTTCTCGGGGTTGTTGAAACGCACGCTGCTCATTTGACGCAGTTTCCGGATGCGTTGCATTTGCTCATCTTCCTGTATGGGCGGATGAGTGGCTGAGGCCGGAGTGCTGATATCAAGGTCAAATCCATCCTGCTTTAATGCAGGAGTTTCCTTGCTTTCCTCCTTCACAGGCGGCCGCTTCTCATCCCGCTTGCTCAGAAACGGATCGATGTCCCGCGACATGCGCGGTTCATTCTGAAAATCAAAGGTAAATTGATTCTCGTCCTGCTCTTCTTCCGTCAGTTCATGCCCTTCCATCCGATATTCCTCATTGGTCTCCGTCTCTTTATCATCAAGAGGGATGACGGTGCGGGCTCCGCTGGCTATTTTCTGCTTTTGTTTCTCCTGCTCTGCTTCAAAACCTGTTGCAATGACGGTCACACATATTTTTTCTCCGAGAGACTCATCGAAGCAATTGCCCCAGATGATGTCGGTCTCGTTGCCGGCCTGGCTTTGCAGATATTCGGTGATGATATCGATTTCATCCATAAGCACTTCGTTGGTGCCCGAAGTGATGTTCAGGAGAATATTTTTGGCACCTGAAATGTCATTATCACTCAGCAACGGAGAAGAAAGTGCGGCTTCGACAGCCAGCATGGCACGATGCTCGCCTTCGGCCTCGGCCGATCCCATGAGGGCCACCCCGCTGTTGGTCATTACGGTTTTCACATCTTCGAAGTCAACATTGATATATCCCGGTACCGTAATAATTTCGGCAATTCCACGGGCCGCGGTGGACAAAATCTCATCGGCCTTCCGGAATGCCTCGCTGATCGTTTGGTTCCCATATATTCTCCGGAGTTTGTCGTTGCAGATCACAATGAGGGTATCCACATTTTTTCTTAACTCCTCGATACCTTTCGCAGCCTGTACTGCCCTTCTTTGACCTTCAAATGAAAACGGCTCCGAAACAATTCCTACGGTGAGTATACCCATATCGCGACAGAGTTGTGCAATGACAGGTGCCCCGCCAGTTCCGGTACCACCGCCCATTCCGGCAGTAATAAATACCATCTTGGTATTGATGTTGAGTAATTCTTTGATATCTTCAATCGACTCTTCGGTCGCTTCGCGGCCCACTACCGGCTTGGAACCGGCACCGCGGCCCTCCGTCAGCGATGGGCCAAGCTGTATTTTGTTGGGTACGGGACTTTTATCAAGGGCCTGTTGGTCGGTGTTGCACACCACAAAATTGACCCCTTTGATTCCCTGTTGAAACATATTGTTTACAGCATTGCTGCCACCACCGCCAACTCCTATCACTTTTATGATGGACGACTTTTCTTTTGGCATATCGAATTCCATAGGCATAGATCTGGTTTTATATTGGGCAATCGTTTATTCAAATTCAGAGTCATCTTCCTCAAAGAAGCGCTTCCCGGTATTCAGTATCCGGTCAAACCAGCGCATCTTCGGAGCTTTTGTACTCTTGGTTTCTTCTCTTTCTTCCGCTTCACTATCTCCGGCTTCTTCACCGGCCAGCGTGCGCACAGGTTCTTTTTGCCGGGCTCTTTCCCGCTCGTAGTCAAAATCTTCAAATCCTTTGATATTGAGCCCGATTCCCGTTGCATACATCGGGTGTTTGATCTCATCCGTGTATCCCTTGCAGAGGTGCTCGGTCGGATAACCCACCCGGGCGTTCATTCCGGTGATATATTCCACCAGTTGCGGCAGGCTTTTCAATTTGCTTCCGCCCCCTGTGAGGACAATGCCTCCGATCAGCTTGTTGCGAAAACCGGAGTGCTTGATTTCGTAGAATACATGCTCCACGATTTCTTCCATGCGTGCCTGAATGATGTGAGAAAGGTTCTTGACCGAGATTTCGCGCGGAGGCATGCCCCGCAGACCCGGAATGGAGACAATCTCATTTTCCTGGGCTTCCACGGCAAAGGCCGATCCGAATCGCACCTTCAGCTGCTCGGCCTGGTTGCGCATGATCATGCAGCCTTCCTTGATGTCCTCGGTGATTACATTTCCTCCAAATGGGATGACGGCTGTATGCCGTATGATGTTGTCCTGAAAGATGGCAATGTCCGTGGTTCCTCCCCCGATATCAACGAGGGCCACTCCGGCTTCTTTTTCTTCATCGCTGAGTACGGCAGCGGAAGAAGCCAGTGGCTCGAGGATGAGGTCCTTCACCTCAAGTCCCGCTTTTTTTACGCATTTATATATGTTCCGAATCGGGTTAACCTGGCCGGCAATGATGTGGAAGTTGGCCTCGAGGCGCACCCCGGCCATTCCGATCGGCTCTTTGATGCCCTGCTCATGGTCCACAATATAATCCTGGGGCAGCACATGGATAATTTTCTCACCGGGCTGCAGCACCAGCTTGTGCATGTCGTTGACCAGGCGCTCCACATCCCGCCCGCTGATCTCGTCATCCTGGTTGTCGCGCACCAGGATGCCACGGTGCTGGAGGCTGCGGATATGTTGTCCTGCAATACCCACATAGACTTCACGGATATCGAAACCCGCCTTGGCAGAAGCCTCGTCCACCGCATCGCGAATGGAGTTGACCGTTTTGTCAATATTGGAGACCACCCCCCTCAGTACGCCCAGCGATTCGGCCCTTCCGGAACCCAGCACTTCCAGTTTTCCGTGCTCATTTCGCCTGCTGACGATCACCGAAATCTTGGTAGTCCCAATGTCGAGGCCTACGATTATTTTGTCTTGTTCATTCATGTTTATCTCCTTTTGCAAACGATTTGCTTCTTAAATCTTAAGTCGATCTGACGATAATTCTGCCATCCTGCCTTTCTGATCCCTTTGCTGTAGAAAAGCTCCAGTTTCTCTTTTTTTTGCTTTGATTCCGAAAGATCACCCCAGAGTATGCTGTGGTTGTCAATTTTCGGTATCAGTTCAAAAAGACCATCGGGTCTCACAATTATTTCATCAACAAGCGCCCTCAAAAAGGGGTCGTGATAAATAAATTCCGCCAGTTCAAAGAGCTTTTTCAATCCTTCCCTTTCGAGGCCACCCCGGCTTTTTCCATTGTCCTCAATGGCCCCTGTAGCTACAGCTACTCTAGGAGTAAATTTACCCGAGAAGGGCATTTTGCGTCCGCTTTCACTTATATAATAACTAACACGGGAGCTGTTAATAACCCTTAAAATGGGCCTTTCCTGTTCGATGTTCACGTGAAGCTTCCCATTGATATCGGCAAAGACTTCTGCCTGTCTGATATAGGGATTTGACGTTAGTTTTTCTTCGAGCTGCCGGATGCCTATGTCGGCAATCGTATACTGGTTTAATGCTTTACCGAGGTCTCTGGTTATCAATTGCTCCACCTCTTCCGGAGAAACAAAATAATCTCCGTTTCCATAGTTTATATCCACCAAAATGCCCTCTTTCAGCGGGGTTTCGGCCTGCTTGCGCGATGCCGAAAGCAGCAAAAAGAGAAGTCCGGCACTGACGGAGAGTGTCAGGGTGGCTCTGAGCAGTTTTTTTACTTTTCTGTTGATTCTCATACGCTTCGATTTTTTAATGCTTCCTCTATGGTCTGCAATTCACGGTCGATGTCTCCGGCACCGGCCGTTAGCAGAAGCCCGGGCTTCAGGCTGAGAAGGGTGTCTATTAAATCGGACTTTTCAATCAGATGTACCTTCATTGCGGGGAGTTTTTCGGCTATCAGGTGACTCGAAACACCGGGAATGGGCTCTTCGCGGGCCGGATATACGGGCAGCAGAATGAGTTCATCCACTTCGCTGAGTACACGTGCAAACTCCGCAGCCAGGTCGCGGGTGCGGCTGTAAAGGTGCGGCTGGAAGACAAGCGTCAGTCTGCGGGTCGGATACATTTCGCGCACACTTCGTATCAGCAGTTCAATCTCCTTCGGGTGGTGGGCATAGTCATCTATAAATACAATATCTTCCCGCCTTAAACGATATTCAAATCGCCTTTTAATGCCTTTGAAACGCGGCAGGGCCCTGCGTATATCACCGGGGGAAACACCCATTTCAAGAGCCACTGCGATGGCCGCCACCGCGTTTTCTACATTGTGAATGCCCGGGAAAGCAAGTTCCAGCCCCTCGATCTGCAACCCGGGAGACACAAAGTCAAAGCGATAAGTTCCTTCTCCCGCATGTATGTTCGCGGCATGCAGCGGGGCCTTCGCATCCAGGGCATATTCCTTTGCTTCCGTGCCGGAAAAAGGCCGAAGCGGTAGTCCTTTTTTGATAATCAGCCGGCCCTGATCAGACAGCAATGCTGCAAAATCGGAATAGGCCGCCTGCAAATGCTCCAGATCGCCATACACATCGAGGTGATCGGGATCGATAGCCGAAATAACAGCCAGGTCGGGATGAAGGTGAAGAAATGAACGGTCATATTCATCGGCCTCCACCACCAGAATGTTTTCTTCGGCCGGCAGAAAATTGCCGTTAAAATTTCCCGAGATTCCTCCCAGAAAAGCTCCTGTCCGGATAGATCCGCTGCGCAGCAGATGGGCAATCAGCGTGCTGATGCTTGTTTTGCCATGCGTACCGGCCACGGCTATGGTAAAGGGTTCACGTGTGATGTCTCCCAGAATCTCGGCCCGCTTTTTTACCGCTATTCCCTTTTCTTCGGCCCGGCTTATCTGGGGATGCGATACGGGCACAGCCGGAGTATAGACCAGAAGGTCAATATCCTCCCACATCGAGGAGACCTGCTCATCCTTTGTTATGTATGCACCTTCGTGGCTGAGGGCATCGCTGATTTCAGACTGAACCCGGTCATATCCGCCCACCTTGATGCCCTGGTGCATAAAATAGCGCGCGAGGGCGCTCATGCCGATGCCGCCAATGCCCACAAACCATGCTTTTTTTATGTTCTTAATGCGCTGCATCCTCTCTTTTTTTGATGATTTCTATCACATCGGAAGCGATGCGATCGGCTGCATCATGAATGGCCATTTTGCGGATATTGGCGCTCATGCGCTCGCGCAGTCCACCGTTTTCGACCAGTTTGATAATTTGCTCAACGAGGCGCTGTGGTGCATCCCGGTCGCTGACGGTCATCGCTGCATTGCGATCCTCCAGCGCCTGGGCATTTTTGCTTTGATGATCTTCGGCCACGTTGGGCGAAGGCACCAGAATGACCGGCTTGCCAACAATCTGAAGCTCGGAAACGGCAATGGCACCTGCCCGCGAAACAATGACATCCGCAGCGGCATATGCCGAGGCCATATCGCGGATGAACGGAACGATGCGAATTTCGGGCTGATCCCTTGCCATATCTTTGTAGCGATCATAGTAGAGTTTACCTGTCTGCCAGATAAGGCGCAATCCGGCATGTCTGAATTTTTCGATATCCCCGGCTATGGAGCGGTTGATGGTCAGAGAACCCAGACTCCCACCGACTACAAGCACTACGGGTTTGCTTCGGTCCCAGCCATATCTATCGAGTGCTTCTTCCTTCGTCACCCGGGAGTTCCGAATGGCTTCCCGCACGGGATTGCCGGACTTCACGATTTTGCCGGCATCAAACCAGCGCTCCATGCGGTCGTAGGCCACGTAAATGCGATCCACGTAGCGGGCGAGCAATTTGTTCGTAATACCGGGATAAGAGTTTTGTTCCTGAATTACCGTGGGTATTTTCCTGCGCGATGCCACCCAGAGTGTGGGGCCGCTGGCATATCCGCCCACCCCGATCACTACCTGGGGGTCAAACTTCCGGATAATGCCACGCGCTTTGAGAATGCTGCCCAAAAGGCGGAACGGCAGACCGAGGTTCTTCAGCATATTTTTCCGGTCGATGCCCCGGATGGGCAGCCCTTCAATTTCATAGCCGGCATCGGGTACGCGTTCCATCTCCA
>WFPF01000044.1 GCA_015487695.1 Chitinophagales bacterium
AGGTGTTGGTAGATCATGTAAACCACCGGGCCGATCTGACCTATATAATCGGGGAGATGATCGGTGAGCTGAATGTGGGCCATGCCTATGCCGGTGAGGGTGACCTGCCCGATCAGCCGAGACTGAAAACAGGCTTGCTGGGTGCGGAGCTGGTGAAAGATCCTTCGGGCTATTATCGGGTAGAGCGCATTTTGAAAGGCGAAAACTGGCGAAGCGGCCTGCGTTCTCCCCTGAGCGAGGCCGGTGTCGGCATCAGCGAAGGCGACTACCTCATTGCCATCAACGGGCAGTCGCTGAAAGACCTCGAAAACCCATACATTCCACTGCTCGACAAAGCCGGTTCCATTGTGGAGATCAGCTACAACAGCAAACCCAAAAGAGAAGGAGCCAAAACAACATTGGTAAAACCCATTGCTGACGAGTCGGAACTCTATTATTTCAACTGGGTGAATGAAAATATTCGCAAAGTAAATGAAGCCAGCAACGGAAAGGTCGGCTATATCCATATTCCCGATATGGGTGTGGCGGGGCTGAATGAGTTTGTGAAGCACTTCTATCCGCAGTTGCGCAAGGAAGGATTGATCATTGACGTACGCGGCAACGGAGGAGGCAATGTTTCACCGATGATTATCGAGCGCCTGCGCAGAGAACTGGCCATGATCGATAAACCGCGAAATGCCGCCCCTTCGACCGATCCGGCCGAGATGGTGCTGGGCCCCAAGGTGACGCTGCTCGACCAGTGGTCGGCATCAGACGGTGATTTATTCCCCTACCGCTTCAAGCATCACGGCATCGGCCCGCTTATCGGACATCGCTCCTGGGGCGGGGTGGTCGGCATCAGGGGATCGCTGCCGTTGGTCGATGGTGGCTATCTCTATAAGCCGGAGTTTGCCAGCTATGATGTGGAAGGTAAAAAATGGATTATTGAAGGACACGGTGTGGACCCGGATATTGAGGTCGACAACAATGTGTACAAGGAGTATATGGGCGAAGACGAACAACTGAACCGTGGTATTGAGGAAGTAATGAAAATGATGAAAACGGAAATGCACAGTATTCCGCCACCACCGCCTTACCCGAATAAAACAAGATAAAAGAAAAGCCCTGCGGATTTCCACAGGGCTTCTTTTATGACAGTTGTTTTTTTATCTGACCGGATTATTGCATCAGGGGGCCCTTCAGCTGCCGTTCCAGCCGGATTTTATCGGCAATGTTGAGCGAGTTGTTCACCGACAGCAAGTCCCGTTTACCAAGCAGGCTCAGTTTGCGAATCCGTGCGCGCTCAAAATCATTGAGCGGCCGTTCGATAGTGATCTTTGGAATACTTGTCAGGAGCATAATCGTGTATTTACAACACCGAATATAGTATGCATGCCCGGCCGCGACAATTTCATTCGGTGAATGAGCCGAAACTGGCGCTCAAATGCCGTTTACCCCTAAAAATGTGCTTTCAAACCCAACTGAATCAAAGGCACACCAATGCCCGCCTCGGCATAGAATCCGAGGGTCTGGCTGATCGGCATCTGAAATCCGAGGTAAGCGGCCACGCGGGGTTTAACCACCGTAGTAGTCGGGGTCGAACTGAGCAGCCCAAGTTGGCTGAGATAGCTGTTGATGGCCTCCAGGTCTTCGATGTCGGAGTTGGCAATGATCCTGTTCCGGCTGATGCCTATGCCGGCCATCCCTCCGATGTAGAGGTCGGGTTTTGCATCACTTTCGGCAAACCATCCCGGGTGATACTCACCATGAAGACCGAGAACATAGCGATCTATATCCACCCCGAAACGTCCGCTGTAGGAACTTCCGTTGTATTCGAAAGTGTCCCGGTAGATATCGGAGCTGCTTTTGCGATAATTAAAACTGAGCCCCAGGGCCACCTGCTCACTTACGAAATATTCTCCCTTGGCAACGGGCATGATCATCAGTCCGTTCCGGTTTTCCTGGCCGTCAGGGAGAATGTTAAAAGCCAGTTGCAGCCAGTTCGGCCCACCGAGACCGGCTTTGACCTGAAAGTCGCCTGCTTCAAAATCCTGAGCGCGGGCTCCTGCAGCAAAAAGAAGCAGCAAAAAGGTGAGTAGCATCCATTTCTTTTTCATGGCAGTAGTTTTTTGTCGCTTAAATGCAAAAAGGATGCCGTTAAGTTTCGGAGTCATCCCGGAATTTGAAACTTAACGCCCACAAGCGCTATTCTCGTCTGCGCGAGTCTCCGGAATGCTTAGATATTCATACCGGGATGTCCGGAAATGAAATACAGGAGCGCAATGCCTTCTCTTCTTTCTCCGGCCTTATTTGAGGGTCTCGTCAAGCCAGCGGAAAAACTCGCGGTGCCAGAGCACTCCGTTTTGCGGAGAAAGGACCCAGTGTCCTTCATCCGGAAAATAGAGAAAGCGACTCTTAATATCCAGCAGGCGTGCTCCGTTGAAGGCCTGCATGCCCTGTTCTACCGGAACGCGAAAATCGCGTTGTCCGTGAATGACAAGAATCGGAGTATCCCAGTTTTGTATAAAGTTATGCGGAGAAAAGGCTTCGTACTTTTCCCTGAGTGCCGGGTCCCAGTAAGGGCCGCCCATATCCCAGTTTACAAACCACATTTCTTCCGTTGAGAGGTACATGCTTTCGAGATTGAAGACACCGCAATGGGCTACGAAACTCTTAAAACGGCCTTCATGGTGGCCGGCCAGCCAGTAGACCGAATAGCCGCCAAAGCTGGCTCCGATGGCTCCGAGGCGCTCATTGTCCACGTAGCTTTCTTTGGCCAATTCGTCAATGGCCGAGAGGTAGTCGAGCATGGCCTGTCCGCCCCAGTCGCCACTGATTTCGTCATTCCACTCGCGGCCGAATGAGGGGAGTCCCCTGCGGTTGGGTGCTACGATGATGTATCCATTGGCAGCCATGAGCTGAAAGTTCCATCGATAGCTGAAAAACTGGCTTACGGCACTTTGCGGTCCGCCCTGGCAATAAAGCAGGGTGGGATATTTCTTCGAGGGGTCGAAATCGGGCGGATAAATGACCCAGGTGAGCATGTCTTTTCCGTCTGTGGTTTTTATCCAGCGTTTTTCGATTTTTCCTGTCTTCAACTGATCATAAATCGCTGCATTGACACGGGTCAGGGCTTTGGCTTCCCCGCTCTCGATATTGATGCGGAAAAGTTCGGTCGGGTGATTCATGTCCTGCCGGCTGCAAATGATCTGCTGCGGCCCGGCCAATTCGAAAGAGCGGTAGTTGTAATCGCCTTTTGTGATTTGCCGGACTTTCCTGCTTTTAAAATCAATGCGGAAGATCTGAAAGGTTGCTTTTTCCCCGCTGATGAAGTAGACGGTCTGCTCATCGGCCGACCAGCGGGCAGCCATGGCATCGCGGTCGAGGCCCTTGGTCAGTTCAAAGCGTTGCCCGCTGCGAAAATCGTGCACCATCAGGCGCTGGCGGTCTGATTCGAAGCCGGCCCGTTCCATGCTTTGCCATAGGAGGTAGCGCCCGCTCGGGGAGAATACGGGCTCCATATCGTAACCGGGGAGGCCCTTGCTGATATTTATGGTCTCTCCGCTTTGCAGCTCGTAGAGGTAAATCTCAGAGTTGGTACTCAAAGAATATTCGCGCCCGGTCATCTTCTTGCAGGTGTAGGCAATGCTCTTGCCGTCAGGGCTCCAGCTTATCTGGCTGCTTCCGCCAAAGGGCATAAGCGGTGTGTCAAATGGCTCTCCGTCCATGATGTCTTTCATGGCTCCGATTTTACCGTCTTCGTAGTCGGCCACAAAAAGATGGCTTTTGTATTCGTCTTCCCAATGATCCCAGTGGCGATACATCAGGTCGTCAATGATCCGGGCTTCGGCATACGGGAGGTCGGGATATCTTTCATGAAGTGTTTGCGCCATCTTCACATCATGTGTGAAATAAACATGCTTCATATCCGGAGCGTAGGCAAAATTGCTGATTCCGCCTTCGATATGACTTATCTGCGTGATTCCACTGCCATCGGGGTTCATTTCGAAAAGCTGTGCGCCTTCATCCGTTGAGGCGAGGTAGGCAATCTTCTTGCCATCGGGTCGCCAGCATTCGTTGAATTCGGAGCCCTCGCTGTTTGTGAGGCGAAGGGCTTCGCCACCGTCAGCAGGAAGGAGGTAAAGGTCGCGGTTGCCTTTGTTCTCATCCAGCTTATAGTAGCTGATGCCGAAGAGGATAAATTGTCCATCGGGAGATACCTGGTGACCGCTCACACGGCCCAGTTTCCACAAGAGTTCGGGGGTCATGCGATCCTGGGAGCGAAGGACACCCAGACTGAGGACGGCCAGGAAGAGAAGCAAATATTTTTTCATAATTACCGGTATTAAAATTTGAAGCGACAAGATAATAACTTGACGGCTTTTGCGGTCGGGGCAACTGAGATTTGCGGGCAATTGAATAATTTAACCTGCTGATGGAAATGAATTTACCATGTCACTGAAGATATGGCTACGCAAACTGGGGCCGGGATTGCTCTTTGCCGGTGCGGCCATCGGAGTATCGCATCTGGTGCAAAGTACGCGTGCAGGGGCCCTCTACGGCTTCGATCTGCTCTGGGCCATCGTGGCCATTCACATTGTAAAGTATCCCTTCTTCCAGTTTGGGCCCCGCTATGTGGCTGCAACCGGCCGGAATCTGCTCCATGGATACAAATCACTCGGTTCCTGGGCACTTGGCACTTTTGTGCTGGTCACACTGGGCACGGTGTTTACCATTCAGGCAGCGGTTACGGTCGTCACGGCCGCCATCATGGCGCAGCTCTTTCAGATCACTTTGCCGCTGTGGCAGTTGAGTGCGCTTATCCTTGTGGCCTGCGGAGCGTTGCTTTATGCCGAGAAGTTCTATCTCCTCGATCGCTCCGTGAAATTTATTATCCTGATTCTTACACTTTGTACCATCACTGCGGTGCTGGCCGCTGCGTCCAAAGGCTATCATCCGCCCGTGGCGCAGCATTTCGAGTGGACGCCTGTGGGTATCGCATTTCTCATTGCTCTCATGGGCTGGATGCCCTCTCCCCTGGATTTGTCGGTATGGGTAAGTTTCTGGAATGAAGAAAAAAACAAAGAGCTCGGCAGCCGGATGAAGCTGCGGGACACCTTGCGCGATTTCAATATCGGTTATTGGGGCACGCTCATCGTGGCGCTCTTTTTCATGGCCCTGGGCGCCTATATCATGCATGGCCGCGGACTTTCTTTCTCGCCCGGGGGAGCGGTGTTTGCCCGGCAACTTATCGAAATGTACACCCGGAGCCTGGGCGACTGGGCTTACTGGGTGATTGGCGGGGCTGCCCTTACCACCATGCTCAGCACCACGCTTACCGTATTTGACGGCATTCCCCGCACACTGGAGAAAACCACACTGCTTCTGCTGCCCGGACTGAAAAAGAGGGAGAAAACACTCTATCGCCTGTATATGCTGATAATCGGAGCCGGGGCCATCCTGCTCCTGGCCGTCTATATTGAGAACATGCAGACCATGGTCGATGTGGCCACGATCCTTTCTTTTTGCACGGCTCCTTTCTTCGCCCTGGTCAACTTTCTGGTCATCCGCGACCCATCGATTCCAGCGGCTTTCCGGCCCGGGCGCGCTATGATCTGGCTCAGCCGTGCAGGCATTGTCCTGCTCAGCGGATTTGCCGCTTATTATCTGTTTCTATTGATCAAGACTTGAATCCCACCGCCCGTTTGAGATGTTTCCAGGCTTCGCTCATCTCCTTGCTGAATTCTTCATAGCGCTCACCCGCATTTTCTTCCCATTTCTTCATTTTTATTTTCCATTCGGCCAATTCCCGCTTGAGCACCTTTTCATTCTTTTCCCATTCGCTGCGCGCTTCCATGGCAGCAAGATGGGCTTGCAGACGGAGCAGTTCCAATTTCATTTGCAATAACGCAAGCGAATGAGCAGACTTTTCTGCCATATTTCGAACCGCTTCGTCCGATGATTTCATTAATTTTTTAAGTTCCACTTCGATATCGGCAATGGCCTGACGGATTTTTTTCTCTTGTTCTTCCAGTGCATCGCGACCTTCGGCACGGGCTAATGCCGCTTGTACTCTTAACTCGTCCAACTGTTGTCTCAATCCTGTCAATTCTGCTTTGCTTTTTTCACTCAATTTTTCAAATTCTTCATTGCTTTTATCCAACCACTCATTGAGGCGTTTTTTTAGGATTTCAAGCTGCCTGCTGCTTTCGGCCACATCCAGTTTTTTCCGTTCGCTGAGGGAGCCAATTGCTTCTTTCCAATTGTTCAGTGTTTCATTGATTCTTTCTTTTATTTCTTGCTTTTTCATAGGGCTTGATTTTGGGTTAATAAAGATACTTCTGTGATTAGAATAAACCGGATTTCATTTTTGTTTCAACGGAACCGGGAAATCGCACAGCGATGAAAGCAAAACCGGCACTTATTGAAGAATGCGAAGAAGTAAACCCGCTCGATCACGGCTCCGAGCTGGCGCAGGCATCCGTCAATGTTTTGATAGCCGCGGTCGATCTGGTGAATATTGATGATATGGCTGGCATCTTCGGCCGGGAGGGCAGCAATCAGCAGGGCCACACCGGCCCGTGTATTCGGGCGGCCCTTTGTCAATCTAACTTCAAGACTTTAAAAATCCGAACTCCGTTTTTTGAAAAGAATTTCAAAAGGTAAAAGCCGGACTCCAGTTGCCCGAGCGAAATTCGATTCAGCCCGCCATGAAGTGCCCCGGATGAAGAGATGCTTCCGTTTTGTGTAAGCAACTGGTAAGACGGAGTTGGGATATCCATGCCGATATCTAAGAATAAGTAATCCGAAACCGGGTTGGGATAGATACGTATGCCTGATAAGACAGCCTGGGAATCAATTCCCGTGATCTTGCTCAGCACCAGCTTATTGCCTTTTTTCACGGCTAAAAGATTGGTAAGAGAGGCTTGTTCGCTGCTGAGTTGAATTTCAGGCGGCAGCTCATTGTCAAGGTAAGGCCAGTCACCATAGAGCAGATACGACTCTAAGGGCAGATTGCCGATACTGAAGTAGCCGTTGCTGTCAGTGACAGCAGCGTATTGGATCTGATCATTTTGAACTAGATACAGAATCATTGGAGTGAGCGCCTGTCCGTTTTCTTTGACGACTTTGCAACGGATCAATCCCGGGCCGGTTTGAGAGGATGCTTTTACAAGATGAAAATTTAATTGATTTTTTATTTCACAGTATTCCCTGGCAAAAGTGTCGGCATCACTCCAGTAGAAAGCAGATTTCAGGTACCTCGGCAAGAGATAGGAGGCGTTACTTTCATTTAGTGGTACGGCTCTTAAAAAGAAAAAGAGACCGGTATCCCTGATCTGGTAATCCCCGTTGGCTTTGCTTATTGTTGATGCGATTTCATGCAGACTGCTGTCGGCCTGGTTATAGCTTATCATGGATATTTTCACATCCATAACAGAAGCGGATCCGACACGCACCTTCCCTGAAAAACTGTTGGGATCGCTTTTTGAAAGTAGAACAGGGAAAGTGCTGTCCCGCCTGCATATTCCCGAACGTATTGCTGTAACGGTGAAAAGGGTATCTCCAAGAATTTTGATTTTGACCTTATAGGAGTTTTTCGGGTTTGAGTCAATCCAGCTTTCCGGATTCCAGCTATAGTCGCTCGCCTGCTTTGCATGTACCGTGACGGTTTTAATCTCTCTAAAGCAGCCACTCAGTGTATCGATGCTGATATTTAGCGGCCCCGGATATTCAAACACTTTTATATCAATGCTTTGTGTTTTTATACATCCGAAAGAATCAATGCCGGTCAGGGTAAAAGCGGTATTCTCAGAGGGCCAGGCCAGGGGGGAGGCTGCCTGAGCGGCAGAGAGCAGAGAATCGGGAGACCAATTAAAGCTGGTGAAACCGCTGGCACTCAGGCCGATCGTATCGCCCTTGCAGATCTTGTCAGAAGGCGATGCCCATAAGCGGACGATATCAGGATATATTCCGACAGTGATATTGTGGATTTTCCGGCATCCGAAGCTGTCATGTGCGGTAAGAGTGAACTCGATCTCCTTATCCGGCCAGGCCAGTGTTATGGAGGAATCCTTGTCGGAAAGAAAACGGCCGGGTCTCCAACGGTAGCGCTCATAGCCCTGAGCCGATAACGTAAGGGTGTCTCCGAGGCATATGATGCTGTCGCTAAAGTCAATACTCCCCGGGTCGGGGTATATGTTCACCCGGAAACTGTCATAGGCTATACAGCCATTCATTTCTACAGAGGCTGTAAAAGTGCGTGAGCTGTCGGTATTTACCAGAAACTCGCTACAGTTGCTGCAATTCATCCCGTTGCTCTTGATCCATCGAATTTCATTTACGGCAAAGGCTTCGAGCTGAAGAGGCTGACCCTGGCAAAGGGTGGTGTCATCAGGAAGACGGAGCATGAGGTGGCTCAGCTTGTCGGCTGCACTGTCAACCAAAACAGTAAAGAAAAAAGTGTCGTTCGTATACGCATCTGTGCGGTTCAGATACATAAGGGTATAGCTTCCCGGGCCGGGGTAGGTAAAACTCGGATTGGAGCTTGTGCCGGTATCTTTGTTTCCCGGCCAGGTAAAGTCCCAGAAAACATCCTCGTAGCAACTTTCCGATATGCTGATACTGCCGTTGCAACTCAGGATGGTATCGTGGAAGAAAAGATATTGCGGCTCCGGCTTCAACGCGGGTTTAACCGTATGGAGTAACTCGAGAAAATAACGACCAATCAGTTTTTGCTTGCGGTATTCCCGTATTTCGTAAGCTACTGCAAAGCGTCCTTTCCTTTTGATATTTGCTCGGATCTTACCGCTGACCGGGTCAATAGAAAAAGAAGCATCAGAGCCGAAGGGTTCTTCGGCAGAATAACCCTGTGCATAGGTCACAGGCAGAAAGGGGGGAAAGGAATCACTTTTATAAGGGCTATTGCTCAACGGAGTTGCAAGGAAAAAGGAAAGAGAGTCGCCATCGGGGTCGGTGGCTTTCAGTTGAGTGATATAAGGCTGCCCATAAGGAAAGATGAGTGCCGGGATTTCCGATATAAGCGGTGAACTGTTGCAGGGGTAGTCGAGTACGTTGGGTACTCTGGAAAAAAGGCGCTCTCCGGTGATGCCGGAAGAGGTTAAGTTGACTATATCCGCGCTGCGGCAACAGGAACCCTCGCTATAAAGGTCAATCGTACTTCCTTCGGGCAAAGGAATGGCATTGCTTACATAGGTGTGGCGTTCGTATATCGACAAGGTATCTATGCAGGGAGCGATCGCCACAGTGTCGATTTTGCTTCGCTGCAAAGTATATCTTTGTTCTGTGCCCCCTGGATAAATCCGGATAGATAAGTATTCTTTAGACGGAAGGGGAACACCCCCGGGTGAGCGATATTTACGAAAGGTAATGCGATAGAGGCCTTTTGCCGAGTCCACACACTCATAGCTTACAATGCCTCCTGCCAGATGGCTTGCCGAAAGCGAGCATGAGAAAAAGATAAGAATAAAGAGAAACGCTACGTTTTTCATTTTAGGCGCAAGGTTGGTTAAGGCAACTTGATAAAAGGAATAACGGAAGAGCCGTCCTTCTCATGCAAGAGAAAAAGGTAAGAACCCGGAGCCAGTCCGTTCAGTGAAATACGACTGTAAGGACCCTGTATATAAGCACTTCTGCGTACTATGCCATACATATCAACAATTTGATAAAGCCTTTTTTCCGCTTTGCCTGTTTCGATATAAATATATTCCACAGCCGGATTAGGCCGGAGGCTAATTCTTTGATCGGACGCCTTGTTTTCTATTGCAGACGGACCGTCCAATATCAACTCTTTGCCTTTCTTTCGTACACGCAAGCCCGTCAGCTTGTATTTGTCAAGTGCAAGCTTGATGACCGGAGCCTTTTTGTTCTCCAGGCCGGGCCAGTCCCCAAGCAGTGCAAAGCTGTCAATCGGGAGCCCGGTAAATAAGAAGAGGCCGTTGCTGTCGGTAATACTGCTATAGCGGATATTTCCCGAGTCCGGATCGCTCAGATAGAGGATGCATCCTTTAAGTATTTCACCCGATGTATTTATCAGCTTTCCGGATATTGACCCGTTGCTGCTTGCGCCAGCTCTTTGCCTGAGGAGGAAATTCATAGTGTCTGTTTTTCTGCAGACATGAAAAACCTGGCTGTCGGCAAATTTCCAGAAAGCCTTGTTCTCTTTATACAAGGGTAAATACTTCAAAATGGAAAGATGGTGAAAGCTGCTTGCCCTGAGTATAAACGACTTCTTATCGGTTTTGAACCGAAAGCGTCCGTCCGGAGTGGTATGGGCCTGTATCCTTTCCTCCAGACTGCTGTCGGCCGGATTGAAAAGGACGATGGATATACGCACATTGGCAAGGGCTTTAAAATCGTTGGCAGACCGTACCCATCCTCCGATGATGCTGCTATCCGTAGTGCTGATCCTGACTTTAAAGGTGGTGTCACGCTGGCAACCCCACTTGCTGAGTACAGTTAAAGTGAATATGGTATCCCCCTTTATTTTTATTGTGCCGTTTTTTCCTCCCTGGCCGGAAAGCAGCCAGTCTGCCGGCTCCCAAATAAAGTCCCTGCCATGGTCCGAAGCAGCACTCATTTTGCGTATTACATTCAAGCATCCGGTCAGGCTGTCACTGCTAAGCGAGATTTCGCCCGGAGGATGATATACGAAAACCGTCTCTGTTTTATTTCGAATGCAGCCGTTCGTATCAATTGCAGAAATATTGAAGCTTGTTTTTTCCTTCGGACTGAGGATTTGTTGCATCGCGGTGTCATTTGAAAAGAGAGAGTCAGGCATCCAGCGAATTAATTGGTAATTAACAGCCGAAATGAGCACTGTGTCACCGATGCAAATATTCCTATCGGGTGAAAACTTTATTCTTCCGGTTTCGGGATGCAGGTAAATTCTGACGCTGTTCTTTCTTTTACAGCCGTTGCTGTCAATGCCGATAAGTGTATAGGTACTTGTAAAGGTGGTCGGCCAGACCAGGGGGGCGGAAGCAGTGGTTGAGGATATTTTTTCATTGGGCTCCCATAAATACGAAACGTATCCGCTCGCCTTTAATCTGACCGTATCTTCTTTGCACTTTCTGTTTCCGGGCAGCACTTCTATCATTCCCGGATCTTTTTCATGAACATATACCTCCGTACTGAGTTGATAGCTGCAGCCGTTTCCGTATTTACCCGTAAGAGTATAGGTTGTGGTTATTGAAGGCCAAATCAGCGGGCTGGCAAGTTTCGTATTTGATATATCTTTTTCGGGCTTCCAGTCGTAGGAATAGAAGCCATTGGCCCATAGCCGTATACTGTCTTCCGTGCATTTACTTGTATCCATGGTTATCGAAAGGCTGTCTGTCGGGTACGTACCGAAACGCACGGTGTCACGAAACAAACAGCCGAGGTAATTGCCTATAGCAACAAAGTTTGCTTTGTTCTGAAGCGTTATCCAGGGTCTTATGCCTTGAACGCAGTATGCTCCCGAATCGGAACACCAGGTGATTTGGCCCTTGGTCATGCCCGGAAGCCGATACGGCTCATTCTTGCAAATCGTAAGTGTGTCGGGTAATTTAAAATAGAAATCGCGACTCAGATTATGTTGAAAGGAATCGAGGTATCGGATTTTGAAAAAGGAAGTGTCAGGGTTGCTGCTGTGTACATTTTGAACAAGGAGCAAGGTGTAATTTCCGGGAGAGGGATAACGAAACCCGGGGATGAATTCACTGCTGGTGTCACTGTTTCCCGGCCAGGTAAAATCCCAGAAGAGATCGGATGAACAAGGCTCCGGCCATTCAATGTCTCCGTTGCAGGTGAACAGGGTATCTTCATTCTGGCCTGCACTGAGATCTATAAATGAAGTGTCGGTCACGGAAACTGTTACCTCCATAATATATTGACCGATAAGGGTATCATGCCTGTATTCCCTTATCTCAAATGCGACTGCATAGTTTCCGATTTCGGCATTGGCCACATATATTAAACCTGTTTCAGCATCAATCTCAAAGCTCGCATCCTGACCTAATGCCTTTTGGGCAGAGTATCCGATGGCATAGGGCACTTCCTCAAAAGGTCGGCTGTTAAAGGGTTTATATGTTGATATGTTAAAGGCAGGCGAGAGAAGATATACGAGCGAGTCTCCGTCAGAATCAAGCGCCTGCAGGCGTGTGTGGCTTTCAGCTCCTTCGGGGAAATAAAGACGGGGATAGTTGATAATGACCGGGCTGTGGTTGCCGGGGAAAGTCTTCCTGAAAGAACTGCGGAGATAAAATACCTGGCCTACTCCTCCCGTCTCCTTTACATTTTTAAGGTCATTGCTCCGGCAACAAATTCCGGGTTCAGTATTGCCAATCGAGTTATCTGATATTATAAATATGTCCAGGAATTCAAGATCCGGCAGATGCACAATTTCCGAGCGGTAGCGCGTTTTTTCATAGTTCACTGTGTCTTTATAGCAATGGCCCTCTCCCGAAAGGCCCAGTGTATTTGATTTATACAGGGTAATATCCAGCTTTTCGCCTCCGTACGGATTTCGGACAAGCACCTTGATGCTGTCGCGAAGCGCTATGCCAGCGCTGTTTCGATAAATAATTAGATTGATGCGATAAAGGTCTTTGCTGCTGTCCACCAGTTCATAGCTAAGATGACCTCCGGCCATGTGTGTTGCCCAAAGGGAAAAAGAAAAGCAGCCGGCAATCAGGAGGAGGACTAGTTTCTTCATTGGATACGGAATTATCTCAGTAACGCAAGATAGAAAATACTGCTTAAAAAAGAGAATAAGGTTGCAAGTGCAGGTGTGGGAGGGGCTCCTTTGCGATAAAAGATTCCGGATTATTCCCGCTCGATCACGGCACCGAGCTGGCGCAGGCGTCCGTCAATGTTTTGATAGCCGCGGTCGATCTGGTGTATGTTGCTGATATAGCTCGTTCCTTCGGCCGAGAGGGCGGCAATCAGCAGGGCCACACCGGCCCGGATGTCGGGGCTGCTCATGTGTATGCCACGCAGGGGCATCTGCTTGTCGAGGCCGATTACAGCGGCCCGGTGCGGATCGCAAAGAATGATCTGAGCACCCATGTCGATGAGCTTGTCGACAAAGAAAAGCCGGCTTTCAAACATTTTTTGATGGATTAGCACACTGCCCCTGGCCTGGGTGGCCACCACGAGTGCCACGCTCAAAAGGTCGGGGGTGAAGCCCGGCCACGGAGCATCCGAAATGGTCTGTATCGATCCGTCAATGAAGGTTTGTATCTCGTAGCGCTCCTGTGCCGGAATGTGGATGCGCTCTTCCTCCACTTCCATCGCGATGCCCAGCTTGCGAAAGACATCGGGTATCTGGCCCAGCTGGCTGCTGGTGGTGTCTTCAATGGTTATTTCCGAGCCCGTCATGGCTGCCAGGCCGATGAAACTTCCGATCTCAATCATATCGGGCAGCATGCGGTGTGTGGTACCGCCCAGCCTGTCCACTCCTTTGATGCGCAGCAGGTTGGAGCCGATGCCGCTGATCTGAGCACCCATGCGATTGAGCATGCGGCAGAGTTGCTGGATGTAGGGCTCGCAGGCGGCATTGTAGATGATCGTTTCGCCTTCGGCCAGCACGGCCGCCATGATGATATTGGCCGTTCCGGTTACCGAGGCTTCGTCCAGAAGCATATCCGCTCCTTTCAGTTTCTCACTTTCGAGGTAATAGCTCTTTTTGACCGGATCAAATTCATAGCGGGCCCCCAGTTTCTGAAATCCCAGGAAATGGGTGTCCAGTCTCCTGCGCCCGATCTTGTCGCCTCCCGGCCGCGGGATGTAGGCCTTGCCATAGCGGGCCACCAAAGGCCCCATCAGCATGATGGAGCCACGCAGTTTCATGGCGTCTTTTTTGAATTCTTCGGAATACAGAAAGTCGAGGTTGACCTCATCGGCACGGAAAGTACAACGGTCTCTTCCCTGGCGGTCTACTTTCACATTCATCTTGCCCAGCAGCTCGATCAGAAAATTGACATCCCGTATGTCGGGGAGATTGCTGATCTGCACTTCCTCGTCTGTGAGGAGGGTGGCGCAGATGATTTGCAGGGCTTCGTTTTTGGCCCCCTGCGGGGTGATGCTTCCTTTGAGGCGATGTCCCCCTTCGATTTTGAAAATATCCATAGCGGCCGCTTTTGTCTTATTACAATGATGAAGATTTCAGGCCGGATATTGTGTGGGGCTTTTCAACAATTTAGCGTGCGCTCAGCCAAAAGTGTCGGGAAATGGGGAGGGCGTGCAGGCGCTGCCGCTCTTATCTGCGCGGCTGCCCGCGCTTGCGGTAGTTCTTGTTGCGGTTGTTGCTCTTTCCCCGGTAGTTTTGGCTCTGGGGCTTGCGCTTGCTGCGCAGCGAAGCCGCCACCGAGTTGAGTTCCATGTCATCGCCCTGGAGCTTGAGCAGGCCACCGCTCATCTTCTCGATGTCGTTCAGAATGATATCATCCGTCACGCTTTCGCGGGTCCAATTGGCATAGGCCAGCTTCATATAGTTGGCGATGATCTTGGTATAGGCTTTTCGCTTTTCCTCGTCTTCCATCTGGATGGCGCGTTTGATCATCGTTTCGATGTTGCGGCCATAGTGCCGGTTGCGCTTGGTGATCGGAGGGTAGGGCATGCGTCCGTTGTTGCGGAAGGTTTTGATCAGGTCTTCCGGATCGGGCTTCGGATAAGGCGAGTCTACATCCAGCTTGAAATCGGAAATATAAAAAAGGTGATCCCAGAGTTTTCTGCGGTATTCTTCTACCGATCTGTACTGCGGATTGATCTGTGCCATGAGTTCGATGATATAGCGGGCGATCTTGTTCCTCCTTTCGCGGTCTTCCACCGTCATGGCGTAATTGACGAGATTTTGCACATTGCGGCCGTACTCGCGGATTACGAGTTTCTCTTTACGGGTATTGTATTCCATTAAAATGTTCTTTCAAAATGAGTCTGATAAGGGTTGTGAGCTACTGAAAAATGAATAGATAAGCGTTTACGATGATTGCAGTAGTACCGCAAAGATAAGAACTATCGGGCAAAAACAGTTCCGCTCCTTCATTTCCTTATTGCTTCTTTCGAAGGATGTGAAGTTTGGCGTATTTGAGCATGATTCTTTTGTTGCCGGCTTTCTGAAAAAAGATATGGGCAATGCGGTTGTCGGCCGGTCCGTCCATGCTGGTGATTTTGCCAAAGCCAAAGCGCGGATGCTCCACTTCCATGCCCACCTGCATTTCGGCCGGGTCATCGGGGCGGAACTCATCGCTGGGCTGATGCTGGTATCCGGCTTTTTTGGCTTCGCGCAGTTTGTCGAGCTGTTTTTTCAGCTGGCTGCTGCGATCGGCCTGCCGTTCGGCTGCGGTTTTTACCTTGCGCGATTTCAATCCTTTGAACTCTACGATCTCGGGAGGCAGCTCCTCGATGAAGCGGCTGGGCTCGCAATAGAGGAGATTGCCAAAGCGAAAGCGCGTGCTGGCATAGCTGAGATGCAGGTATTTTTCGGCCCGCGTAACAGCCACATAGAAGAGCCTCCTTTCTTCCTCCAGCCCTTCGCGGCTGTCGAGCGCCATCATCGATGGGAAGAGGTTTTCTTCCATACCCACCACAAAGACGGCCGGAAATTCGAGTCCTTTGGCGGCATGGACGGTCATTAGTTTCACCCGCGGCACGTCATCCCCTTCCTGGTCCATGTCCGTCAGCAGGGCCACATTTTGCAGGTAACTGCCCAGGCCCGTATCGCTGCTGTCCTCTCCCTCGGGGGCTTCGGGCGGGTTTTCGGTAAATTCTTTGATAGAGCTCAGCAGTTCCTGCACATTTTCATAGCGGCTTTGCCCCTCAATGGAGCGGTCGTTGTACAAGTCCTTGAGAATGCCGGTGGAGCGCCCTATTTCTTCGGCCAGCTCGAAAGCATCTTTCTTGTCGAGCCAGGAGGCAAATGACCGGATCATGGTGGCAAAATCTTCGAGCGACTGGCGGGCCCGTCCGCTGAGCGGATATTCATGGATGCGCATGATGATTTCCCAAAGGGAGCTGCCGGCTTCATTGGCCCAGACGCTAAGCTTTTCCATTGTGGTTTTGCCAATGCCACGGGTCGGGTAATTGATGACCCTGCGAAGGGCTTCCTCATCTTTGGGGTTGACCGTCAAACGCAGATAAGCCAGGTAGTCTTTCACCTCTTTGCGCTGGTAGAAAGAAACTCCGCCATAAACGCGATACGGAATGTTCTTGCGCCTGAGGGCCTCTTCAAACGCACGGCTCTGTGCATTGGTGCGATAGAGGATGGCAAAGCCGTCATCATAGAGATGTTCGCGCATTTTCAGTTCGAAGATCCGGTCGGCCACCAGTTTTCCTTCTTCATTGTCGCTGGGGGCCTGATATACCTTGATCTTTTCCCCTTCATCGTTCGAAGTCCAGATGGTCTTGGGCAGCTGGCTTTTATTGTGGGTGATAATATGGTTGGCGACTTTCACAATGGCCTGGGTCGAGCGGTAGTTTTGCTCCAGTTTATAGATTTTCAGATCGGGATAGTCGCGTTCGAAATTCAGAATATTCTGAATGTTTGCCCCCCGAAAAGCATAGATGCTCTGGGCATCATCGCCCACGACCGCAATGTTTTCGTAGATATCTCCCAGCATTTTCACGATGCTGTACTGTGCGTGGTTGGTGTCCTGAAACTCATCGATCAGGATGAATTTGAATTTTTGCTGGTACTTGTAAAGGACCTCGGGATATTTTTTCAGCAGGAGGTACATTTTCAGGAGGAGGTCATCGAAATCCATGGCTGCGGCCTGAAAGCAGCGAAGGGCATATTTGCTGTAGATCTCGGCAATCTTCGGTCGGGCTCCGGCTTCGTCTTCGGCCGTCAGGAAGGAGTCGGCCGCATATTCTTCGGAGGTGATCAGGCTGTTTTTGGCAGCTGATATGCGGTTGTAGACAGTGCTGGCTTTGTAGATCTTATCATTCAGCCCCATCTCTTTTACGATTTTTTTGATGAGGCTCTTGGCATCATCGCTGTCGTAGATGGTAAAGTTGGCCGGATAGCCCAGTTTTTCGCTTTCGATGCGCAGAATGCGGGCAAAGATCGAGTGAAAGGTGCCCATCCACAGGTTGCGCGCTTCGCGGCCGGCAATTTTCTGAATGCGCTCTTTCATCTCGCGGGCTGCCTTGTTGGTAAAGGTGAGCGAAAGGATATGAAAGGGGTCGATCGCATTTTCGAGCATGAAGGCAATGCGGTAGGTTAAAACCCGGGTTTTGCCCGAGCCCGGCCCGGCTATGATCAGCGCAGGTCCTTCAAAATGGATGACCGCTTCTTTTTGAGCGGGATTCAGTTCGTCTAAATAGTGCATATCCCGACAAAGCTATTTCATTTTACCGGCCCTGAAAATATTGCTCAAACTTTATTTCCCCCGCAGGAAAGCATTTCTCCCGAAAAAGGCCGGGTGCATCTGTCGAAAAGGGCTCCGGCCCCGCCATGCCGCAAGGCCATATTTTCGGGGCGAAAAAGCATTAAGCCTCTATTTTCTCCTATATTTGCGCATGATGAAGCGCGGACAATTATTTTTTATCTCCATAAGCATTGTTTTTCTCTTCATATCGGCCTGCCAAACAGGCATTAGCGGTGATTTGCAACCCAACCTGCCGCCAGAAACCCATACCGTGACGGATACCATCAAACGAAGCGGAGACAACCGCCTCAACTCCGAAGTGCATATTCGCTGGTGGGGCGATGATCCGGACGGATTTGTGACGGGCTACGAGTTTAGCTTTGACGGTTCCGTATGGACCCACACCGCATCAAACGACAGTGTTTTTCTTCTCTCACCGCCTCCCGGCAGCGATACGGTCGATTTTCATTTTCGCGTGCGCGCCATCGACAATGAGGGACTGCGCGATCCTTCACCTGCCGGGTTGATCTATCCGGTGAAAAATTCAAGGCCACAGGCAGAGATTATCCCCGGGGTTTTTGAGCCCGGCAGTACCTATCCTGCCATCAAAGTGAGCTGGAAGGGCAGCGATCCGGATGGATTTGATAACATCAGCCATTTTGAATATCTCTGGAACGATACCACGGCTGATCCCACCGTAATTGAAAAATTCAACAACTCGGCCACCTTTGTCGCCCTTGATCCCCGCGCCACATCCAGCGACTTCGAAGTGTACCTCAACAATGACGAAACGCCCCAGGGTTTTCGCGAGCAGCATATCGTCCTCAACGACACCAACCGCTTCTACATTCGGGTGGTCGACAACTCCGGTGCCCGCTCACCCTATGCCGTTTCCGCTCCCTTCTTTGTCAAGCGGGTTCAATCCGATATTCTGCTGGTCAATGCCTATGTTTCGGGATTTCAGACGGTAGAGAGCTTTTACACGCAGCAACTGAAAGCCATCGGTATCGACCGCATGGATACCCTCCGCATTTTCGAACAGAAAGCAGGAGAATATATCAACCGCTCACCCGACAATCTGACCCAGGGGCGGGTTTTCGGCCTCTTCGATTATATCATCTGGTTTGGCAGCAATGCACAGGAAAGTTTTTCGCTGGCGCAGAAGTCGACAGCCGGCTTTTTCAACCGGGGAGGGAAGATGATGATGGCCATGTACATTTCCTCTTCCTTTGACGAGCAGTCGCAGTTTCTGGAATTTACACCCATTCAAAGCCTCGTCAATCCCGAAGACACCACGATCATGCTCGATATCAACGATACGCTGATGCCTTCCCTGCCGGGCTATCCGGCCCTGGTATCCACGGCCATTGTGGGTGTGGTAAAACCCATTGTGCCCGAGATCGGCTCCGAAATTGCTTACACGGCTCCCCTGCTGGCACGCGACAAGAACGGTACCCTCAGCCCGTGGACGGGCGTGCGCAATGTGATGGTGATGCGCAGGCAACAGGGGGTCCCCAACTTCTTCATTTCCAGTCTCGAGCTGCAAAAGCTCAATGGGCTGGGCAATGCGGACGAGCTCTTCAGAAAAGTATTGATCGATGAATTCGGATATTAAATCAAATTGAATATTGAAGCTGTGAAAAACATTGCCATTCTTGCTTCCGGTACAGGCTCCAACGCCAATGAAGTGGCCAAGTATTTTGCCATTAGCGATGACGTGAATGTGTCGATTATCCTGACCAACAACCCGCAGGCAGGAGTGCTGCAGGTGGCCGAGAGGCGTTTTCTTCCCTCGGTGGTTATCAGCAAACAGGGGCTGCAGAAGGGCGACCTGCTCAAAATTCTCAATGCCCTGCAAATCGACCTCGTGGTGCTGGCCGGATTTCTGCTCATGATCCCCTGCGATGTGGTGCAAGCCTACGAGGGGCGCATTGTGAATATTCACCCTGCGCTGCTGCCCAAGTATGGCGGCAAAGGCATGTACGGCATGCGGGTGCATCAGGCGGTCTCCGATTCGGGAGATACGGAAACGGGGATTACCATCCACTATGTGAACGAGAAATATGACGAAGGCGACATCATCGCTCAGTATAAAGTGTCCATCAAAGCCCATGAAGACCCGGAAATAATACACGAGAAAGTGCAGGAACTGGAGCACAAATACTACCCGAGGGTCATTGCGGAGCTGCTCAATGCCAAAAGGGCCGAAAACTAAAGGGGCCTCTTTACCGAATCAGTCCACCGGATATTCGAAAATATTGCGCTCGGTCTCGTAGAGGCGGACTTTGAGGTCGTATTTGTGATCGAGTTTGGCGCGCAAGAGGTTGTAGATGACCACCACAATGTTCTCTCCGCTCGGGATCAGATGTTTGAATTCTTCCGTATCCAGATTGAGGTTTTTGTGGTCAAAACGATCTTCCACCTCCGTCCTGATCAGCCCGGCCAGCATCCCGATATCAATCACATAACCCGTATCGCGGTCAATAGGGCCGGTCACCCGCACTTCGAGGTTGTAGTTGTGCCCGTGGTAGTTGGGATTGCTGCACTTGCCGAATACCTGGCGGTTTTTCTCGTCACTCCATGCCGGATTGAAAAGGCGGTGTGCGGCATTGAAGTGGGCATGTCTGATGACGGCTACTCTCATGGATTCCCTGTTTTGCCGTATAAAGGTCGCAATAAGCGCGGACATCTTCAACAGATGAGATGAGCGTCCTCTTTTCTTCCCGTCTTGCGTAAGTGCAGGATGAGAAATCGTTCTTCTCTCTAAATAGAAAGTGGTCATGCCGGGCCCTGATGCTTCGGTCAGGACACGATGTGTCCGGATCTTCGTAAAGCTGTCATGCTGTGCCCTGACACTCGCTTCGCTCAGTCAGGGCAGTGTTTTGTCGGGATCTGCAAAAGCTGTCATGTTGAGCCTGTCGAAACATGCTTGAACTACTATATTTTTTTCCGATTTGTCTTATCCTTCGACAAGCTCAGGATGACAAATCTTTGTTCTCTGTAATTCAATAGATGTCATGCTGAGTAGTCCCGATCGAATGAAATGAGCATCGGGACGTATCGAAGTATGCTTGAACTTCTGAGCTTCTGTGCTCCGCGGGTGGCCTGTTTCCGGACATCCGATAGCGACTTATCTAAATTTCTTGACTTTTAAACTTTTAAACTTTTCAACTTTTCAATTCATCCACTCATCAACTTTTAAACTTTTAAACTTTTCTTCTCCTGTTATTGGGATTACCGGCTTCGTA
>WFPF01000045.1 GCA_015487695.1 Chitinophagales bacterium
AAGTATGACTATGCCCTCTTCAATATGGGATTGGAAGAAAGCTGAAGCAGGCAAGCTTCGGGCTAATTTCCCTTATATAAGTATGAAACAGTTGAAAGAAATATATCTTATCTTCACAATTCCTGCTCCCTTTGTATGCATATCTGCGTTTCTATGCATTTCGCGTGAAGCAGTTTTGCCGGGAGCAAAGTAACATTGAGAAAGTAAACATACAGGAATGGGCGGTTACCACTACTTCTTTCCGATTCTCTTCACTCTCAGCCTCTGGCTTTCTCCGGGTTCTGTCCGGGCCCAGTTTCCTGATGATGCTCCCTTCCCCTACGATACGCTGATGCACAAATTTATGATCAGGGGAGAATTTGAAATGAAAAATACCGAACGCGACAAGCTCTTTTCGCTCACCTATTTTTGCTTTGACAGCCTCTACGATGTGGGCAACAATTACAAATTCTTCCCCAAAAGCGGTAAAATGAGCAATCTGGGAGCGAAGTCCAGTTTGGCCAATCGCTGGGCCAAGAGCAGCTATCGTATACGAATAGGGAGCGAAGCGGATTCCATGGAGTATCCCGATACCTTTCTTCAATTCACGACCGTATTTACGAGCATCGACAATACGGTGATGTATCAGCACCGCGACTTTCGCCTCATCATCGAAGACCGCGAAGATCACTTCCGGCAAATAGGTCTTGAAAAAGCCATGGAGAACGGATACACACTCAAAAAGGGCGCAAAGCTCATCAATGACTTTGCAGTGGACATGGTAGAAAACATTCGCTTGTGCATGCTGGAATACAAAGAGAAAGGGCAGTACAGGCCGAAAAACCCGGGGCATCATCGCTACGAAGGCGTGCATTAGCGACCTGCCACGCTTCGCGTGGGGGAATTCCTGTTCTTTTACTGAACTTTGCAGTGAAAAGCAAGAATCAAAAGCGCATCCATGAAAAAAGCGGCAAACAACGAAGAGCAGGTAAGAGCCGAGAGTGTTCCAGCCATCTGCCGGAGTTTTGAACTCGCCAGCGCTGCGGAGACCTCGTCCGAAGACAGCGCCCTTTCTTTTGATGCCATGCGCCAGGCCCTGATCCGGAGAATCGAGTTCCTGTTGCGGGAAAATACCGGGAAACTGAAATCGCTCCTCTACCGGATAGACGTGGATGAAAGCCGGCTCGGGGAAAAACTGCGCTCCGGCAAAGGGGGATTCGAAGCCGAAGTCATCGCAGATGAGATCATCAGGCGGCAGATGCAAAAAACCCGCACCCGGATTTTGTATCGGGAAGGCAGGCTGTAGCAGAGTCACTTATCAGCGTGCAATCATAAATCTTAGCGTGGCAGTTCCTTTCCCGTTTTCTGCCTTCAGGAGATAAAGGCCCGCAGGAAATTCGGAAAGTCCCAGTTGTCCCGAACCGTTGAATGTTCCTCCGCTCATAAGCCGGCCGCTCATGTTGTAAATGCGATAATTCAGCGGCCCGCTGCTTTCGACAAAGAGTGTATTTCTCACCGGATTGGGGAAAATGCGCAGATCAATGCCCGCAAGGGCTTCGACTCCTGTTACGATCAGGAGGTCGCCACCGCCTGCCTCTCTGAAGCGGGCCGCAAACTCCTGCAAAAACTGCCTCGAGATATCCTGATCGTGAATGATGACGGTATTCTCATCGTTGCGGGTATTTGCCGCTGTCGACCAGTTGTGCGAACCCGTCAGCACCATCGGCTCTTTATCAGCAAACTGCGGATCGGAGATGGCATATTTATGGTGCATGATCCAGCTTTTATTATCCACAAGCATGCGGCCGTTCATTTCGGGTGCTACGATATTAAAAGGAAAACTGCTGCTGCTTGTGTCCTCCACGATGCCCGCAGCAAAGGTGCCGTAATCGCGAATTTGATCGCGAATGTCATATGCCAGGCCGTAGCGTGTCCAAATCAGAAGGATAAAGTAGAGCTCCTTCTCAGATGCTTTGATGAGTTTTTTGATATGCTCTTCGGTATTGTCAGACGGGCTGAAATAAAGCTCCACCTCGCGACCGCCAACCACAAACTGATGGGGCGTATTGTCGGCTTTGTCGGCACCGAAGCTGCCCTTCCACATCTCCTCAAACTCGATGGCAAAGGAGCGGGCCATGGCCTGATCCTGGAAAATGACCATGTTATTGGGATCGCGGTTGATCTGGTTATTTGTAAAATTGGTCGATCCCGTAATCACATACGCATCGGCAGGCACCGTGGCCTCTGCATCGATGACCACAAATTTATTGTGCATGATGCCATAGCTCTGTGAGGAAGGAGGAGCCTTCTTTTTATTGCCCACCCCGATGTTCAGTTGCCCGTAAGCGGTGCTGTTCACCCCCTCTCCGGCAATGAGCCGCACCTGCACACCCCGGCCATAAGCATTGTTGAGCGCAGTGACAATGCCATTGTCATTGTCCATATTGTAGATGGCGATGTCAATTGTGTTTTTCGCACGGTTGATGTAGGCGATGACCGTATCGGCCAGTGCCTGATTCACGTAATGTGCCGGAGTATTGAGTTTATAGCTTGTGTCCACCGGATTGTTGAAATAGACATAGATATTGCCGGGCGATATGGAGCGGGTGGCCATGGCCGTAATGTTCGATTTTCCCGTATCCCCGTTGGCATCAATACTGAGCCCCTGCACGTAATATACAGAGCCGTGCTTCAGGCCGCTCAGGTCGAGGCTGTGGGCGGTCACCCTCGTTGTATCACTGACTTCGCTACCGAGGGCCGGTGTGGGCCCGTAGCGCAATATGGAAGTGGACGCGATATCGGTCGTCCATGAGACCGTAAACGAGAAGGGCTGAATATTGGATTGCTGAAGAATGCTAAGGAACTGGGGACCCACCGTTCCGATATCCGCCAGCGAGCGCGGCTGCAACTGGTAGTTGCTGCGATATTCACCCATCACACCGGTAAGGCTGATTTTTCCTGACGGAATGGGCGTACCTGCAATGTCGGTCGTCCCCAGTATACGTACCTGATAGTTTGCAGAACCATCGCTGATGCTGTAGTTGGCACTGCTTCCGCTGAAGTTGCCGCTTTGCACAAAGGTGACGTTCCTCACACGCACAAGTTGTCCTTCGTGGCTTTCCTGATAGGCATCCGCGGGAATGAGATCGCTCGGAGTTATTTCTTTTCCGAGGGCAAAACGCTCCCACGAGGAAACATTGGATATTTCGAGCAATCCGTTGAATTCGGTGAGTTCTCCGGTGACAATCACACTGTCTCCCCGTTCAATATCCGTTAATGTATTGTCATAAATGGCTATCCCGGCCGTAGCATCCTGGATAAACCTGATGGTACCGAATTCGGCTCCATTGCTTGCAATCCCGCTGACCGTAACGATCGTGCCGATGGCTTTGCTGCGGGCTTCGGAAATGCTGATGGTCTGAGAAAAAATATCAAGAGATAAGAAAAGGAGAGAAACGAGAAGCAGTGAATATTTGCGCATACAAAGAGATTTGCCGCAAAAGTAGCACTTCAGCTCAGTTCTTTTGTCAGTGTTTTACAAAGTATATGTTAAACGACCCGCCTGGCTGGTAGATTTTCATCAGATACAGGCCGGAGGGAAGGAATCCGATTTTAATACAATCATTGCTCAGTCTTGCTGATTGAAGAAGGCGGCCGCTCACATCGAAGATTCCGTAAGATGCATCGGCCCCGGCTTCTGAAGAACGTACACATATCCGGTCTTTGGCCGGATTGGGGAATATCTCCCAGGAAGGAGCTCTCTCATTTTTAAGATAAATCACTTCGGAATAAAAAGAAGCCGTGGTGCGTTCCACCTGGCGCAGCCTCAGATAGATTTCACTCAGTTCGCTCTCCGGGAAAGAAAAAGTATATCTGTACTGATTTTCCACGGCCATGACCTTTCCCCTTTTACGAAATTTCCGGCCATCGATGCTGCTTTCCACCTCAAAATATTCGATACCCTCCGTGCTTTCCAGTTGCCAGTAGAGTTCGACTCTCTGCCCGGCAAATCGCCCTGCAAAACGAGTGATCAGAAGGGGAAGTATCTGTCCGCTTCCACCCGTGCCCGGTGAGCCTTTGTCGGCCAGTGCGCTGCTGCCGGTGTAGGTCAGCTCTCTGTTTCCCGCAGTGCTCCAGTTCACTTGCAGATTGTTGTCATCGGCCGGGGTTCCGGCAAAGTAGAGCGATGCCCCGGCCGGAACAGACCACGTGCGAAAGTCCACACTGTCGATGAGGGAGGCATCGGGGTAGCGAATGAGTATCAGATCACCCGAGTTGCTGAAATAGAGATTGCTATAAATGTAATCACTCGTGTAGGGTCCGTTCAGGCTTCCGTCTGCCCGGCCCAGCACGTAATAATCTCCTGAATTGATGAGTGGAGCTCCTGAAACGGTATGCGAGCCGGAGTTGTCTTCGAGGTCCAGGCCATTGATATCCAGTGAATAATTGCTGTTGTTGAATACCTCAAACCATTCTGCATTGGGTTCACTGAGTGTGTTTCCACTCCCGTCCACTTCGGGATCGGCCATTATTTCCGAGATGATAAGCGGGTTGACTTCAACCGCGGCTTCTATTCTTATGTCGTCCAGTGCAAATTCATCCCGCGATCCGCTTCCCGAGACATCGTCCACGGTCCAACGGATAAAAAAATCGCTTCCGGGCGGAATGATCACACCCAGATTCAGGTCGGGATTCATGTCCAGCGACCAGGGCGCTCCGCTGACGGCAGCGGCCGGTGAGGTGTAGGACGCGGCCGCCACATTGTGCCAGTTTCCGTTCTCATACGACCAGGAAAAGTCAACAGACGAAGAACGGTTCTGATCGTTTTTCACCCAGAGCTCATAGCTGACATGAAGGTTGACAATGAAAGAAGATGTGTTGTTGTGAATTTTCAGTTTGATGTCACCGGGCGAAAAAGTGCTCCCGCTCGGCTGAAAACCAAAAGCATAATCACCCGATGCTACATCAAAGGCATACAAACCCGAAGTACTGACTCCGCCACTGCTGCTGCCGCGAGCGAAAGCTCCGGAGAGGTGCGTCTCGCCAAAGAGATGATCTCCTGATGCGGTGCCGATAATTTCCCAGGCATCGCCATCGAGTTGACCGCTGGCCGGAGAAGGCTGCAAGCCGCTGCCCTGATATGTATTGTTGTTAACTCCTGCAAGCGCATTGTCAAAACTGATCACGTAGGCCGTAGATGCTGCGTCTATGCTTAGCTGAGCAAAGATTCCCGTCAGCGGGACAAAGATTAATATCATCACGGAGGCTATCCGGCTCATTGTCTGTTAAATATACGTATTCTAATGCAATCTTTGCAAGCACATTAGACATATAAGGTAAAAAAAGGCAGACATTTGTGCTTTGCACAAATCTAACGCAGGCGGTCAGCCGATCGAATCAGTTGCTCATCCCTGCGTATGCCGCGAATCGCAAGCAGCAGGGCAAAAAGAGAAAGAACGGGCAGGAGGGCGGTCAGGTCGGGATCGAGTGTGCTGCCGGGCTCTAGGGCAGCGTTGATCATGAGCAATTCGGCCGCGAACCAGACAATCCAGCCCAGGGTGAGCAACGAAGCCACGCGAAGCAGCTTGAGCTGCATCTGCCTGCTATTGTAAAGAAATATGGCAATGAGCGAAAGGCCGCAGATGGCCCAGATGAGCAGATTCATGTGGTTCAGGTCGGCAAAATGATACTCCGCTGCTCCTTCGGCCGAATAGACCAGAAAGGGTGGAAAGAAGAGTGCAATCAATGTAAAAATGACGACAAATAAGAGGTGCAGGGTTTGTATTCTCTGAATCATGGCAATGGCATTAATTAAAATTCAACACAATTTTTCAAACATTAACTTTGCAAAATTAGTCCAAATTTTAAGCTTCTCATGAACAAAGCATATATCGTTGATGCCATCCGCACTCCGGTGGGAAAATATGGCGGAGCGCTCAGCAGCATTCGCCCTGACGACCTGGCCGCCCATGTGATCAGGGAAGTGCTGGCACGTAACCAAGCGTGGCTTCCGCAGGAAGAGATCGAAGATGTGATCTTCGGAGCCGCCAACCAGGCCGGGGAAGACAACCGCAATGTGGCCCGCATGGCTGCCCTGCTGGCCGGGCTCCCCCTGGAGACCGGAGGCGTGACCGTCAACCGGCTTTGTGCATCGGGACTGCAGGCCATCATGGATGCCAGCCGCTCGGTGATGCTCGGTGAGGCGGGCATCTACATTGCCGGTGGCAGCGAGAGTATGTCGAGGGCTCCTTTTGTAATGGCCAAAAGCTATAAGGCATTCAGTCGTACGCCTGAGGTCTATGATACGACCATCGGATGGCGATTTATCAATCCCGTGCTGAAAAACATGCACTACCCCTACGGGATGGGCGAAACGGCTGAAAACGTAGCCGGGCAATGGAAGATCAGCCGGGAAGAGCAGGACCGCTTTGCCCACGAATCGCAATTGAAATATCAGGCGGCCCGGGAAAAGGGCCTCTGGGAAGAGGAAATAACAGCCGTGGAAGTACCTCAGCGCAAAGGCGATCCGCTCATCGTCAGGGAAGATGAGCACCCCCGCCTCACAAGCATTGAAAAGCTGTCCACACTCCGCCCGGCCTTTAAAAAAGACGGTACGGTAACTGCCGGCAATGCCTCGGGCATCAATGACGGAGCAAGTGCCCTGTTGCTTGTCAGCGAAGAGGTCGTCAGGCGATTTGACCTCAAGCCCCTTGCCAGTGTGCGCGCTATGGCCATAGCCGGAGTCGACCCGGCCGTGATGGGAATAGGCCCTGTGCCAGCCACCCGGAAAGCGCTTAAGCGGGCCGGATTGAAAATGCAGGACATCGGCCTGATTGAGCTCAATGAAGCTTTTGCTTCCCAGTCGATCGCGTGTATGCGCGAGCTGGATCTCGATCCCGCGATTGTGAACGTCAACGGAGGCGCCATTGCCATCGGTCACCCGCTGGGCTGCTCGGGTGCCCGCATTAGCACCACATTGCTCTATGAGATGCAAAGACGCAAGTCGGTACGTTTTGGCCTGGCCACCATGTGTGTGGGTGTGGGACAGGGTGCAGCCGTCATTTTTGAAAAAGTAGAAGGAAGACCATAAGCGATGCGATATTTTCTGGAAATCAGCTATAAGGGATCAGCCTATGAAGGTTTCCAGGTGCAGCCCGGAAAAGACACGATCCAGGGAAGGCTCAACGATGTGCTCAGCCGCATACTCAGCAGCGAAATCCGGGTGACAGCGGCAGGCAGAACCGATGCCGGAGTACATGCCCTGCAGAGTTTTGTTCATTTCGACAGCAACTCCGCGCTACCCGAGAACATCGTTTATCGCCTCAACAAGATGCTGCCGGCTGACATTGCCGCCAAAAGGCTGATTCCGGTAGCAGACACGGCCCATGCCCGCTACGATGCCGTCAGCAGGGCATACCGCTACCGCATACATTTTGAGAAGAATCCTTTTCTAACGGGGCTGAGCTACTATTATCCCTACCCGGCTCCCGATATTGAAGCCATGAAGAAAGCGCTTCCTCACTTTGTACACTTTGACGATTACGCACTGCTCAGCAAATTCAATCCGGACAATAAGACTACGCTCTGTAAAGTCACACAGGCAGAGCTGACTTTTGATCCCGAAAATAAAAGCCTCGAATTTCAGGTGGAAGCGAACCGATTTCTGCACAATATGGTAAGAAGGATGACCGGAGCCCTGCTGGCCATTGGCCGGCAGGCCATGAGCAGTGAGCAGCTCCGCGATTCACTGGATAAAAAGATACCTTTACCGGTCAATGAAACGGCCCCGCCTGAGGGACTTTATCTCACCCGGGTTGTTTATCCTTTTATCGAAAATGACAAAACTTGAGTAAAAAAGCCGATATGGGTCTTTTCTGGCGTGTAATTGGACTGGCACGCCCCTATCGCTGGCAGTTTCTGAGCGCTACCCTGCTGGCCGTTGTGCTGGCCGTGCTCGCCCCTATCCGGCCCATGCTTATCCGCATCACGGTGGACGACTACATCCTGCCGGCTGACGACAATCTCATCGGACCCCTGCTCAATATGACGATCATCCTGATCGCGCTTCTGCTCCTCGAGTCCTTTATGCGCTACAGCTTTATCTTCCTCACCAACTGGCTGGGCCAGACAGTCATCCGCAATTTGCGAGTGAAAGTATTTGAACATATTGTCAATCTGCGCCTGCGCTTTTTCGACCGGACACCCATCGGCACCTCCACCACCCGCACCATTAATGATGTGGAGACCATCAACGATATTTTCTCGCAGGGGATCATTACAATCGTGGCCGACCTCCTCACCATTTTTGCAATCATCGGGGTGATGCTCTACCAAAACTGGCAGCTCACCCTTGTGAGTTTGTCGGTTTTTCCCCTGCTGATTGTCGCCACCTGGTTTTTCAAAGAAGGCGTGAAAAAGACCTACCACAATGTGCGCAATGCTCTGGCGCGGATGAATGCATTTCTTCAGGAGCACATCAGCGGAATGAAAGTGGTGCAGATTTTCGGAGCCGAAGAGCGGGAGTTCGGAAAATTCAGGAAAATCAACGAGCAATACCGGAAAGCCAACATCAAGGCCATCTGGTACTACTCCATTTTCTTTCCCGTGGTCGAAATACTAACGGCTGCTGCCGTGGGGCTGGTCGTATGGTACGGAGCCAACCAGGCCATTCGCGAGCTGAGCAGCATCGGCACCCTGATTGCCTTCTTCATGTACCTCAACATGCTCTTCCGGCCGGTGCGCATGCTGGCCGATAAGTTCAATGTGCTGCAGATGGGGCTGGTGGCTGCCGATCGTGTCTTTCGCATTCTCGACAAAAAAGACAGCAGCCCGAATACGGGCACGGTCAGGAAAGAGCGGCTGCGGGGCGATATTCGCTTTGAGCATGTCTGGTTCAGCTATGACGATGAGAATTACGTGCTTCGGGATATCAACTTCACGATGAATCAGGGAGAAACCCTGGCCATTGTGGGGGCTACGGGTTCGGGAAAATCATCTACCATCAGTGTACTCAACCGCTTTTACGACATCCAGAAAGGTCACATTTATATTGACGATATAGAGCAGCGCGAATATGAACTGCACAATCTGCGATCGCATATCGGTCTCGTCCTGCAGGATGTATTCCTTTTCTCTGGGAGTATCTTCGAAAACATCACCCTGCGCAATCGCAATATGAGCCGTGAGGAAGTCATTTCCGCAGCTAAGCTTTGTGGTATTCACGACTTCATTATGCGCCTTCCGGGCAATTACGATTTCAATGTACAGGAACGGGGCGGCACCCTCTCCATGGGCCAGCGGCAATTAATCGCTTTTGTACGCACGCTGGTCTACAATCCGAGCATTCTGGTGCTGGACGAAGCCACCTCGTCTATCGACCGCGAGTCGGAAGAGCTGATACAGCACGCCATCGAAACCCTGGTGAGCAACCGTACTTCCATCATCATTGCCCACCGCCTTAGCACCATCCGCCACGCAAATAAAATTCTGGTATATGACAAGGGGCGCATTGTCGAGCAGGGCAGCCACGAAGAGCTTTACGCCCTGGGCGGTCACTACCGCAAGCTCCACGATATGCAGTTTAAGACGGAAGTCACGCGATCTGCCTGAGCGGCAGTTCCTTCTCCCCCTCTATTCTTGAAGACTAATCGATTCAGTAAAAGGCCCGTAAGACGGATCAAGCGATATGCCTTAGCCCCTCTTATCAATCGGCACATAGGGCCGTTCGTTGGGACCGGTATAGATTTGGCGCGGGCGGCTGATGGGCTGCTTCTGCTCTCTCATTTCTTTCCACTGTGCAAT
>WFPF01000046.1 GCA_015487695.1 Chitinophagales bacterium
ATCTTTGCTTTCAAAGCACGAGGCCGATTTTAACAGCCGGCCCACGGCTTTTTTCAACTTATAAACTTATCCCCTCATCCACTTATAAACTTTATTTGATTTGTCTTATGCTTTGGTACATTCCGAACGAGCACAGCGAGCTTCGGAACGATAAACTCCCTGACGCTCATTTCATTCGGTCAGGATAAAGCAGAATGACAAATCTTCTTACCTCTTTAACTTATCCACTCATCCCCTTCTTTAGCTTCTTCCCTTTTAAACTTTCCAATCACCCGTCCCTTCCCGACTTGCATTGGCAATAAAAAAAGCCCCTGCAGAATATTTCCACAGGGGCTTCGATTTATGATAGACCCGGAAAGACGGGGGGATGATTATTTATTGTCATCCACTTCTTCGAACTCCACGTCCTGTACCTCGTCACCTCCGCTGGCACTGCCTTCGCCCTGGCCGTTGCCCTGGGCCTGATCAGCACTTGCACCTGCATCCTGCGACTGATACATATGTTGTGAAGCTTCCTGCCAGAGACTGTTGAGTTTTTCCATCAGTGAATCGATCTTATCAAGGTCTTCGGCTTTGTGGGCCTCAGCCAGTTCGTTTTTCACTGCTTCAATCTCTTTTTTCTTGTCTTCCGGCAGTTTCTCACCAAATTCCTTCAGCTGTTTTTCCGTCTGGAAAACGAGGCTGTCGGCCTGGTTGAGTTTTTCCGCTTTCTCTTTGAGTTTGCGGTCTTCCTCGGCATGTGCTTCGGCTTCACGTTTCATTTTTTCGATTTCCTCCTCAGACAATCCGGTGGTAGCTTCTATCCGGATGTGCTGCTCCTTGCCGGTAGCTTTGTCTTTGGCACTCACGTTCAGGATACCGTTGGCATCAATGTCGAAGGTCACCTCGATTTGCGGTACGCCTCTCGGGGCCGGTGGAATACCGTCCAGTTTGAAGCGTCCGATGGTTCGGTTGTCCTTGGCCATCGGTCTTTCTCCCTGCAAGACGTGGATTTCCACTTCACTTTGGTTGTCCGTAGCCGTTGTGAAGGTTTCCGACTTCTTGGTAGGAATGGTGGTGTTGGCTTCAATCAGCTTGGTCATCACACCACCCATGGTTTCGATACCGAGTGAGAGCGGAGTCACGTCCAGCAGAAGCACATCTTTCACTTCACCGCTCAGCACACCTCCCTGAATGGCGGCTCCGATGGCTACCACCTCATCCGGGTTGACCCCTTTGTGTGGTTTCTTGCCAAAGAATTTCTCAACCGTTTCCTGAATTTTGGGAATACGCGTAGAACCACCTACCAGAATCACTTCGTCAATGTCACCGGCTTTCAGTCCGGCATCTTTCAGTGCCTGTTCACAGGGCTTGATGGTGCGTTGCACGAGCTCGTCTACCAGTTGTTCAAATCGCGAACGTGTCAGTTTTTTTACCAGGTGCTTGGGCACTCCGTCAACAGCCGTGATATACGGCAGGTTGATTTCTGTTTCCTGTGCACTCGACAGCTCGATTTTGGCTTTTTCGGCCGCTTCTTTCAGACGCTGCAATGCCATTCTGTCCTTCTTCAGGTCGATGCCGTTTTCTTTCTGGAATTCATCGGCAAGCCATTCGATGATTTTTTCATCGAAGTTGTCGCCTCCCAGGTGGGTATCTCCGTTGGTCGATTTCACTTCGAAGACTCCGTCACCCAGTTCGAGTATGGAGATATCGAAAGTTCCGCCACCGAGGTCGTACACGGCAATTTTTTCATCTTTTTTCTTATCCAGACCATAGGCCAAAGCAGCGGCCGTAGGCTCGTTGATAATTCTTTTCACATCCAGCCCGGCAATCTCTCCGGCCTCTTTGGTAGCCTGGCGCTGCGAGTCGTTAAAGTAAGCCGGCACCGTAATGACAGCTTCGCTTACGGAGGTACCAAGATAGTCCTCTGCATTTTTCTTCAGCTTCTGAAGAATCATGGCAGAGATTTCCTGCGGTGAATACTGACGTTCGTCAATGGCCACACGCACGGTATTGTTGGCCCCTTTCACCACTTTGAATGTGATGTATTTCAGTTCTTCCTGTATCTCATCCCATCTGCGTCCCATAAAGCGTTTGATCGAATAGATGGTCCGCTCGGGATTGACGATGGCCTGGCGTTTGGCCGGGTCACCGATTTTTCGCTCTCCGTTTTCCAGGAATGCCACTACGGAAGGAGTAGTGCGTTTGCCTTCTTCGTTGGGAATTACGACCGGCTCACTCCCTTCCATGACGGCCACACAGGAGTTGGTTGTTCCCAGGTCAATTCCAATAATTTTACCCATATCTTATTTTTTTTTGATTGTTCAATAATTATTTTGATCGCTTTGCCATAGATCAACAGATATGCCAACCCTGCCATTTCCCCCAAAATCGGAGAACACGCGGAAATATTGTCACAAATTGAAATGTTTGAGCGGAAATTAATTGCTAAAGTGACAGAAAGTCAGCCGCTAATCGCAGAACGGCCAGCTCGGATAGGCCGTAGGTCCGGAGGGGGCAAACTGCAGGTCGCCCGTTTTGCTGCCACATGCCAGCGAATCGAGGCTCTGATTGTTGAGGCGCACACCCGTGATCGTTTTGTCATAACGAGCGCTGAAAATGCCATAACCGCCATCGATGTTGGTGAATCCGGTAGAAATCTGATCCTGTGTAATGCCCGACCGGGCAATGCTGAAATTAATATAGTCGGCAAAGTCGGGTGTTCCCACGGTAAAGGTGAAGTCAAGGGAATCGAGATAACGCACCACCGAGGGATCGGGGTTGAGATTTACTTTGACGGCCTGAAGAAAATTTTCGAAAGGAATCACGTAGAGCGGCTCGGTGGTGTTGAAGACCTTATTGCGAAAGACCGTCCAGTAAAAACTCTCCTGCCGTACTTTTTGCGTAGGATTGCTCACATCGGCCAGCGAATAATGTACCTGCACATTGAGGTCATAGATCTTGCTGTTTTTGGCATTCGACCAATTGATGCGGTACTGATTGGGAGCCGTCCAGGGAATGGCAAAGCGGGAATTGGGAAATTGTACATTGAAATCACCCACCAGACGGGTCGATGAACGCACGACCTTTCCGCTTTTTGTATTAACGATTTTCAGTTCATAGTCGAAATCCGGATTCAGCGAAGCCCGGAAGTGATAGAGAATATTGGGATGCCTGACAAATGTGCCGCTGTCTTTCACAATGGGCGGGTTCAGGGTATCGCCATCTATGCGCTCCAGGGTCCACTTGCGCAAGGTCTGGCCGTTTTTCATTTCAGAGATCGTCACGTCAAGGATATCGGGATAATAAATGGAATCCGGGTTGACCGCAAACTTCAGTGCACTCTCATTTTTATCCTGATAGCCCTTGTGAATGCGCAGATAATGGTCCTGCTCCGACTGGTTCAGCAATCCGTAAACCACCATCACTTCTTTGTATTTGGAGGTCAGCTCGAAGTCGGTGCTGCAGGCGGCTGCCAGTATGACGGCTGTAAGGAGAATCAGGATTTTTTTCATGCCTTCGAAGGGGTTAAATATGGAGTTTCAAAAATAAATCAATCCGGTTCGTTCGTTGCGGGGATTAATGATAATTAACAGCAAACGCGCCAAAAATAAGGCAAAAGATGTCATCGAAAGTTCAAATGACGGGTAAAACGCCCCCGGGCCAGCGAATCGAGAGTTATCTCTCCGAGTTGCGCCCCGGCCGACAAGCTGTAAACGCTGCTGAGAATGCCATAGCCGCCTTCGATATTGCTGTAGTAAGGAGTTGCTATTCCGCTCAGGAGCCCGTCTCTTACTTTCTGGTTTGAGATGAGCCGGGCCAGTTCGATGCCTCCGGCCGTTATCTCAAAGGCCACACTGTCGGCATGGCGTGTAAGTGTGGAGTCCTCGGCTATGCGCCCGCTGATGTTCTGAAAAAATGCGATCGTGCGATAGTCGTGTTTTATAAGGCTCTGATCGCTGCGGTCAAGTACCAGCTTATTCGTAAACATTTTCCACTGAATCTCCTTCTGCTCGCTGCGTCCCAGGCTGTCGGTTTCGCTGTACCAAAAGCGGATGCGCATGTCGTAGATGCCGGCCTTCGTGCTGTGTTGCCATGAGAGCGTGACGATCTCCCGCTCATCTCCGCTCCAGTTGAGCAAATAGCCTTCGGCCGGTACGAAGAGCTTAAACGGCCCGAGAAAGGAGGTCTGTGCAGAGACACTGCGTCCTCTGCCCGCATCTGTAATCTGCAGCGTATACCGGCTGCTGTCGTTCAGGGTGGCCCGCAGGCGGTAGAGCGGGTATGCCGAGTTTGCGAACAGGCCTTCCTTTTTCACGATTCCCGCCTCTTCGGCACTGATTCGCTCCAAAGTATAGCGCGCTCCGCTGCTGCCGTCTGTCAGCACAACTTCCAGTGCCCCGTCCGGATAGTAAATGGAATCCGGATTGCGTGCGATGATGAGTGCGCTTTCTGCCGAATCGATGTAGCCCCGCTGAATGCGCAGAAAATGAACGCTGTCCTGGATGTCAAAAAGCCCATAGACCACGGTCGTTTCCTCATACGGGCCCGTCAGATCGAGGTCCTGGCGGCAGGCCAAAAACAGAGCCGGAGTCAGCATCAGAAGAAAAACATAGCAGGCCGATCGATTCGCTCGGGTCATCTCATTTGGTGTGTGTCATTATAAAGATGAAACTTTTACTTTTGTTAATACAAATAAAGAAGTCATGTCTATTTCAAAAGAAGTGAAGCGGGTCACGACCCATGTACTGCAAGCCATGAAAGACAGCGGGGAGAAAATCTCCATGCTGACGGCCTATGATTACTCGATGGCGCGCATTCTCGACTCAGCCGGCATTGACGTTTTATTGGTGGGCGATTCGGCATCGAACGTGATGGCCGGACACGAGACCACCCTGCCCATCACACTCGATCAGATGATCTACCACGCCTCTTCGGTGATCAGAGGTGTGCAGCGTGCCCTGGTAGTCGTTGATCTTCCCTTTGGCTCTTATCAGGGAAACAGCAAGGAAGCCCTGACGGCCAGCATTCGCATTATGAAAGAATCGGGAGCCCACGGAGTGAAGCTCGAAGGCGGAAGCGAAGTGAAAGAGTCGGTATCGCGAATTCTTTCGGCAGGTATTCCGGTGATGGGTCACCTCGGCCTCACACCGCAATCCATCTATAAATTCGGAACTTACGTGGTGCGGGCCACCAGCATCGAAGAAGCCGACAAATTGCTGGAAGATGCCCGCATGCTGGAAGAGCTGGGTTGCTTCTCCATCGTTCTTGAAAAAATACCCTCCTCGCTGGCCCGAAAGGTGGCCAAAGAAGTCAAAATACCCATCATCGGTATCGGTGCCGGCCCCGATGTGGACGGACAGGTGCTGGTGGTACACGACATGCTGGGCATCAACAAGGAATTTAAACCCCGTTTTTTGCGCAGATACATGAATCTTTTTGATGAAATAAGCGAAGCCGTGGGACGCTACATCGAGGATATCAAAACGGGCGACTTCCCTTCCAAAGAGGAAAGCTACGACCCGCCAATCAAAGGCTGATATCTTCCCATTAACTACAAATCTATCCGCATGAAACGCAAAGCGATCCTTCTTTTCTGCCTGGTCGTTGCCGGCTATGCCCTGCAAAGCCAGACAGGCCTCGAAATTGACATTCAGCACACCCGCCTCGATCTGGAGATAAACAAAGACAAGCAAAGCCTGCAGGCCGAAGCCCGTATTCGTTTTCGCACCCTGGAGCAGGTCGACAGCTTTACCCTCTTTCTTCAGGGCCTGCAGGTGGACAGTGTCAACGTCCCGTTCCGGCACCTGAATGATTCCATTCTTACCTTCTACTGGCCTTCCACTTTGGAAGCAGGAGCGGAAGATTCGCTGTATATCCGCTATCACGGGCAGCCCGTACGCGATGCCTCGGGATGGGGCGGATTTTACTTTCAGGGCGATTTTGCCTTCAACCTGGGAGTGGGGTTTGCGGCCGATCCCCATCCTTTCGGACGCATCTGGTTTCCCTGCAAGGACGATTTTAGCGACCGCTCCACATTCGACTTTTATGTCCGCACCGACAAAAACGACAGGGCCCTCTGTAACGGCCTCCTGGTCGACAGCAGCAGCACAGGCAAGGGGCAGATAATATGGCACTGGAAGATGAATGATCCGGTGGTGAGCTACCTCGCCTCGGTGGCCGTAGCGCCCTATCGCCCGGCCATTGAAAACTATCAGGGACAAACACGCAGTTTCCCGGTCTGGTACGGGGGAAGGGCCGGTGATACCGCCAAAATGAAAAAATCCTTTGTACACCTCTTCGATGCCCTTCGGGTTTTTGAAGAAGCCTATGGCCCCCAGGCATTTGAGAAAGTAGGCTATGCGCTGGTGCCCTTCAGCGGAGGGGCCATGGAACATGCGGGAAATATCGCCTTTCCGCTCTCGGCTGCCAATGGCAGCACACGTTTCGAATCGCTGATGGTGCACGAACTTTCGCACCATTGGTGGGGCGACTGGGTAACCTGTGCCAATGCGGGTGAAATGTGGCTCAACGAAGGCTGGGCAAGCTGGTCGGAGTTTCTCTTTCTCGAAAAGGTATACGGCCGCCAGAAATATGACGAAGCCGTCAGGGCCAACAAGCGCCACATCCTTTTTTCGGCCCACAAAGACGACCGCGGGTACCGTGCCATCCGGGGCATTCCGCACGACTATACCTACGGCACCCATGTCTACGACAAAGGAGCCGATGTAATCCACAGCATGCGGGGATATATGGGCGATGAAGCATTCTTTGACTGCATCCGGCAATACCTCTCGGCCCGGGGTTGGGGCAATTCGGAAAGCATGGATTTTCGTGACTTTCTGAGTGACTGTTCGGGAAAGGACCTGGATGATTTTTTTGAAAACTTTGTATTCAACCCCGGCTGGACACAATTCTCCGTGGATTCTTCATGGATCATCCCCGAAGGCCCTCTGTACAACACCCATCTCTGGATTCGCCAGCGACTGCACCATGCACCCGGCTATTTTCATAACGTACCCATTGGCATTCACTTTTTCGGTTCGGAAGGTCAGGTGCATTCGGTCAGGGCGACCCTTCCGGGAGCATGCAGCAGTATCTCGGTGAAGCTCCCCTTCAAGCCGGATTTGATTGTTTTGAACAAAAACAATACTGTTTCTACAGCCACATTTCACGAATTGATCCGATTGAAAGAAAACGCCAACTCTTTAAAAACCCGGGCGGACATCACCTTCAACCGCGTGGAGTTTGACAGCGACTCCATCACGCTTTACGTGGCGCATCATCTCGTTCGCCCCGACCGGGACGATCTGCCCCATGGCATCCGTATTTCATCTACGCACTATTGGGAGCTGGGGGGCCTCTTTCCGGAAGGCACCCTCATCAATGGAGAGCTGCCCTATGACGGCAACGAACAGAACAACCCTTATGACCTCGATAAAGATTTGCTGGAAAACAGTGAAGACAGCATGGTCATACTCTACCGGGCCGGTGCGGGGAAAGCCTGGGAAATATGGGAAAAAACGGACCTGATCACCCTTGGAAAGGGTGATAAAACGGGTCGCATCGGCATTCGTGAGATGAAGAAAGGAGAATATGCGCTGGGTATTCGTCAGGCGGCATTTACCGACACCCTACACAGTGAAATTCCCAATCAATGCGAAGAGGTCTACCTGGGTATGGAAGCACAATATGCCGGGAGACCCGTCCGCATCCTCACGCTCCGCCCCAACCCGGCCAGCGACAGCATCACAATTGAAGGTACGCGCGGTATGGAAGTCCTCATCCTGACCAATATGCAGGGGCAGGTCGTATTGACTAAAAAGCTGCCCGGCTGGGATGTCTTTACCTTATCGCTGAAAGGCCTTGAAGAAGGGAGTTATGTGATTAGCCTCAAAAAGAAAGGCATGCCGGCCGCAAGCGGAAAATTCATCATCAAGCGCTGAAATTTCTCAACGATCAAGCGGAAAAAAGGAAAGGGCGATGCCCCCACCGGGTGCCAACCGGGCTGTCAGTGTATCGCCTGAGACAAAGTCTTTTCTTTCTATCCGGTAAGAAGCCGGATTTTTATCCCAGTGCGCATCGGGGCCATCCCGGTAGATATGGGCCTCATAGCGCACCCCGGGCGCAAGAAATGAGAGTGGTATTTTCAAAGTCCTTCCGTTTTCATCCGTGATGGCTCCCAGAAACCAGTTTTTACCGTTTCGCTCTTTGCGTGCCATGCAGATATAATCTCCAATCTCTGCCTGCAGCACGTGACTTTCTTCCCAGTCTGTGGGCACTTCTTCAATAAACTGAAAAGCAGGATGGCCTTCATAATTTTCAATCAGGTCGGCAGCCATTTGCACCGGACTGTAGATGACCACATACAAAGCCAGTTGATGCGCCAGTGTGGTATTGACCTGGTTCTTATCCTTCCAGGGACTCAGCTTCAGGTTAAATATTCCGGGCGTAAAATCAATGGGGCCGGCCAGCATGCGCGTAAACGGAATGATGGTCAAATGTTCGGGCGGATTGCCTCCGTCACTGGCCCAGGCATTGAACTCCTGGCCACGCAGCCCCTCCCGTGAGATAAAATTGGGATACGTTCTGCGGATGCCCGTGGCCTTGATCGGTTCGTGCGCATCGATGGCCACCTCGTATTCTGCCGCTTTCCGCAGGGCCTTCCGGTAGTGCCTTACCATCCATTGTCCGTGATGATACTCGCCTTTGGGAATGATCTTGCCCACATAACCGGTTTTCACCACATGAATCCCCAGTTGGCGCATAAGCGCATAGGCCGTATCCATTTGTGCCTCATAGGTTCTGGGGGCCGATGAAGTTTCGTGGTGCATGATCAGCTGCACCCCTTTCTCGCGGGCATAGGAGGCCACTTTCTGCAGGTCATAATCGGGATAGGGCGTGACAAAATCAAAAACCCCTTCGCGGTCATCGAAGCCAATCCAGTGCTCCCAGCCGGTGTTCCATCCTTCGACCAGGACGCCCCCGATATGATGGGCAGCGGCAAAGTCAATATAACGCATGGCTTTGCTAGTAGTGGCTCCGTGGCGACCCGAGGCCAGGTCCCAGGAAGACTTGCCCAGATGCATCTCCCACCAGATGCCGACATATTTCATGGGCTTGAACCAAGGCACTTCATATTTTGCTGCTTCATTGAGATTGAGAATGAGTTTGGACTCAATCAGTTCACCGGGCCTGCGGGCCACTTGCAGCGTTCGCCAGGGTGTGTGAAAGGGGAGTTTCCTGCTCGCCTTCCAGGCATAGCGATCGGAACCGACAAGTTCACTTTTCATGCGCAGTTCATCAGGAAAAACTCGAAGGGTCATGCCCGGAAAATCACTGAGATCCGCTTCATGAAAACTCAGATATAGCCCCCCGGCTGTCTTCATTGTGACGGGTGTGTTGACGGCATTGAAGGGGATGTAGCTTTGGGCAAGATTGGGATGGTGGCGATATTTAAGCGCATCAATCTCACGAAACGGAGTGTCATGATAGAGGTGCTCGTATATGTCCCAGTCACCGGGTTGCCACCAGCAACGATAATTTCCCGCAAGCCGGAACTCCGTCAGTTCATCGAGAATGACCACGCTGTCTTTGCCCTGATGCCGGGGAAATTCATACCTAAAGCCCAGCCCATCGTCATAAAGCCGGAAGCGCAGTGTAAATTGACGTTTTTCACCGCCCGGCTCCCGGAGTTTTACGGCAAGTTCGCGGTAGTGATTGCGCACCCAATGCTGCTCGCCCCAGGGCATTTCCCATTTTTCATCCGCTTCATGCTGTTCACTGCTCTCAATCACGAGACCGGACGAAAGTGCGGGCCAGTCACGAAAAAGAAAACCCAGCCGCGAAGGCTCAAGAAGGGTATCCCCGTCAAAGCACACGAGGTAAGAAGCGCGGGCACTGTCGTCCAGAAAAAAGTCAAGGCCCAGTTGCCCTCCGGGGGATTCAAGATGAATCAGCTTACTGTCCGCGTTTTCATTTCTGCATGCGCTTGCCAGCAGGAGCAGGAAGGAGAAAATAAAGAAGAATGGTACGTGCCTGTTCATGAGCTTCATGGCGCCTGTCCGAAAAACTGCAATTTAGGCAGAATCCACAGAAAAAGAAGCGAAGCGAGGGTGTTCAGAAGTCCTTCCGACCGGCTTTCCGGAGGTAGAAAAAGAGCGGAATTATCGTCCAGAACAACATGGCAATCACCGAAATCGCCATCCCCATGGCCGTTCCGAAAAACTTATTGAAGATGGCACCGGTGTAACCCATCAGAGCCGAAATATCGAGCTGAAGGAGAATGTTGATGCGTGCCAGGTCAATGGGGTTGAGCAGCGAAAGAGCAATGGCCAGTTTCTCCAGCGGATAGTCGCTGAAGCGCACCATGAGATAAATAAAAATTCCGTCATAGACGATGGCCATCACCAGCCAGACGAGGATGGCCAGGCCGAAACCCTTGATCCGGTTTTCATTGTAAATAGAGATGGCAAAGGCGAGGGCTGAAAAAACGAAAGAAAGCAGAACCCCCATGAGCAGCATGTTGATGAGGCTGCCGCTCGAATCGCTGTTTTGCACTCCGAAGAAGAGAAAAGGGATGCCGCTGCCAAGAAAAAAACTGGTGGCCATGGAGAGAGAAAGCCCAAGGTACTGACCCGTAAAGATGGTATGTCTGCGAATGGGCTGCGCCAGCAGCAGCTCCGTAAACTCCCTGGCGTTGTAAAAATAGATGGTGCTGAAGACAATCGCCATCAGGGGAATGAGCATGAGAATGATGTTCAGCAGACTGACGAGGCCCTTTGACGGGTCGTTTGTGAAGTAGAGTAGAAACCAGGTGGAAACGAAGAAGAATCCAAAATAAATCAGCAGCCACTTGCTTCGAAATATGTCCTTAAAGCTGTATTTCAGAATTTTAAGCATCGATACTTGTTTTTTGTGATTCAAGGATGCGGGCAATGGCTCGCTCGAGGCTTGCTTCTCCCTGGCTTTCTTTGATCTTTTCAGGCGTTTCCTCCAGGTAAATGATCCCGTCCATCAGGAAAATAATCTGATCGGCCAGCTCTTCAATTTCACTCATCACGTGAGTCGTCAGAATAATGGTCTTGCCTTTGTCCCTTTCTTCCCTGATTCTGTCTTTCAGTTTCAGGCGGGCCACCGGATCGAGGCCCACCGTGGGTTCGTCAAATATCAGAATCGGGCAGTCATACATCAGGGCCAGTGTGGCGTTGACTTTCTGGCGTGTGCCCCCCGAGAGGTAGCGCAGTTTTTTATCCAGAAAAGCCTCCAGGCCCAGCCATTCGATGATGGCCTGTGTATCGGGATCACCTTTGCGGATGTCGCTGATCATACGAATCAACTCAAGCGGTGTCAGGTTCTCGGGATAATGTGCAATCTGCGGCATGTATCCGATGCGACTTCGATACATCCATTTCTTCTCGATCTTCTCTCCAAGGACCTTTATCTCCCCTTTGTCAGGGATGACCAGGCCGAGTATGCTTTTTATCAGCGTGGTTTTGCCCGAGGCATTGGGACCCATAATCACGTTGACCTGCCCGGCCCGCAGGTCGAGATTCAGGCCTTTGAGCACCTCCACACTTCCAAATTTTTTGAACAGATTTCTGATTTCTACCATATTATCGGTTTCATTTTTGGTGATTCATCCTTGAGCGTTTCCGGGGTAATGACAGGCATCACATTTTCGGCATGGTTGAGCAACTCCATAAAAGGGCTTCGAAGCAAAATAATCGAAGTGGGCACCTGCTCTACCAGATAACCAAACAACTTGACCGGCCGGAATGGAATATCACCTGTCCCGTCATGATCAAGGTCATATCCCGTGTAGGCACTCCAGTAGTTGTGATTAAATTTATTGTAGTTCTGTTTGGCATTGGTCGATACGTCAAAACTGTTGCCTTTGAAGTTGTTGCTGTGAAAGACCACCTCTTCGCAGTTGCCCATGATCTTCACACCCCAGCCGTTTGATATAAAATCATTTTCGAACACATCGCTTTCGATGGTGTTCTCCATATAGATGGCTGTTGTATTTTTCAGAAAGCGGTTGTGCCAGATTTTGGAATAACGTATTTCTTTCAAAAGGAGGCCATAGGAAACGGGGCTCCAGTTGTGCGTAAAATCGTTTCCCGTCATTTCAATGCGGTCAGAATACATGACCGCTACACCCACCCCGTTTTCTGCAAAACGGTTATCAAAATATTTATCGTCATTGGAGAACATGAAATGCAGGCCGTAGCGCAGATTGCGGGTACTTTCATTGTTTTCAACCAGGCTGCTGTCCACAAATTCCATATAAATGCCATCGCGGTGCCCGGTGGCATAGTTGCCGGTAATATGCACTTTATGGCATTTCCATAGGTGAATCGCATTGGCGCTGTTCAATTCATCCCTGGCCTGGCCGGCTATATAATTGTCCTTGATCAGCACATGCTGCGAGTACTCCAGATAAATGCCAAAGAAAGTATTGATCAGGCGGTTTCCGATCACGCTCACATCCTTCACCTGCTTGAGATAAATGCCCGCCTGATCGCGAATATAACTTGTCCCGACATTCCTCACTTCCACGCCTGTCAGCAGCACACTGTCGGAAGTGATGGTCAGAATTTCACCCTGTTCTCTTCCGTCAATAACGGGAAATCCGACACCGATAATTACCAGCGGCTTGTTGATATCCACGTCATTCTCGTAATAGGTACCTTTCTGCAGATAGATGGTATCGAAAGGGCTGGCCGCTGCAATTCCTTCCGAAAGTGTTTTCAGCGGGCAATCCGGACAGACGCTCAGGCTCTGCTGAGCAGAGAGGGAAGCGCTCCATACCAGGGCGAGCAAAAATGCAGTAATCAGGCGTTTAACAATCATTTCGGAAAAGTGATTTTAGGTCCGCATAGGCTAGTTCTCCGCAATTTTCTTTCTGACCTGTTCCCAGGAATATAATTCTCCGCCTTTTTCCTTTTTCATAGCCTCCGCGGATTCGCGGCTGCTGAATGCCGACAAATAGGCTCCCATAGGGCTCGGGACATTCGGTGAAATAAGAAAGGTGGCCTCCCTTGCATCTATCAGCTTGCCCGGCTTGTCAAAGGCAATGACGTAATAGTCGGCCATTTTCTCTTCGTCAATGCCTCCACCCTTCAAGTCCAGGATCAGACATTCTGTCGCATCGTATTTAAAAGTCTTGCCGGTTTTGCTCACTGCTTCGGCTCCGAACTTCGGATCTGCTATGAGCATCTTGCAATGATGGCAGTTCTCATGGCCAAAATCAATAGGCTTCGGGCCCTTGCTGCAGGAAGCAAAAAACAGAATGGCAGATAGCAAAAAAAGCGACAGATACTTCATATTCTTTTTTTCAGGCTGCTCCCTTTTTAAAGGTGCTTTTGAATTCATTGACCACGGCAATAATAATAAGAAATATGCTGCCTATTAAAAACCATCCGCCCGTATGCGGCAGCGAATAAGCCGTGATATTCAGCATGTTCTTTTTACCAATCAACGGAGGCTGGTAAGCCATCCCCGGTATTTTTATCGGAGCTTCCGGATTGAGGTTGTGGCCATAGTCGTACTCCCACATATAAAAGTCGTAGAAAGCCACAACAGCCGCTATGATCAACAGGCCAATCCATGTATAGAGCATCCATTTTTTATTGGCAAGCAGGGTGGCCAGTCCAAACAAAATCAGAAAGCCCAGGATATAGGGCATATAGATCAGTTCGGGGATGTCATCGGGGTTGATCTCCCGCATGCCGATGTAGTGGTTCAGGATATTTACATTCTCAAGCGTGTAGGGGTCGCTCCCTCCGATTTTATTGATGTAGATATGCATGGAGATTCCTTCGGGAAACTGGGGTGCATCCAGATCTATTTTCCAGATTGGAAGAAAATAGAGCGGGATGAGCAGGACAATCGCAAAAGCGAGAATGATCCTTGTTGACTTTTTCATATGGTTCTGATTTGCATTTATATAAAATAAAAAATGCTGTCCCTGGCTCTCTGTAGCATCTTGAAATTGGGGGCTACATCTCTTCTTTTCAGAATGGCTTGCAGCGAATATCTCAAGATATTAATTGACTATGCTTGACAATTTACAAAGAACAAGGACAGCATCATTTACTGAAGAATCCCGGTTTCTCTATTTGTTACCCATCTTATCTGCCAACCACCACTTAAGCGGTGTATTGGAGTTGGCTGCCGACACGCGCACGTATCCCTGCATTTCCTGGTGCAGCGCAGAACAGAAATCGGTACAATAGAATGGGAACACACCTTCTTGTTTCGGTTCCCATAGCAATGTCTCCGTCTGTCCGGGCATGATCAGCAATTCAGCATTTCTGGCACCCATCACCGCAAAACCATGAGGTACGTCCCAGGCCTGTTCGAGGTTGGTTACATGCCAGAACACTTTATCGCCTACTTTGATACCTTCAATATTATCAGGTGCAAAGTGTGATCGAATGGCAGTCAGATAGATATGTAC
>WFPF01000047.1 GCA_015487695.1 Chitinophagales bacterium
ATCAAAGACGGGGGCATTTTAATCAGCAGCGGCTACCTGCGCCCCGACAGGGCACTGATTCTCGAAGCGGCCCGTGGGGCGGGATTTGAATTTGTCAGGCATACGGAAGAATCGGATTGGCTGATGATGGAATTTAAAGCAAGTCGCAGATGAAAAAAACCACAGTTACCTTATTCCTTTTTCTTTCATCGCTGCTGCTGATGGCCCAGCTTCCTTCGGAGGAAAGCAGCCCCGGCAGTTTTATCGCCTCACTCGGCAGCGAACTGCGCAGAGCCGGATGCGAAAGCTGCAAGGAAAGTGCGGAGAAGCTGCAAACCCTGGCCGAAGGCTCTTTGCTCGACTCCCTCAAAATACGGGAGATACAAGAACGCTACGAAGAACTGAAAGCACGAAAGATGCGCATCGGGAACGAAATCGTGCACTTTGTGGAGGCCTTTACAAGTGTGGCTGAAAAATATCCCGCCCAGTATGCCGGCTGGATGCAGTTGCTCGGTCAACTGCTGGAGGCCGGATGGAGCAATGCAGAACTCGACCGCTTTTTTCGCTTTTCGGCCTCTTATTTCTCCGAAGGAAAAATCTTCGAACACCCGGGTCGCAGCTGGTCGCTTTCGGCCGTTGATCCGCAGATCCGTTTCGAGAAGGGGCTCCTGTATGTAATCCTTGACAAAGTCGATCTCCGGGGCAGCACCTCGGGCGACAGTCTCGACATACTCGATGTCAGCGGGCGATATTTCCCCGGTCGTTCCCTGCTGCGCGGCAGCCATGGAAAAATTACCTGGGCCAATGCCGGCTTCGACCCCGATAAAGTCTATGCACTCTTCGACAGTTTCGAAATCAACCTCGAAGCCCGCGAATTTAAAATAGAGGACGCTACGCTTTACTATGCCGAAAAATTCAATAACCCCATTGCCGGAACACTCATCTACAAACTGATCAGCGGAGGCCGGAGCGGCCCTTCCGACTATCCGATGTTTATCACAAAGGACAAGACCCTGGAAGTAAAAAACATCATGGACGGAGTGCAATACATCGGGGGATTCACCATCCGGGGGACAGCCATCCAGGGTTCGGGAAGCAGCGAAGAGCCGGCCCGCCTGCTCTTCCGCAACAAGGCAGGCGTACTGGTGGCCGAAGCGCGGGCCCGCAGTTTTCTCATCAAAGAAGACGATGCCATCAGCAAAGAGGCCGAGTTTTTTCTCTTTTTCGATAAGGATACCATCTACCATCCCGGAGTGGAGATGCGCTACAAAGCCTCCGACCGGCTGCTCTCTGTCTTGCAGGGAAAGGCAGGCATCAGCAAAGCTCCTTTTGAAAACACCTACCAGAATATCGACATGGATGTCAAGCGCATATTCTGGGATTTTGACGAGCAGAAGATTTACATGATCAACCGGACGGCCATGTCGGTGCACAGTCCGCCCGCCTTTTTCAAATCGAAAGACTTTTTCGACAAATCGGAGTATCTCGGCTATCAGGGCGCCCTCAGCTACAACCCCATTTCATCGCTTGCCGAGGCCTCGCGCAGGATGCAGGTCGATCAGATTTACGCCCGCAACCTCATCCCCTATTTTCACAAAAACCTCTCGGTACAGCAGTTGGAACCCCTGCTCTTTCAGATGGTGGCAGACGGATTCATATACTACGACACAGAAACCCGCATGGTGAGCATTCGCGACAAAGTGAAGAAGTATGTGCTGGCCAATGCCAAAAAGATCGATTACGACTACATCAGCATCAAGTCCGAAAGCGACTCTCAAAATGCCATTCTCAACCTGCAAAACCGCATACTCAGCATCTACGGAGTGTACGGAGTTACCCTCTCGGCCAAACATTATGTGCATTTCTTCCCGATCGACAAGCGGGTAGACATGGGCGAAAACCGGGACATGAGCTGGAACGGCACCCTCTTTGCCGGCAACATCGATTATTTCGGTGACGGCTTCTATTTCGACTACGAGCGCTTTGCCATCCGCATGGACAGCATCGACTCTATGGTCATCAATGTACCTACCGGTGAAGTGGACGAATACGGCTCTCCGATTCTGAAACCTCTGAACTCGGCACTGGAAGGCCTCACGGGCACGCTTTACATTGATGTGCCGATCAACAAGTCGGGCTATCTCAACATTCCGGGTTATCCCAAGTTTGACAACAGCTCCACGGCTTACACCTACTACGACAAGAAAAAGCGATTCAAAGACATCTACAAACCCGACAGTTTTCATTTTGCCGTGGATACCTTTTCGCTCGACAGTCTCAACAGTTTCAGCTTTGGTAAGCAGGAGTTCAGCGGCCGCTTTCGTTCGGCCGGCATCTTCCCCGAATTGCGCGAACACCTGGTGGTCATGGATGACGGCTCCCTCGGATTTGAAGCGGAAACCCCCGACACGGGCCTTAGCACCTACGGAGGCATGGCCCGCTATCACGGTATGCTGAAACTGAGCAATCAGGGGCTGCAGGGACAGGGAGAAATTGACTATCTCAATGCCAGGATTCAGGCGGCTGATCTCCTTTTCATGCCCGAAGAAAGCCAAAGCACCGATGCCGACCTGCGCATGGAGCGGGCCCTCATCAATGGAGTCGACTTCCCCACGGTCTCGGCCGATTCCCTACAGATGGAATGGCTTCCTTACAAAGATTCCATGATTTTGCACCAGCAGGGCGAGAAGTTTCAACTTTTTGATGAACTCGTGCAGCACAAGGGCACCCTCGCGCTTACCTCCAAAGGCCTGCAGGGCAGCGGCATCAGCACCTGGGGCATGACTTCGCTGCGCTCAAAAGCCATCGATTTCGGTGGCATGCACATTCAGTCGGATACGGCTGTTTTTCGTATCAAAAGCGATGACGAAAGGCGCGATGTCTTCAACCTGCCCAATGCCTATGCCCATATCGACTTCGAGAAAATGGAAGGCAGTTTTCGCAGCAATGTGGACGAGGCCACTTACCTGCCGTTCAACCTCTACAATATCACGTTCAACCGCTTCCACTGGAATATGAAAGACAGCATCATCCGTTTTGAGGCTCCCAGGGAAAGCAAGTACTCCAAATTCCTTTCGCTCCACAAGCGGCAGGACAGTCTTTGGTTCAAAGGAACGGGCGGTTCGTACAATCTGAACACCCTCACCATGATTGCCAGCGGAGTGCCCTACATTGCCGTGGCCGATGTGCACGTGATACCCGACAGTGGCAGGGTGAAGATTGCCGAATCGGCCAATATGCGCCCGCTGAAAAGAGCCAAAGTGGTGATGGATTCGAGCCACCGCAGCTTTACGCTCTACGATGCCACCATCAAAATACTCGGCAGAAACGACCTCAAAGGAGAAGGGAAATACGACTATGTCAACCGCTCGGGGCAGCCCCAGCCCATCGACTTCCCGCTGATCAGCACCTATCACCGCAGCAACGAGGATACCCTCTATACGCATGCCGAGGGCATCGTCTATGACAGTATGAACTTCCTCCTCGATCCGCAGATCCGCTTCCGGGGCGATGTGTACCTGCATTCAAAAGAAAGATTTCCGCGCTTCAAGGGGAGCAGCCGCCTTATTCTTCCCGAAGGGGCGCTCGTGCGAAGCAGCTGGTTCCGTATCAACAGCCTCATCGACCCGCAAAATGTAGAGATCAGCGCTTACCATCCGCTGAGCCATCAGCGCGACAGCATCTATACCGGTATCCACCTGCGTTACGACAGCACCAACCTCTATGCCACGCTCATCGGAAGCAAGGTAAACTACCTCGACTACACGGTCATGGCCGTCAACGGGATGCTCCGCTATCTGGAAAATGAGAAAGCCTATGTGGTAGCCGATTCGGCCTTCCTCAGCGGGAAAAACTCCTTTGGCGACCTGTTTCGCTACGAGACCGGTACGGGGAATATCCATGCCGAGGGGCACAGCAATCTGGGCCTCGACTTCGACCTGGTATCGGTAGATGCGTATGGCAGTATTGACAAGATGGCCAGTGATTCTTCCTATCGCTTCAAATCGCTCATGGCACTCGATTTTTATATGAGTGATGAGTACAGCAAAGAACTGGCGGCCGACATGCGCTCGCAGGCCTACCGCTCGGGCCGGGTCGATTATTTTGATGAGAACTTCAAGCGCTACTTCTATCAATATCTGGGCGATGAAAGCCGGGGCGATGAGCTCTATGCCGAACTGCAAAAGACCGGAAGCATGGTCTTACCGAAGAAATTCGAACCCGCCCGGCTCCTGCTCAGCGATCTGGAGTATTTCTGGAATGAAGAGACCAACAGCTACATGGGCAAAGGAGAATGCGGAATCGTGATGCTGGGCGAAAAAGAGGTCGGACGGAAAATGAAATACTATGTGGAATTCGGTTTTCGCAGGGGCAATGACTATTTCACGATCTACCTGCAGGCACCCACACGCGAGTGGTATTTCATTACTTACGAAAACAAAACCGTCAAAGTGCTGACCTCCAACTTCCGCCTGAACGGCCTGGTGATCAACGCCAAGTCGAAGGACAGACGCAAAAAACTGAAGAAAGGCACCATCACATTCACGGTCTCTTCCGAAATCCGTCAGCAGCGCTTTGTACAAAAGATGGAATACTACACGGGTGAGCTCCGCTAAGAAGGTGCTTCTTTTTAACTGCTTTCTGTTGTCTGTAGTGCTATCCGCTACTCGATTCCGGCATCATTAAGCCGAAATGCATTTAAGGCCTTTTATGAACAGCCGGGTAGCTGTCATTCAGCTTTGCTTCGCGGGAAGGCTTTTTCAGTTATTGAATATCGAACAGCGATTAACGAACGCTGATTTTAGAAGTAAAATTTAGAATGACGAGCTTTGATAATCGAGGAAAGGATGCGCCCTTTCGCAGATCCCGACAAAACACTGCCCTGACTGAGCGAAGCGAGCGTCAGGGTTGAACGAAGTGAACATCGGGACGACA
>WFPF01000048.1 GCA_015487695.1 Chitinophagales bacterium
GGAGATATTAAGCATTCCTTTTCATATGAACACGCTGCTTCTTACCTATACTTCAAAGAACTTTTCAGAGAACTTTATACTGCTTTTTTCAAAGCGGGTACAAAGATAAAAATCATTTCTCTAAACCGGTAGCAATTTTTAAAATTAATTCTAAAAATTGTTGCCTTATTTTTTTGTCTCAATGAACTTTTCCCTCCTTTCTTCAGGGCCTTTTTATTAGCCCCTCTCAAAAGAGGAATGCAAAAGTAACGCTTATTTCTAAATCAGCAAATATTTATCCGATTATTTTTTCTCCCTATGCTCTTTTTTTTATTCCCTCTTTTTTTGCCGCCTTATGCTTATCAAATAGCTTTGACCTGCTGTTTGATCTATTGTCTTTGCGTTCTTTAAATAAATGATTATAAAAGACTTCTTGCCACTATGAAGAAACACAACTTTTCTGCAGGCCCGGCCATTCTCCCCCGGCCTGTAATCGAAGCCTCCGCAGAGGCTCTTCTGAATTTCGGAGATTCCGGCCTTTCATTAATTGAAATATCACACAGAAGCAAAGATTTTGTGGCTGTCATGGACGAAGCCCGGCAACGCGTAAAGTCTCTTTACAATCTCAATGATGATTATGAAGTCCTCTTTCTGCAGGGTGGTGCCAGCCTCCAATTTTGTATGGTACCTTATAATCTGATGAAAGAGAACGGTCGTGCCGCTTATCTCAATACCGGAGCCTGGGCTTCCAAGGCGCTGAAAGAAGGAAAAGTTTTTGGTGAAGCATTAGCTGCCGGCAGCTCGGAAGATGCCAACTTCAATTACATCCCAAAAGATTTTTCGCTGAACGAGGGACTTAGTTATTTCCACATCACGACAAACAATACCATATACGGTACGGAGATTCATGATCTGGCCGGTCTTACTGCCGAGGCACGGGAAAAAGGCATAGCTGTCGTTGCCGATATGTCATCTGACATTTTCAGCCGGGTGCTGGATATGAATATGATTGATCTTGCCTATGCAGGCGCACAAAAGAATACGGGTCCGGCCGGCACCACGCTGGTGATCATCCGAAAGTCTATCCTGGGAAAGACAGGCCGGTCGATACCTACCCTCCTCAACTATCAAACCCACATCGACAAGGGTTCCATGTTCAACACTCCTCCGGTCTTTGCCGTTTATGTCAGCATGCTCAATCTCCGGTGGATGGATGAGCACGGTGGGCTGGCAGCCATGGAAGAACGCAACAAAGCAAAAAGCGAAGTTCTCTATTCGGAGATTGACCGCAATTCGCTCTTCGAAGGCACCGCTGCCGAAGCGGACCGTTCAAGGATGAATGTCACCTTCGTTTTAAAAGAAAAGGAACTGGAAGCTGAATTTTTGCAAAAAGCAGAGCAAGCGGGCATTGTCGGTATCAAGGGCCATCGCTCGGTGGGCGGGTTTCGCGCCTCCATATATAACGCCCTGCCCATCGAAAGCGTGAAAGTACTGGTTGACCTGATGAAAGAATTCGAATTATCCCACTCATAATTAAAGAGAAAATGATCAAAGTACTGGCCAATGACGGTATCAAGGATTCCGGAAAGGAATTGCTTGAGAAAAACGGATTTGAGGTTGATACCCGTTTCAGAGATAAAGAGGAACTGCTTCGGGACATTGCATCATTTGATGCCCTGCTGGTGAGGAGTGCCACGAAAGTCACTCCGGAAGTGATGGATGCCGGGGACAGACTTAAATTTATCGGGCGTGGCGGAGTAGGCCTTGACAATATTGACCTTGCCTATGCCGAAAAGAAAGGCATCAAAGTTTTCAATACTCCGGGAGCTTCGTCCCAATCGGTAGCAGAACTGGTAATGGCACACATGTATACGGGAGCCCGCTTTCTGCAGGATGCCAACAGAAAAATGCCTGCCGAAGGGCATGACAAATTCAAAGAACTCAAAAAGCAATATTCGAAGGGCCGCGAATTGAGCGGCAAGACGCTTGGCATCGTAGGTTTTGGCCGCATCGGACAGGCCGTAGGGCGTCTGGCTCTGGGTGTCGGTATGAAGATTAAGCCTTACGACATGCTTTTCAAAGAGACCATACACTTCGAACTTTCGCAGATTGATTGCGGGGGACAGGTGCCCATGGTCTCGCTTCGTCCGAACAGCCTGGAGGATGTATTGCGCGAGAGTGACATCATCACCTTCCATATTCCTTTTGCCTCGGGGTCTTCGTATTTCATAAGCAACCCCGAGTTTGAGAAAATGAAAAAAGGTGTGATGATTATCAATGCTGCCCGGGGCGGAGTCATTGATGAGCAGGCTCTTCTCGATCAACTGAATTCCGGCAAGGTATCTTTTACCGGGCTGGATGTTTTCGAAAATGAGCCTCATCCAAGGGAAGACCTGCTGCAGCACCCGCGGGTTTCTCTGACTCCCCATATCGGTGCCAGCACGACAGAGGGCCAGGACCGGGTATGGATTGAGATGGCCCATCATTTGATCAAATTCTTCAAATAAAAATAGAAATGGTAACTATTCGTCCTTTCAGGGGCATTCGCCCACTGCCAGCGTATGCTTCAAAAGTGGCATCAAAACCCTATGACGTGCTCAGCGCAGCCGAGGCACGCGAAGAAGCCAAAGGCAACCCCTACAGTTTTCTGAATGTCATTAAAGCGGAGATTACGCTTCCCGAAGGCAGCGATCCCTATGGTGAAAATGTGTACACGAAGGCCCGGGAGAACCTTCAAAAACTGATGAGCGAAGGTATTCTGATTCAGGATGACGCTCCCCGGCTCTATATCTACCGTCAAAAAATGGGTGACTGGGAACAAACCGGTCTGGTTGCGGCATCGAGTATTGACGATTACTTCAACGGTATCATTAAAAAACACGAATACACCCGGCCAAAAAAAGAAAAAGACCGCATTGACAATATTTACGCATTGGGTGTGCAGCCGGGTCCGGTTTTTCTCACTTACCGGGATGTGGAGGATATAAACCGCATCATCGGGGAATTGAGCAAAGAGGAACCGCTTTATCATTTCAAATCAGACGATGAGGTAGTGCACAGTTTTTGGGAGATAAGCGATAAAAACATCATAGAAAAACTGACTGCCCTTTTTAAAGAAAAGGTAGCCGCCTCCTATATTGCCGATGGACATCACCGCGCAGCTGCTTCGGCAAAAGTGGGACAAATCATGCGGGAAAAGGCCGGATCGTACAGCGGTGACGAAGCTTTTAATTATTTCCTTACCGTTTTGTTTCCGGCCAGTCATCTGAATATTATTGATTACAACCGTGTGGTCAGGGATTTGAAAGGAATGGATGCAAATGAGTTCCTCGGCAGGCTGGAAGAAAAATTTGATGTCTCTTCATCGGACGGCCCGGTCAAACCGGAAGCGCCCCATGTTTTCGGCCTTTACCTGGACGGGAAATGGTATCGCCTGCAGGCCAAGGCAGGCAGTTTTAATTCGGACGACCCCGTCAATCGCCTGGATGTGAGCATCCTGCAAAAGAACATTCTGGATGAGCTTCTGGACATCAAAGATCCGAGAACCGATGAACGGGTCGGTTTTGTGGGCGGAATACGCGGCCTGGAGGAACTCGAACGCATTGTAGACAAGGGAAGCTGGAAGGCGGCTTTCTCGCTTTACCCGGTAAACATTGAAGACCTGATGCAAATATCGGACGAAGGAAAGGTCATGCCGCCCAAATCAACCTGGTTTGAACCCAAGCTGCGAAGCGGCCTCATCCTTCACGCTTTCAGGGAAGACAGCTAAGGTCAGGCCATGCAGCGAAATTCCCGGAAACCACTAATAAAAGAGAAATAAAATGAAAATTGAAACAAAAACCATACATGCCGGAGTATCGCCCGACCCGGTGAGCGGAGCCATCATGACGCCCATTTACCAAACATCCACCTATGTGCAGGACGCACCCGGGAAGCACAAAGGCTATGAATATGCCCGCACGCAAAACCCCACCCGGGATGCCCTGCAAAACAACCTTGCAGCACTTGAAAATGCCCGTTTCGGAGTGGCTTTCAGCAGCGGACTTGCAGCCGTTGATGCCATTATCAAACTCCTTGGTCCAGGCGATGAGGTGATCGCCAGCAATGATCTTTACGGGGGTACGTACCGACTTTTTCGAAAGATCTTCGAAAAATACGGTATCCGATTTCATTTTACCGAAATGGCCGAAGCCAATGACATCCTGACACTGGTCAATGAAAACACCCGCCTTATCTGGATTGAAACGCCTACCAACCCCATGCTGAATATCATTGATATTAAGGCTGTCTGTACGCTGGCCCGTGAACGCGGAATCAGAACCGTGGTGGACAACACCTTCGCCTCACCGTATCTGCAAAACCCCATGGATCTGGGTGCAGACATGGTCATGCATTCAGCCACCAAATACCTGGGCGGGCACAGTGATGTGGTGCTTGGCGCTGTGCTCTGCTCTGACGAGTCCCTGGCCGAAGCGCTTTACTTCATACAAAACAGCAGTGGTGCCGTGCCCGGGCCCCAGGACTGCTTTTTGGTATTGCGGGGAATAAAGACCCTGCATGTACGCATGGACCGGCATTGCGAAAACGGGCGGGCCATCGCTGCCTTTTTGAAAAATCATGAAAAAGTGGAGAAAGTCTACTGGCCGGGATTCAGTGATCATCCGAATCATCAGACAGCTGCCGCTCAAATGCGGGATTTCGGAGGAATGATCTCCTTCACTTTGAAAGGCAACCGGTTGGAAGATGCCCACAAGGTATTGAGCAACACCCGGCTCTTTGCCCTTGCCGAATCGCTGGGCGGGGTAGAATCCCTGATCGGGCATCCGGCTTCTATGACACACGCGGCCATTCCGAAAGAAGAGCGCGAGAGGTCGGGAGTCGTTGATTCCCTGATCCGCCTGAGCGTGGGCATTGAGCACAAGGACGATCTCATTGCCGACCTCGAAAATGCCCTCGGCAAATTATAATTATAAATTATAAGAGAATATGTGGAACCTGATTGCCATAGCACTGATCCCCGTCATTGTATTGATCAGCTACATTTACTTTCACGACAAACATGAAAGGGAACCGCCTGGCATGCTTATCGGGGCATTCATTCTGGGTATTTTGAGTGTGATTCCCGCCCTGATATTTACGGCCGGATGGGAGCAACTGGGATTTATCCGAACAGCAGGCACCCTGAATACCCTTTTCTATGCCTTCATTGTGGTGGCACTTAGTGAAGAGTCGGCAAAGTACCTCATGATGCGTTTCTTTCTCTATAGGCGCAAGGCCTTTAACGAACCCTATGACGGCATCATGTATATGGTGATGATCGGGATGGGCTTTGCGGCCCTTGAAAATCTGCTTTATGTTTTCGGTCAGGCTTCCTTTTCCCAGTCGCTGGCCGTAGGAGGCTGGCGGGCCATTACGGCCATTCCCGCTCACGGTGCCTTTGCGGTGATGATGGGCTTCTTTGCAGGAAAAGCGAAATACAGCAAAAGTGCTTCGTGGCTGCTATTGCCGGCCGGTCTGCTGCTGGCCGTTCTTTTTCACGGGGCCTACGATTTCTTTTTGATGCAGAGCCTTTCACCGGTACTTGCCTCCGGAGCATTGGCTGCCCTGATTGCGGGCATCATCTTTTCACGAAAAATGATCAGGTCGCACCAACGCAGCAGTCCTTTCAGAGGGCCGGATCTCTACGTTCGCTGACTATTTTCATCATCTTCTCGACATGCTGCGCCACAGTCAGTCCATTGCGGACGGCAAAATCCGGAGCGATATTCCACGATCTGCTCAGGGCTCTTTCCACGGCATTGCTCCAGTCTTTAAGTTTCAGCCCACCGACCACTATGCCCTCATTCTCTCCAATCAATTCGCCCGCACCCGTACGGTCAGAAACGATGACCGGTAGCTGCATCTGAAGGCTCTCGATCACAATCTGCCCGAAGGGCTCGTAGATTGCAGGATGAATGAGAAAATCGGAGGCCGCATAAAGGCCCTCCATATCCTTCACGTAACCGGCATAACGCACATTTACCGGCAACGAAACACCAGGTGTGGTTCCGGCAATCAGCAATTCGAGCTCCCGCCCCTCTAAACTTCTGAAGAGCTCAAGCAGCAGGGGCAAGCCCTTTCGCGAATGACTGTATGAAACGAAAAGAAAGGTTTTTCGCCCGGCAGAGAGCCCGTATTGCTTTCTCAGAGCGGAGCGTTCCTTTTTTCTTTGCACACGGAAGTCCCCGGCACGGAGAGGCGGATAAAGTACCTTGATCCCGGAGGAAGGCACATTATATAGATCTGTCAGTTCTTTGCGCATCATTTCGCTGGCTGCCAAAATCAATTTCGATCGCTTATAGGCCTCTTCGTCCATTTTGTCCTGCATATAGTCCTTGCGAGTCCAGGGCTTCCCCGTGGCCTGCATATATCCGCGGTGGGTTCCCGGGCATATGAGGGCATCGGCACCGGGCGTACGGCCCAGGGAAAGGCTAAAATCAAATTTTTCCTTTTGCAGTATTTGCTCCGTTTTCTTCCCAAACTGCGCCATCTTTGTATAGGAATGAAGCGCAAAGACCGGCACCCGGTGTAGGACTATCTGCGGAGACAGCTTGACAGATGCGTCTTTTTTTACATAATATACATGCACTTCATTTCCCTTTTTCAAAAAATATTCGGCATAATTTATCAATCGTCTCTCCAATCCACCGGCATGCGCAATACGATAGTAGACTATGGCAATTTTCACGAAAAAGCTGTTTTAAATTTTACCCTGAGCCGGTTGGGGAGAAGCTTTATCGCAGCGGGGGTCTCCAGGGGCAGATTGGCTCTTTCGCCCATTCGCAAATGATATTTATAAAAAGCCGAAGCCGTGATGCCCCATTTTTTCATGAAGGTCAGGCGACCATTGTTTTTTAATACTCGTCCTGTGGAGCGTGCCTGAAAGTGGTAAACCAGGCTATCGCCCACTCCCAGGAAGTATCGATTTCCCTGTTTCCAGAATTTCATCGCGAGGTCGGGATCGGAGTACATGCCCGGTGAAAACTCCTCACTGAACCCACCCACCGATTCGAGCAAATTGCGAGGCATCAAGACGGGCGGCCACGTGCTGCCCGACCAATCGGGGCACTTTAAAGCATCAGCGGAAGCCAGCAGTTCCTCCTCTCTAAAACTCCGGGGGGAAGATCCAAAATCGGCATGTATCACTACAGGATTTCCGGTTTCCCTAGCTTCTATCATCGTTGCGGAGATCATCCATTGCTTCGCATCCGGGATTCTTTGAATCAGAGCCCGATCCCAGCCCGGCAGCACGTACATATCATCATTCAGATATAAAACGCGACCCGATTGCGCCTTTTCCATCGCCCGGTTAAAGGCACGGCATATGCCAATGTTCTCTTCGGAACGGGTAAATTCGATGCCTTCTTCCTCCAACCACTGAATAGTTCCGTCAGTCCCTCCATTGGCATGTATTATAATGTGATGATCAAAATGGCTGTTTTTGCGGATACTCTCCACACAAAGCTTCAGGTAGGGCAGGTTGTTCCAACTTGGAATAATGATGTCAAAAGTCCCTGCCATGACGACAAAACTACGATCCGCCAGCGTATATCTTTGCAGATATGGAGGAATTAAAACGTTTTTTGGACCGAAAAGCAGCCGAATTTGAGATGCCCGGTTTTATCGCAAATGACCCCATCTCGGTTCCGCATGCATATAAGATAAAAGAGGATGTGGAAATTGCCGGATTTTTTGCCGCGATTTTCAGCTGGGGAAAAAGGCAGATCATCATTGCCAAAAGCCTCGAACTGATGGCCCTGATGGACCACGCCCCCCATGACTTTGTAGTGCATCACCGCGAGAAGGATCTGAGGCGCTTTATGAATTTCCGTCACCGTACCTTCCAGCCTGATGATCTGCTCTATTTCATCCGCTTTCTTCAGCAGCACTACACCCGCTTCTCCAGCCTCGAAGATGCCTTCAATCCCACACCGGGCGAAAAAATAAAAGACATCGAAGCGGCCCTGAGCCACTTTCACCGAACCTTTTTTAGTCTGGATTATGCTCCAAAGCGCAGCCGCAAACACGTGGCCACCCCCGAACGTCATTCGGCCTGCAAGCGCCTGAACATGTATTTGCGCTGGATGGTACGACCTGCCACAAAAGGCGTGGACTTCGGACTTTGGAAAAGCATAGCCCCGCATCAACTGATCTGCCCGCTCGATGTGCATGTGGGCCGGGTGGCGCGCAGTTTGGGACTATTGACTCGCAAAGCCAACGACTGGAATGCCGCCCTTGAACTGACGACAACCCTTCACAGCTTCGACCCCGATGATCCGGTGAAGTATGACTATGCCCTCTTCAATATGGGATTGGAAGAAAGCTGAAGCAGGCAAGCCCCTGGCCACGAGATGACGAAAGACGGTCCTTTCGGTGATTAAGGAATTAAGACCTCTTCTTTTTTCATA
>WFPF01000049.1 GCA_015487695.1 Chitinophagales bacterium
CCGCGTGGGGATCTTTGGTCGTGTCTTTCATGGGCTTTGCTCCCGGCCGGTGCGTAATGTGGTGCTTCAAATGTTTCCATTTGATAGAGTCATAAGGCTCGTCCCATGGCGTAGTCACCACGGCCAGGCCCTCGGATATTTTTTCGAGTACGTATGGCAGACGATGCTTGTGATCCGTGTGAAAACGGTCGTGATTGCCAATAAATATGCGCATGGCAATACTGTAAAAAAGCAGAAAAAAGAGCCATAAGGGAATATAATCCATACTAAATGCCGCTATGACAGCAAAAAGGGGGATGTGCAAGAGTAGAAGCTCCAGGTCCAGTGCCTTTTTGCTTTCAGGCTTAAAGACCGCTTTTTCAGCTCCCAGGCGTATAGAAATCCCGCCATTTCTTTTTTCCTCATCTTTATTCATTTCTTTCATTGTTTCAGGTTTTAGCTCTTTTGCTTTCTTCCATTGAGTTATTACCTGAGTCCGCTGCTCCTTTTTTCATCTAAGGCAAAGGCTCACCGGGCTCAAATACACTTTTCTCGATTTTCTTCTTAACCGGCTCGACACTGACCAAAAAACGATACAGGGCTTTCAGGTCTGTTTCATTGAGCCTCGAATACATGCCCCATGGCATAGGCGAATGCTCAATAACCCTGCCTGCGCGAAAACGTGCAATAAAAGCTTCTTCGCTCCAATTGGCAAGCCTGCCCGTCTCCGGATCGGTGGTTATATTTGGTGTAATAAAGGAGTAGCCACTCGTAAAGGCATCGGCAGTCAGCTTGAAGCCTCCGGCAAAAGGTTTCCCAATAAATTCACCGGTTTTCATATCTCTTTCGGTATGGCATCCGTAGCAGTTGGCCACACTGTATGCCAGGTACTCGCCATAGGAGGCGCTCGTATCTGCTTCCACGCTTTTGGGTACCTCTTTTTTGGGGCCCTCGGGTTTTAGCACTCCGAATGCCATCAGGGCTTTCCCCAGAAAACTCAATGACTGCGCCTTGATCTTGTTTTTCACCGGCTCCTGGCTTCTCAAATAGGAAATTACGGCCTGGAGATCCTCATCACTCATTTCCTGAAAGGGCATAAAAGACATCATCATCCGGCCATCGGGCGCCACCATATGCCGCAATGCCCTCGCCAGCTCGCCATCGCTCACTTTGCCAATACCGGTCTCGGGATCGGGTGTGATGTTGGGCGCTCTGAAAGTTCCGGGCGGAATGCTAATTTCCCAACCGCCACTGAGCGGTACAATTCCACCGGCTTCCACTTCTCTCAGCTTTTCAAAGGGAATGTGACAAGCTGCACAGTGGGCCGCACCGAAAACCAGATATCTGCCACGTGCGATAACAGCCGAATCGCTGCTGGCCTTGATATCAGGAAGCGGAGCATCAAATTTTTTATTGGATGCCAGCAATATGTACACAATGACAATTCCGAAAACAAGGAACAGAAAGAGCAAAGCTTTAATTAAAAACTTTTTCATGGTCAATCAGTTTATGTGGTCAATATAATCCTGTTCCCAATACATCCGTACCCATCACTTATGCATCCGATCATTGCGGCCTCAACAGATCATTCGCAGGGTATTTACCGGACAGGCTAAGCAGTATTCGTATACTGTCTTTTTACGTAAAAAATGTGATCAAATATAGATATTCAATATCTTACACATGGGCTATTAATGCATTCTGACCTGAAAAATACATTATTGCTTCTTTAATTCCAAACTGCTTCCGCTGATTTTTACCGTGTAAATTCACGCTTCAAATCATGCCCGGCCCCGGCCATTCAGCAATCTTACGGGAACAAGCGCTTAAGTCTTTTTTGCCTTTCTCCTTCGGAGAAGGAAGCGCACAATGAGAAGCAGCAGAGCTATAAAATAAATAGCCGTGGTGATGCTTTTTACACGGGTAAAGAAACTGCTCAGTTCTACCCGCTCATCCATCACATTAGGATAGGATCTAAGAAAGGAAACAATGAATCCGTTTTCAATGTAATCCGAGACAGCAGCAATCACAGGAAGCAGGGCAACAAACTTCCAGCTGCTGCCTGCCCTGCCGGCTTTTCCCAGAAGATAAAGAAACAAGGTGGCATAGCTCCAGGCAAAGAGGAAAGGATAAAAAGTATCGAGGAGCAATTGCCTTGTGAGATAGTAATTCCGGCCTTCCGGCCCCAGGGCCCCCAGCAAGTCACGAATATAATTCCAATCGTATCCGGTCGGCATCATATCGGGCAGCTTCATATCGCCTGCAAATGACATGGTCGTTGGAATGCTGACGAGCAGCATGGCAAGATAAACGGCATTGCATAAAATAAAGGCAAGAAGGACTGTCCTGCCATCAAGAAAGAACGATAATTTTCTCTGTAACTTTTTCATTATTCCACCGGCTATCGGGTGAAGGTATGGCTTAAAATGAGAAAGTATGCAATGCCTATAAAATCAGGCTTATCCTCTTTTCCCGGAAATTTTTAGTCTATTGATATGCGCATACCGAGGATATGTTGCGTGCGGGGTTCAGAGATATTACGGACATCAGGGATCGAATAATAGTAATAACCGGGACGCACTTCATAATAAAAGTTGACCATCCGCAGCAGGGACGACTGGCTGCTCAATCGCACGTTCACACCGGCCGGAATATAGATTGCAAAGGAGAAGGAATTTGATGTTGAGAATTGCTCCTCATCATATTGATAGGCACTGCCGTGAAAAGAAAGCACTTCATGGTCGTTGAAAGGAGAAAGCGACTCGAGGCGATTGCTGCTAAGCGAACGCACCCGGAGTTCATTTTCAAATGAAATGCCCGACTGGACTCCAATACCCCCGAAAATAGATAATCCCAGAAAATTCCTGGAACGAAAGATTACGGAAAAGTCGGCATTCAGATATTTGCGCAGAAGATCGATGGAAACGGAGTGGTATGATACCGAATCAACGGGAAACGCTTCTCCTGTTCTGTTTGAATAGAGTGTGTCCACAGGCACACGGTCCATTTTGGAGAATGAGCTGTATAAAAGACCGGCACTTCCCGCGTTCAAGCCTATTCTGAACTCAGGCCCCGAGAGATCTTTCTCTCGATCGCGGTACCTGAAGCGAAAACCGGCAGCCACTCCGACCTCAACGGCAGACCTTCCGGAGAAGAAAATATTTCCTTCGTAACCGCTCAGATCGCTTTGAAGTATGGAGGAAGAGGGAGCCAGGTTCCTGAATTCACTGAGACTGGCAGGTTTCCCATCAAAGATAAAAGCGCCTGTACTGAGATATACACTGCGCAAGCCAAAAGTGCCTTTTTGAGTCAGGTTTTCCTGTGCGGTGATACTTTGTGACGTAATAAATAAGATGAATAACAAATAAGCAAATGCTCTTTTCATGGCTTTCATTTAGGTTAGCGTTGTCTCCAAAGAAGCAAGACTTTCCTCTTGCTGTGTTAAATATACTATAAATTCCTTATTCCTTTCTAATAAATACGGTCTTTGGCATTAATTCAAGGAGATGCGCAGTCCTCCGCTGTGCTGAAGGCGAAACTCACTATGGGCTTTCAACTCCGGTATGCCGGCAACGCGCCAGAGCGGGCGGAGCTCATAGTAAAGATGCCACCTGCCCATGCCTCTTTCGTGCCGGGAAAGTTTCACATCCACACCCAGCGGCAGAAAGAGAGAAGCAGAGAAGGCATTTGCTGTCGGGATATTTTCTTCTTCATAGTCAAAATTCAGGTTTCCCCTGACCCGGAAAAATTCAACACCCGTAGCCCCGGACTGTTCAAGGCGGCTGTATTGTTGGTAGCCTATGTTGACATGGTTGTCAAAGTCAAAATTCCCGCTCATACCTGCCCCGGCATACACCGAAAATGCCCGCCAGGAAGGGCTGTAAAAAATGAGCGATGCATCAAGACCCAAATATTTCCTATTGTATTCCATCCCATAGCTCCTGGTAACGATCGAATCCAGAACATAGATGCTCCCGGTCTTTACGGAAACGAAAGTATCCGCGGGATAGCGGTTCTCCGTCCAGTAATAATCGGAATACAAGGTGCCCCCGCCATAGACGGCCGCCAGTCGGAATTCATGCCTGATCCGCCTTTGCCTCTCCGCTTCAATTTTCGGGGAGAATGCAGCACCTGCACGGATCAGCCAGGAGTTGTCGAAAAAGGAACTACGACTTTTATCAAAGTGAGAAAGGTCGTTTTGCAGCAATGCAGAGCCCGGAGCCAATAGCCGGAAAGCTTCAAGAGAGAGATTGCTGCTCACTCCGGGGTAATTTCCGGCAGAGACATAGATATTCGTGAGGGAGCGTGCTTTACTTCCGGAGGAGGTCTCCTGGGCGCTGGCCATATGGCCGCAGAGGAGAAGCACAAGCAGGAAGATTCCGTATCGTTTCATCTGGCTTTGGGTGTTGATGACCCCTTTCTAACAGAACGGCACCTTCAAATATTATATACGACTTTGATTTATTTTATTCATCCGGCATTCTGCAGGTGCCGATCAGCTGTTCAAAGGACTCTCCCCGGAGCTTTAAATCAGCAAATACAATGCGAAAATGCAATTCACCGCTCTCTGGCTGTGAGAGATACGCAGGCGGATAAGATATGCCACTTCGGGGCATTTCTTTCTTCTCCGGTCGATACCAATGAAAGGCCTCTTTTCGTCTCCCCGCGCAGGAATGCGATGACGGTTGCCGATTCGAGGCTTGCAGTCTGCCGTGCCGGTATCCTATAATGTTACCGAAGACTCGCGCAGCAAGCGGGCCGCACCTGCATTAAGCTCAAAGTCGTAGTCGCTGATACAACTGTTGACACTGCCCGACACTTGAAGAACGCGCTCATAGATGCGTCCCAACTTCAGAAAATAGCTTCTTATTTCAGGGTCATTTTCATCAAATAAATGATGCCGGCACCAGCGTGTGTGGTCTCCGGCATAGACATAATCCTCCAGCGAACGCAGAAGAAGGCAGATATTGAGTAAAGGCTGCTTGTGATGAAGATCGGCATACTCGTCATCCACATAGAGCCAGAAAAGTTCTTTGCCCAGGCGCAGCGAAACAGGTGGGAAATCCTCCCGTCCGGCCAGGCCCGCTCCGGGAAGAGTGCGCAGCTCCATGTCAAACTCATCTCTCCATTTTTTCAGGCAATTCAATCCTTTCTCAATTTCGGCATGCTTCTCCATATAACTGCAATATCATAAAGATATCTATTCTTCGAGCCCTTCCCGTGCTATCAGAAGCTGAAACCCTTGCGGAAGCGCAGCAGGTCATCTTCCAACACTTCACGGCCGCTTTGTGTCAATTCGGGCAGGCGCGCATCGGGTTTTACATTCAGACTGCGCATCTTCATATTTTGATTCACATAGATCCTTTCCAATTCAGGATAGAGACGCTGCAGGTGATCTACAATTTCATTGACCGAGAATGTATTTTCCACCAGATTGTAGGTTCCCGGCTTCCGTTCGCCAAGGGCAAAATCCCGGAGCAAAGCCACCAGGCGATCGATATGAATAAAGGACCGCAATTGGCGGCCATCGCCAAATATGCGGATGCGCCCGGCAAAGTGGGACTCAAACATAAACTTGTTGATAACCGAATCGAATCGCATGCTCTTGCTGTAACCATAGACATTGCCGAGCCGCAAGACGAAAATACCTGAACGCCTGTTCCGGAGCCGCTCGACATGGGCTTCCCCGTTTCGCTTCGAAATGCCATAAAAGGTCTTTGGATTGGGCTCGGTATCAATATCAAGCATCTCATCGCTGGCTCCATACACAGATACACTGCTCGTGTAGATAAATCGCGAGACACGGCTTTCTTCAATGAGGTAGCTCAGCTCGGCCGTGCCCCAATTGTTGATCTGATCAAATTCATGGGGATTGTGATCGGCAAAGGGAGTGCTCACCTTTGCTGCCAGATGAAACACCACATCGGCCTGCTCCACTTCGGCCCTGAGTTTTCTGGAATCCAGTATGTCCGCTTGCACAAATCGCAGTTTCTCACTTTTCATCTTCGATTGCCCGATAAAAAGATTATAGTTCCTTCGTATCAGGTTGTCGTAGATGACAATCTGATCCACGGCCGGCTCTTTCTCCAGCAGGTAGCATAATTCCGTTCCCAGATATCCGGCTCCACCGGTCAGTAATACATTCATGCTTCTATTTTGAAATTAGATCGGTATGCAATCCGCACTCCGTCTTCTTCAGTCCGTACCAGCGGCCCGATCGCTCATCGTCCGGATCCATTCGCCTCGTGCAGGGGGCACAGCCAATGCTTAGATATCCCTGGCGGTCGAGCGGATGCCCGGGCAGCTTATGTTCTCTTTTATAACGATACACATCGCGCACACTCCAGTCGAGCAAAGGATGAAATCGCAAGGTTCCAAAAGGAGCCTTTTCTTCGACTTTCATTTTTCTGCGCACATCGCTCTGATCGGCCCGTACTCCATTGACCCAGATATCATAGCGCATCAGCCAGGGCTCCATGGCCTGGGTTTTGTTCAGGTAGCAACAGTAGTCGGGATCGGAGACGAAATAGAACTGCCCTTCGCTGTTTTTTTGTTCTGCCTTGCTCAGGAGGGGGCGCACATTGATCAGCTTCAGCTTTAAGAGTTCCACCACCTCATCCCGGAAGGCGAGGGTTTCCGGAAAGTGAAACCCGGTATTGATAAAAAGCACGTCCACCGGCACACCCGATTGGCTCAAAATATGTAAAAGCGGGATGCTGTGAGTTTGGAATGAAGAAGTTACGAATATCTTTTTACCCGCATCATGGTAATGCCTGAGTTGCAAGTGTATTTCCCGAAGCGTCATTTCCTTTCGATTTAAAGCAAGGATCCATTCATTCTGCTCTTGAGGACGAAAGACTCCACTCCGTCCGCAGGGTTGCTCAGGCGATATTAGCGCCCTAAAATTAGGGCTTTTTTCAAGAGCAGCGAAATAGTCAGCGCTTCCAGGCCATCCGGAAAGAGAAACTAAGAACCAACGCCATCCGGGCCTGTCAGGACAGCCAGTGGCAGCCTTTCATCCTCAGGATAAAAATTATCCCGGAGTTCAACACGGACGCCTCCCCGGCCTTCTTATTGCTTCAAATCAAATCGATCGGCATTCATCACCTTCGTCCAGGCTTTTACAAAGTCACGGACGAATTTTTCCTTATTGTCATCTTGCGCATAGACTTCGGAATAGGCGCGCAGAATGGAGTTGGAACCGAAAACGAGATCGACACGGGTCGCTGTCCACCGGGTCTTGCCACTCTTTCGCTCAATAACGTGATAGAGATTTTCGGCAACGGGTTTCCAGGTATAATTCATATCCGTGAGATGGACAAAAAAGTCGTTGCTCAGGATTCCGGGACGCTCGGTAAATACACCGTGTTGCGTGCCTCCGTGGTTGCATCCCAATACGCGCATCCCCCCGATCAGTACCGTCATTTCAGGAGCGGTGAGCCCCATGAGCTGACTCCGGTCTACAAGCAGTTCTTCGGGTTGTATGCCACAGTCTTCTTTCAGCCAATTGCGAAAACCGTCATGCACGGGTTCCAGCACTTCGAACGACTCAACGTCCGTCATTTCCTCCGTGGCATCTCCGCGGCCCGGACTAAAGGGCACTTTCAGCTCCACACCGGCTTCAGCAGCCGCTTTTTCGACAGCAGCACTGCCCCCCAGTACGATGAGATCGGCCATGGACACTTTTTTCGCGAGACCCGATTGAATTTCACTCAGCTTATCCAGGACTTTTGCCAGCTTTTCGGGTTCGTTGCCTGCCCAGTCTTTTTGAGGAGCCAGACGAATCCGGGCACCATTGGCTCCGCCCCGGTAGTCGGATGCGCGGAAGGTGCGGGCACTATCCCAGGCGGTAGTGATCAGCTCGCTGCGAGTGAGTCCGCTGTTCAGCAATTTTTCTTTTAAGTCTTCGATTTCCGCTTCGCTGAGGGTATAGTCGACCTTCGGCACCGGGTCTTGCCAGATAAGATCTTCCTGAGGAACATCGGGCCCGAGATACCTGCATTTCGGACCGAGGTCGCGGTGGGTCAACTTGAACCATGCCCGCGCAAAAACTTCTTCAAAGTATTGCGGGTCTTTATAAAAACGTTCCGAGATTTTCCGGTATTCAGGGTCCATCTTCATGGCCATGTCGGCATCTGTCATGATGGGGTTTCTTCGTACCCCGGGTTTGTGTGCATCAAAAGGTTTGTCTTCTTCCCTGATGTTGACGGGTTCCCATTGCCAGGCACCGGCCGGGCTTTTCTTCAACTCCCAGTCGTATTCGAGCAAAAGGCGGAAATAATTGTGATTCCATTTATCCGGTGTGTTGGTCCAGGCGCCTTCGAGGCCGCTGGTGACGGTATCTTCTGCATTTCCCTTTCCTTTGGGATTGATCCATCCGAAGCCCTGGTCTTCAATGGGTGCCCCTTCGGGCTCGGGACCGAGCAGAGAAGGATCGCCATTGCCATGGGCTTTCCCGACCGTGTGGCCACCGGCAGTCAGGGCCACGGTTTCTTCATCGTTCATGGCCATGCGCCTGAAAGTAGCCCGTACATCGGCTGCCGTTCGAAGCGGGTCCGGATTGCCATCCACGCCCTCGGGGTTGACGTATATTAAGCCCATCTGTACGGCTGCCAGCGGATTTGCGAGCGACTCGCTGTCGTCTCCGCTATAGCGTGATTTGCCCAGCCATTCCTTTTCCGTACCCCAGTTTACATCCTTCTCCGGATGCCAGATGTCTTCGCGGCCACCGGCAAAACCAAAGGTTTTAAAGCCCATGGATTCGTAAGCCATATTGCCGGCCAAAATGATCAGATCGGCCCAGGAGATTTTATTACCATATTTCTTTTTGACCGGCCAAAGCAGTCTGCGCGCTTTGTCCAGATTGGCATTATCGGGCCAACTGTTGACCGGAGCAAATCGTTGATTGCCCGTATTGGCACCCCCGCGCCCGTCAGCAATGCGATACGTTCCGGCCGCATGCCAGGCCATGCGTATCATCAGACCACCATAGGTTCCCCAGTCGGCCGGCCACCAGTCCTGGCTTTCGCTGAGGCACTTTTTAAGGTCTTCCTTTAATGCCTCCAGGTCCAGTTTTTTGAATTCTTCCCGGTAATTGAAACCGGGATCATAGGGATTGCTCTTGCGATCGTGCTGGTGCAATATGTCGAGGTTGAGGGCTTTGGGCCACCAATCCATGACATTTTCGCTAACCTCTGTATTGGCTCCGTGGGCTACGGGGCATTTTCCTTTTTCTGAATGGCTCATACGCTTATTTTTTTATTGTTTTTTTGATGAAATTCTCCGATTATCTGGAGGCTGATGTCCTTTATCCTAAATCCTTCGATGTTTTTCCTGCTGAAATAATCGCGTAAGATCCGGTCCAGCTCAGGATCTTCAAAATCCATAATGCGATCGCTTTCCGAATCGTAGAGGTGGTGGTGGGGCGAAGTAAAGGCATCATAGCGCATCACCTCTTTCTCGCTTTTGACCTTTTTCAGCAAGCCTTTTTCCACCAGCAGGTCAAGGACCTTATAAACCGTCCCGACCGAAATATGGGGATGTTCCTTTTTAATATACTCGCTGATTTCAATGGCCGTAGGGTGATTTTTGCGCTTCAGCACCGCCTCAAAAACGGCTATGCGTTGGGGCGTCACTTTCAGGCCTTTTGACCTAAGGGCCTCGATGGAGGAATAATCGCTCATAGCTTTGTTAATAATTACTCCTCAAAGATAATCATTCTCCTTTAAGAATCAAACCCAAATAGCTGAATTCTGATCCCTTTCCATACCTTCTCCCTCTCCTGTCAAACCTACGCTACATCAGTTCAACATTGTAAGAAAATTTACCTTCCGCCTTCCTGTGGCTACAGAGCCTTCCCAATTACATATCCGCTGCGTGTGATACAGGAATGGGATGAGAGGCATGTTACCGGGCATCTCTGACAGAATGCGGCACGTCCTCAGATCAATTCCCGTCAATTCCGTGGTTTCCGGTCATTTAAAAAGAAGCTTCGCATGATATACTATTCCATTATCGTTGCACAGTTGAAGGAGATACATCCCGCCCGGAAGGCCGGAGCGTGCAATTCGAAAACGGGAGTCACGGACCGTCCCACTGCGCTGCAATCCTTTTCCCATTGCATCATAGAGTTTCCAGTGCCATACCCTAACCGTACCCGGGCCCGGAGGGAGCGTGACATAAAGGAATTCTCCTGCAGGAAGCGGGCCTATTTGAAGTTCAGACTCAGGAAGGGCTTTCCGCAGAGCGTTAAAAACGCGATCATGCCATAGCTCAAAATCATCCCAATACAAATGCAGCAGTTTGCCATTGTCGCTCATAGCGTTGATCAGCGCTCCGGAAGTGTAAAGCTTGAAAGGGTTGAAATGGCTGAGTCCATCGGGAGCCGGATCATCCGGATGACGGGTATAGTTGCGAATATCAAAAACCACTTCTTCCTCCTCGCCTTCAGGCGTGACACTTAACCAAAATCTTCCATTGCTTTGATCACCTTCTGCAAAACGAACATGTATCCTCATCCACCTGGATACCGGCACAATAAAGGAAGCGTTTCCCGTATCCCAAAGGCTCTGCCATTTTTTCTTCTTCGTATCATACACCTGGCCATGCACGCCCAGATGGAGCGAATCCTCCTGCAACCCCCACTTCTGCAGATTCACAGTAATACGAAAGCCATAATCCTGCGACCACGCGGGATTATTCCAGAATTC
>WFPF01000050.1 GCA_015487695.1 Chitinophagales bacterium
GGATGAATCAAGGCGTTCTATAAGTTGTTTTATGTTTCGATCCTTATTCTTCTTAGGGTCAGCCCAATTTGTAAATAATTTCTGGGCATTTTTCAAAACGATCGCAATGTCTTTAATCCGGGTGCTTTCAAACATTGCATCATTCCTACCCTCTGTAATCAGATATATTTGATTTCTTAAATCTTTCAGGTTGTTATTCACCGGTGTGGCAGAAAGTAGAAGAACTTTGGTTTTTAGTCCGTCCCTGATAATTTTTTCCATGAGCCATTTAGCACGATTCATCTTAATTGTACCATCGTCTTTCCTTTTTTCCATAGGATTACTCCGGAAATTATGGCTCTCATCAATTACAACTAGATCGTAAGCTCCCCAGTTGAAGTTCTCGAGATCAATGCCGTTTGCCTGAGTCCGTCCAGTTTCACGACCCAAATCAGTGTGATAGAGAACCGTGTAATTAAACTTGTCTTTTTTAAATGGATTTAAAATGTTATTCTGGCTTGCCTGGTAAATTGTCCAGTTATTTGAAAGTTTCTTCGGGCACAAAACTAAAACCCGGTAGTTCAATAATTCAAAGTACTTTATGACTGCCAATGCTTCAAATGTTTTTCCTAACCCTACGCTATCAGCAATGATGCATCCATTATGTTTTTGGATCTTGTTTATAGCTCCTTTAACACCGTCTTTCTGAAACTCATACAACATGTTCCAGATTTCACTGTCAAAAAAACCGGTTTGTTCAGTTAGCAGTCCTCCTTTTTGTTGTTCATCAAGATAGTTTTCAAACAAGTGGAATAAAGTCTTAAAGTAAATAAATTCAGGTTCGTTCTCAACATAAAGTTGTTCCAGATATTTCAATACCTGTTCCTTAACATTTTCTACCAATCCGGTGTCATCATTCCAGAGCTCATTAAACCATGCTTTTAAATCAGCCCTATCCCTATCATTGTCAACAAGCATGTTTAATTCAATATTTGGGCTGCCTCCTAATCCTAATCCATTAACAGTAAAGTTGGAACTACCCACAATCGCCTTTTCCACTCCGCTTTTTTGGTTAACATGGTACATTTTTCCATGCAGGAAATTCGGCTTTACCATTGACTTGATGCTGACTTTGTTTTTTATCCAGTCCGAACATTCCCTGGCAATGCTTTTCTGAGCAAGTCGATTTTCAATAGGAACAACAATTCTATCATCTTCAATTATAAAATCCCGTTTGTTTGTTTTGGCCGGGTCAATAGATTTCAAAAACGTGGGTTCACCAAAAAGAAAATCTAAATGATTAATACTTTCCAATTCCGGTTTTAACTGATGATATGCGTATATCGTAAAGTATGCAGAAACAATGGCCAGATCAGATTCAGATTTTATATGTTCCTTTAAGAAATCTCCAACTGTTCCGCGTTTTCTGTTATCTCTTATGGATGATAGGTTTATTGTCACTTGATCCTTTTTCATTAATGAGTAAAATTAGTTAAAATGATTTGTCTTGTTAGTAGTTCCGTCCTTGCTATTGTACACTTCTACAAGTGTAGTTTTTTTAGCAAACCAATATGGTGCGCCTGGCTTTGCAGAGGGAAGAATCTTCGGGTTTGCATTATTAACTTTTATTGCTCCTATCTATGGATTTAGCATTTTCTGCCAAATCCATTATATTTTTTGTTGGAGCTAATTCTTCTTTTTCAATCTTTTTTAATTCGGATTTTGAATCATATGGTACTCTACCAGAGGGCACATACTTACTTGTTGTCTTAAGGTGTGCTTCTTGGTCATCAAAAAAGATATGAGCACCGAAGGCTTTTAAAACTTTGTCTTTTGACAATCCTCCTAGAAAATATGCTTCATCTACATATACTCCCCATTTTCTAAGGGTTTTTATCACACGCATATGTGAAGGAGCATTTCTTGCTGTAACAATTGATAATCTAAGTGGTGACAATTCAACACTGGTAGGTAAGTGCTCTTGAATCTTTGAAAGTTTTATGAGTAATTTTGCAAATGGACCTTCTTTTAGTGGATCATCTTCGTGCTCAGATTCGTATTGATGAAAAGAGTCCATTCCTTCTTTTTTGTATCTTAGTTCAGATTCATCTGAGAATAGCACTGCGTCAGCATCAAAGGCTATTTTCACCTTATTATCTTTCGGGTTAAATTCAGTTGGTGGTTCATATATCAAAGCTGCAGCACAAGCTCTTGAATCAATAACTGTCTGTACGTCTTTTTCATCTTTTGATAAAAATAAATCTATATCATAAGCGTCTATATACGGTGCTAATGGTTCTCCTCCAGACAGAGCTATTCTTGTTATGTCCAATTTCTGCTCTCGAATTGAGTTTAACATTCGTACTCCTGTTTCAGGACTATTCCTGGACATAACAACGACTTCAACTATTCTTTTATCTGCCTGTTTATTTAATTCTAGTAAACTCTTAATCAAATAAAATGCAGTACCTGGCTCAAGAGATTTCTCTTCATTTTCCTGTTGATATTTTCTATATGCTTTTATACCTTCATTTTGAAAAATTTCGTTTTCTTTCTCAAGGTTAAACAAAGCACGAGAAGAAACTCCAATCACTAATATTTCTGATAAATCTAAAAGCATTTAAAATTATTTTTTAATCAACTACAATGTTTATATAAACACATATTGCATTTATATCTCATTGTCGCTGCTTTTCTTTATTCATGCTGGATTCAATTCTTCATCACCCTATTTTCGTCCATTGGCCTTTTGTTTTTTCCATAGCTCAGTTCAAAATATGAGCATCTAGGGCATTCATCTCCAATCCGGAATGACACACTGGTTTTACTATTTTACGCATGTCCCTGCCCCGTTCCCTAAGATGCCCTGCAATGGCATATCCCAAGCTTTTCCCTGCCTTATTGCCATCTGTGTCTGCTCTTATCATCCTTTTCCCTTTTAATGGTGTCCGGTTTAAAAGTGCAAGATGCATTTATTGAGGCTTCCCGCACTTTTTTTACGGCTCTTCTCCATTCATCATTCCTTCCGTCCTGCCTCCTCTCTGCGCCCAAAGGCCTGCCCCCTTTGGCACAGCTCCGCCAGGTGGGCCACAGAGACGAAGCATAAAGCTAAGTGTTTTTTCTATCTCCCCCGGGGCTCTTTTTTTGCTCCCTGCGGGCAACCTTTTGCCTGCCGATGGCGTCTAAGAAGCGTAAGTGCATTCAATGCCCGAATCCATGCAAAAAAAGACCCTGCGTACGCTTTTCTTCTTCCTCTTCCTTGCCGCTCTCGCGGGCGCCTGCAGCTCACCGGGCAAGGGCGATGTGCAGGTGCAGAGCAACGATTTCCCTTCGCGCTTTGCGGCCACGGCCGACACCCTCTTCTCGCACCGCGGGCTGACGGGTACTTTCCTGCTGAGCAACCTCAACGGCAGCCGCAGCTTTGCCTATCATCCCGCGCGGGCTTCGGAAGCCTTTCTGCCGGCCTCCACTTTCTCGATCATGGCATCCCTTATCTTCCTCCAGGAAGGCATGGTGAGCGATACGGAACGCATTGCCTGGGACGGCAAAGACCGCGGCTGGGAGGAGATCAACCGCGATCTGACCCTGGGCGAAGCCCTGAAGTACTCGGCCGACCATATCTTCGAAACCCTGGCCGAAAAGACGGGCAAGGCCCGCATACAATACTGGCTCACGCGCACGGGCTATGGCAACGCCCTGGCCTCGGGGCGCAGCCACAATTTCTGGATGAATGGCGACCTGCGCATCACCCCGCAGCAGCAGCTCGATTTTCTGAGGAAACTCTATCGCAGGGAGCTGCCCTTCGATCGCGGGATACAGGACAAGGTGCTGGCCATGATGCTGCGCGAAGAAAACGGCCGCTACAGCTATTACTACAAGACGGGCTGGGCCCGTGCCGGCAGTCCCGATATTGTGTGGAACATGGGCATCGTACGCACGGGCGATGATGTCTATTTCTACGTGCTCAACCTCGAAGTGCAGAACGATGAAGAAGGGGAATACCGCAAGACGCTTCCCGAGCTCCTGCTTCGCGACTTCGGCATCCTGCCGGGCAATATGGGCGAATTCATCGACAGCAGCCGCTGAGATTCGCCTCACTCAATCATCAGAAAACGGCCGGCCTTTTCGCTGATGAGCTGTTCGCGTCCGCCAATCACGACACGCATGCTGCCGTCAAACTCTTCCCGCTCCCGCACTTCGACTTCCGTGCCGGGCTCCAGGCCGTGGGCATTGCAGAAGTGCATGAATTCGGGGGTTTGAAGGAGAACCCTTGCGAGGCGCCCCCGCTGGCCCACGGGCAGACTGCTGAGGGCAAGCCCCGGTGTGCGGGCCATGCGGCCGCGGGCATCGGGAATGGGATCCCCGTGGGGGTCGAAGGCCGGATAGCCGAGGTAGCGGTCGATGGCTGCCGTCAGGCGCTCCGACTGTATGTGTTCCAGCTGCTCGGCCAGTTCGTGGACTTCGCTCCATGAAAAATCGAGGGCCCGCACGAGAAAAAGCTCCCAGAGGCGGTGCCTGCGGATGACCGTCACGGCAGCCTCGCGGCCGGCAGGGGTGAGCCGCGCTCCGTAAGATTTGCGGTATTCCACCCAACCCTTTTCCGTCAGTTTCTTGAGCATGCCCGTCACCGAAGCCGCATTGATGCCGAGCTCATCGGCCAGGCGGGTGGTGCTCACCATGCGCTCTTCATCGCCCGAGTGATGATAGAGGGCCTTGAGATAATTTTCTTCCGTTTGGCTGGGCATGCTGTAAAAATAAGCAGGGCCTTTCGATCGGGAAGAAGAAATATTTATTTTGCAGGCCGGGAAAATGATTATCTAAGAATAAAAAGAGAACTATGGCCATCAAAATAGCCGCCCCGAGTGTCATCGAGTCTGCGGGCACGAAACCGAAACGCATCGAAGAGTTTGTGGGGCGTGTAAACAACGGAGAGACGCGCCTGAGTATCGCCCGCATGCAAAGTCCGGCCGGATGGGAAGAGCCGGGCCAGCGGCCTGAATTTGACGAATACACCCTGGTGCTCCGAGGCTGCCTGCGGGTGGAAAGCGAAAGCGAAACACTGGAAGTCTGCGCAGGAGAGGCCGTGCTGGCCAGGGCGGGCGAATGGGTACGCTACAGCAGTCCCGGCAGCGACTGCGAATACATTGCCGTCTGCCTGCCCGCTTTTTCGCCCGCTACCGTGCATCGTGACGGGGAATAAAGCCCTCAGTCGAAGCGGATGGCACGGATGGGCCGTATGCGGCTCACGAGGTAGGAAGGCAGGAGCAGGAAGAAGAGGCAGACGGCCAGCGTGATGAGGTTGATAAGCAGCACATGCAGGGGATCGAGCGAGACGGGTGCCACCGAGACGTAATAGGTCTCTTCGGGCAGGGTGATGAGGCTGAACTTCCACTGCAGCCATGTGAGGCCCAGCCCGATGGCATTGCCGATGAGCATGCCCGCAATGATGATATAGGCCGCCTGGTAAAGAAATATCTTCCGGATGCTCCAGTTGGAGGCCCCCAGTGCCTTCAGGATGCCGATCATATTGGTGCGCTCGAGGATGAGGATGAGCAGGGCCGTAATCATGTTGATGGTGGCCACGAGGAGCATGAGGACGAGGATGACCTGCTCGTTGGTGCTCTGCAGCTCCAGCCAGTCGAAAAGGTTGGGTTTGATCTGTTTCACCGTGATGGCATTCAGCTCGGGCGGCATCATGCGGTAGATCTTTATGCCCATCTCGTCCAGATTGCGCACATCGTCCAGAAAGATCTCAAAACCTCCCACTTCCCCGTTATGCCAGCCGTTGAGGCGTTGTATCTGGCGGATGTCCACGAGGGCAAAGAGCTTGTCGCTTTCGGCCAGTCCCGTGTGGTAGATGCCGGTGACGGTAAATCGTCTGACGCGTACGCGCAGGGTATTGGGATCAATAAAATCGACCGAAAGGCGATCGCCCGGAGCCAGACCCAGCCTGCGGGCGCTGGTCTTCGACACGATGATGCCGTAGGACATGGTATCGGGCCGGAGGGTGAGCGTATCGCCCGCCACGAGGTAGCGCCTGATAAATGACCAGTCGAAGTCAGCGGCAATGCCTTTGAGCACCACGCCTTCAAACTGCCGGCCCGTTTTGATGATGCCGGGTTTGGTCGCAAACTGCTGAATGTGCCGCACGCCCGGCATGGTATCGATCGAGGGATAGAAGGGCTGGCGGGATGAGACGGGTGAACTCTCGAAAGAGTAATTGCGGTCGTAGCGCGTAATCTGGATATGGCCCCAGAATCCGAACATCTTGGAGCTGATCTCCTTCTGAAAGCCATTGACGAGGGCCGTGGAAATGATCATCACGGCCACACTGAGGGCCACGGCCGCGGCTGCAATCCGGATAATGAGCCTTGAGAAGCTTTTCTGCTTCGAAAAGGCCAGCCGCTTTGCTATGAAATAGGAGATTTTCAATCCGGATTGTCTTTTACGCTACGAAGATAAACGATTCTTTCAGCGTCCGGAGTACGCTTTATTCTTCCCTGCCGTGAAAGTTGCGCCCTTCCTGCCGCCCTTTCTTTATTTCGCCCCTGATCTTCTTGCTTTTCAGGCGCTGTTCGCGGGCGGCCCGGGGGATTTTCGTTTTTCTGCGGGGCTTTTCTTTCTTCAGCGCCTCTTCGAGGAGGGCGAGGAAGCGGGCCGTGACGAGGGCTTTGTTCATGGCCTGCGAGCGGGTGTCATCGGCTTCGAGGCGCAAAACTCCCTCGCGGCTCATGCGCCCGGCAAGTTTTTTACGCACCCTTTCCTTTTCCTCTTCCCGCAGCAAAGCCGAGGCACACACGTCAAAGTAGAGCTCCACCCGCGTCTCGGTTTTGTTGGCATGCTGTCCGCCTTTGCCTCCGCTGCGTGAGCTGCTGTATTTGACTTCTTTGAGTATTTCGCTGGCATTGAATTGCGACATGGTCCTCCGGGTTTTTCGATGAGCCGCTCTTCTCAGCGCCTGCCGCGCAGCCACTCTTCGACCGTCATCCTTCGCTTCCCTTCCACCTGCAGCTCCGTCACGTTGAGAAAACCATCGGGAAAGATGAGCTTAAAGTAGGTGCGGTCGTCACTCAGTATTTCGCCCGGCTCCTGGGTATGCTTTTTCTTTTCTTTCTCGGTGCGGTACACTTTCATGCGTTTGTCCTCAAACTCAAACCAGGCTCCCGGCACGGGGCTGAGGCCGCGGATGAAGTTGTAGGCCTGATCTACCGGCATCGTGAAGTCGATGCGGCACTGCTCAGGAAAAATCTTGGGCGCTTTCTTCAGCTCTTCCACCTCCGGCTGCGGACTTTCGACAATGCTGCCGTTCTCCACCGCAATGACCGTCTCGAGGATGAGGCTGGCACCTACTTTCATCAGTTTGTCGTGCAGTTCTCCGGCCGTTTCGTCTTCTCCTATGCCCACCGAATCCTGGAAAATGATATGCCCGGTATCCACCTGTTTGTCGATAAAGAAGGTCGTCACACCCGTCACGCGTTCCCCGTTGATGATGGCCCAGTTGATGGGGGCCGCACCGCGGTATTGCGGCAGCAGGGCCGCATGCAGGTTGATGCTGCCTTTCGGAGGAATGCGGAAAACCTCGGGGGGCAGGATGCGGAAAGCCACCACCACAAAAAGATCGGCATCGAGGTCGCGCAGCTTGTTGAGGAAATGTGGGTCTTTCAGATTTTTGGGTTGTAGGACGGGAATGCCTTTTTTCTGGGCATACTCCTTCACGGGAGATTGCTGCAGCCGGAGCCCCCGTCCGGCCGGTTTGTCGGGAGCGGTCACCACCGCCTTCACGGGAAAACCGTTCTTCACCAGGGCGTCCAGTGAGGGGACGGCAAAATCGGGCGTTCCCATAAAAACTATTTTCAGATGGTGCTCATTCATGGCACAAAAATAAGGATTTGGAACGGGGAAACGAATCCGTCTTTCATTCCCTTCCCTTCAGCCGGGGAAGCAAGCTCCGCAGGCCGCAGCAGCATCAGAGATTGGAAAGGGCATCCCTGATTCCTTCGTCATAGGGATTGTACTGCAGAGCAAGACTATAGCGGGCCTTCGCTTCGTTGATCTTTCCCATCTTTACATAAACACTGCCCAGCAGGGCATTGCTGTCGAAATCAAAGGGATAGAGACGCAGAATGGGAAGCAGATGCTCCTCGGCATCGCTGAATTCATTGCGCTGAAAATAAATTAGGGCCAGCTGATAGTGGCTATAGGTATGGGCCGGATCGATCTCCAGAATATCGTGATATACCTCAATGACCTGGTCCTGGTTGTTCAGGGCTGTGAGCGGATAGATGAGGCCGAGCCGCGCCTCGATGCCCGATTTCTCCAGCGCGATGGCCTTTTCGTAGTAGCTTTTGGATTTGATGAAGTCACCTTTCATGTACTGCAACCATCCGAGGCGGAGATTGAGCGGATACGAAGATTCCGAATACACATTTTCGAGAGATTTTATGGCTTCCGGATAGTTGCCTTCAGCTTCATAGCTGTAGCTCTTCTCAAAGGCTTCGATCACGGAATCCTGGGCCGAAAGGGCACCTGCAAAAATGAGCAGCAGTGCAAGAATTGATGTTTTCATACGATTAAAATTTAAAATTTATGCCAAGATATAAATCATTCATTTCATAAGCGTCACGCGTCAGGTTGTCCACGATGCGGTCGTGCTGCAGGGTGAGGTATAGCTCCGTTTTCTCTGCAAGGGCGTAGCGCGTGCTGAGGCTGATGCGCTGCATCTCATCGAAAGTATTGAAGAGCTGGTAGCCCGAGTATAGTGAGATCGGGTAGCTTTTTTTAGAGAAATAATAAGCCGCGAAGCTCCATTTTTTGCCCGGCTGCCAGGCCAGAAAGGGGGAGAAAAACCAATAGCGGGCATCGCTGTTTCCCGTGTACTTCAGATCGCCACCAAGGGTCAGCTTTCCCAGCCGGTAGTAGGCACTGACTCCGAGCACCCACTGTGCGGCATAGGCCGGGCCGGGTGTGCTTGTGCTGTCGCGGCTGTCCATAAACTCGCCTACGACCACGGGGCCCCGGAATTCGACAATGCGCAGGGTATCGTTAAAAGTCTCCGTATAATCCGGATTTTGCTTCAGGAGCCAGTATGAAGCATAGGGGGTCACGGAGTAGCGTTTTCCAAGCTTATTGAACCCGGCCTGCACGAGGTAATCGAATTCAAGATAGCTCCCGCTGATGCGGTAGGCCGAAGTGAGGATGGTATCCACGCGGTGTCCGCCCATCTGCGAATTGTCGGTAAAAGTGCCTGTCCTGCTGCTCAGGCTTTCATAGTCGAGCTTGCTGTGGTAGTGGGCCCAGTGTCCCGCGAGATAGATGCTCGTGCTGCGACTGATGCGCCACTCCGGCCGCAGGAAGTACTCATACTGGCGGAAACTGCCCCAGTTCAATGCCTGTGCCGTGTAGCTGAAGGCCTGGCTGAGGCTCAGGCGCTCAATGGGATAAGCCTGCATGGCCAGATGGGCATAGCTCACCGGGCCGGCCAGCCTGCTCTGCAGCGGAATACGCACACCGGCTTCGGCATAGAGTCCATCGATCCTGCGTATCGGGCGGAAAGGAATGCCCTGGCGAACACTGTCATCGAGAAGCCGGTACCAGCGCGAAGCTTCCAGGTCGTGCAGCAATTGATAATGGCTCCAGAAAAGGTATTCCTTCAGTACGGGATCGGAGGAGTTATTGCGCCAGGCCCTTTCGAAAAAGCGGAGGGCCGCTTCATAATTGCCCAGTTCGTAAAAGGCGACAGCCGTGCGCAGATTGAGATAATAGTAATCATAACCTTGCGCATAGGCTTTGCTGCCGAAAGCGGCCAGCGAATCCCAGGCCCCCGCCTCGTAGAGGGCATAGGAACTGCTGTCGACCTCGCGAAACGTTTCCTGGGCAGTGAGCGGAAGCACTGCCGGCAATAGCATGACGAATAAAAGCAGACTTTCTAATCGATGCATCGGGCTCTTATTTTCTTTTGATTTACCAAAATCTCAATATGTTCAATTCGCTCGTTTTCAATCAGGATTTCGGCCTCAATGCGTTTGCACTCGCGCCCCATGCAGGCACCGTGCGAGTCGGTGCCGAGGAGGATGCGCCCGGGTTGCTGCTCATCGTCCACTTCGCTGAATTGCATGTGGTAACCGGCCCGGCAGAAGTGAAAGAAGGGAGCGGCAAAGTCATGGATGAACCTGACGGGGGCCGGAATGAATGCATCGATCAGGAGGCGGTCGTTCAGTTCCGCTCCCGGATAATATCCGAGCAATATCTTGTGGGCCGCGAGGTAGAAACGATAGAGGAAAGAGCGCTTATCACCATAAAAATCGGTGAAGTAGAAGAGCGTTCCGTCATTCACAAAATAGGCCGTGGATTTCGTATCGTGGCAATAGAGATAGGTCAGGTTGCCGGCCGTAATAAAAACCTCCCAGTCGCTGCGGTAGCTTCGTCCCTCTTCTTCGACTTCAAAATGAAGGCGCATGCCCGGAATGAAATGAAAAGCATTTTTCAAGGCTTTGCCGGCCTGTACATTGCTTACCTGCGCTCCTTCTTTCGGAATTTCATAGGCATGAAAGCGGTATCGCCCGCCCTCTTTGCTGAGAAAATAGCTGATGGGATACTCGATGGTTTTGGAGCCGATATAGGGGGTGGCCTGCAGTTGAAAGTGCAGATGCGGCTCGGGTGAGCGCCCCGAACTGCCGCAATAGGCCACGATGTCGCCTTTGCGTACAAAGTCTCCCTTCTTCACCTGGAAGGTGTCTTTTTTCAGGTGCGAAAGGCTGCTGAAGAGATATTCGCTGTGCTTGATCACCAGCGTATTGCCCCAGTTGTGTTCAAGGTCCACCTCTCCTATCTCGTTGTCGTCAATGCCATCCATGATCTCGACCACCCATCCGTCAGCCGGAGCCGTGACGGGCAGGTCGTAGCAATAATAGTCTTTCAGCTGCAGGCCCGGCTCGCGGAAGGTCTTCCCTTCCGTGTCGGTCACATCAAAGTCGAGGGCCTGGGCCCAGTCGTTCTTGTGGGTAATTTCGCCATCGTATCCCTGCGATACGCGCCATGTGCCGATAAAGGGAAGCGCAATCTGAAAGTAAGTAGCCGAGCGAAAGCGCTCGAGCGTGTTGTAAAATTTATAGTGGTTCTTCTCGGGAGAAAACTGCTGTATGCTCACCAGCTGCAGACCCGAAGAGCGGTAGCGCTGGGCCATGACGGTGAGGAAGAGCAGGACGACCACATTGAAAGGCAGAGAATAGAGCGGCAGGCCGACCTGCGAGAAAAGAGTGTCGAGTGCACTGATGAGCAGGGCAATCATCGGAATGACGAGAAAAAGGCTGAAGAAGGACTTGCGCGAAGGCACTACAAAAAAGCCTCCGAGGGCAATGGCCGTGAGGATGAAGTTGAAGCCGATGTAGCTGTAGATAAGTTGCGAGAAATCGCCTTCGAGATAGTAGTAAAAGAGATAACCGATGGCAAAGCCGAAAATCGAAAGGCTGAAAGCAATGCGCGAATAAATGAGTATGCCGATGGCGATGAAAAGCCCCGCCAGGTCATTAAACTGAAAGATGATGGCCCCCAGGGATCGCAGATAGAGATAGATGGCATTGGCAAAAGGCAGGCGGCCGATCATATCCGTGGTGCCGGCAAAGAGTCCGGGAAAATAGCGGAGCAGCGAGAGGCTTTCCTTCGGGCTCAATTGTAGGGCCGTAAAATTGCCCGCTCCCAGAATCACAATCCAAAGGACGAGAAGAAAAGGAATACTCAGAAAAGGGAGGCTCTTGCGCCCGAGGGCCGTGGCAAACCAGATGGTCATGAAAAAAGTCAGAATCGAAGCAATGAGCAGCAGGGTGAAAAAGGAGAAGTTGAATTGATAAAAAATGCCGATGGCAATGCCCACCATGAGGGCATTGTAGGTGTAGGTGCCATCGCGGATGGGCGCATGGGGATAGTTGAAAAGCAGGGCCGTAATTTGACCGATGAGAACGGCAATCACCCCGCTGAGTCCCGCTCCGAGGTCGAAAAAACTCACCAGCAGCAGGAGCACGGCAAAGATCCGGTTCTTCGAAAAGAAGATCTGTGCATAGCTGTTGAGCAGCCCTTCGCCACACAATGCGCCATAGTAGCGCCCTTTCGATGCCTGCCTTGCCTTTCTCAGAGTTTGAAGTTTTCTAGGTGTGCGGGTATGCGTTCATTTCTTTCCACATCGTCCATCGTTTCGGCCTTGCGAATGATGTGGCTTTCTCCCTTCAGGTCGATCATTACGACATTGGGACGCAATGCGATAAACTGCATCGACTGGGTGATGTTGTAGGCCCCCACAAAATGCACCACCACATGGTCACCGGCATTGAGGGGCGGCAGGGTCACGTTTTCGCGAATGACGTCAATATTCATGCACAGCGGACCGTAGAGCACGGTATCCTCCGTAAAGCGGCTGAACTCCTGTGCCGGAGAGACCTTGTGGTCGTACCAGAAAGCGGTAAAGAGGATATTGACACCGAAATCCATGATCGTAGAGCGCCTGCCGTCCGAGAGGCGCTTGTTGGAGATGACCGTTCCCAGCAGGAAACCCGCATCGTCAATAAGTGCACGGCCCGTCTCGAGGTAGAGGTAGGGCAGCTCGTCCGTATCGAAGCCGGCATTGAGGAGCGAACCGGCAATCTGCTCGGCATACTCCGAAATATCGGGAACGGCATCGGTGCCGAGCTGATACGAGCCCTTGAGCGTGTTTTTCGAAGCAAAACCACCGCCTATGTCGATGTAACTGATGTTTTTCTTGTATCTGCGTTTGATGCCCAGCGCCAGGTCGGCCATCTTCGAAGCGGCTATGCCGTAGGCCGAAGGTGTGAGCATGTAGGTACCGATGTGGCAATGCAGACCGATGAGATTGAGTTTATCACCCGCCATAATCTTGTTGATTGCATCCCAGGCCTGCCCGTTTTCATAATTAAACCCAAAGCGGTCCCAGATCGGATACACGCCCGTGTCCATGTTCACGCGAATGGCTACGCGGGGTTTTTTGTGCATCTCACCGGCAATTTCAATCAGGCGGTAGAGCTCATCGAGGTGGTCGATGTGGATGAGCGAATCGTTTTTTACGGAGATGCGCAGGTCTTCATCGGTCTTGTCGGGGCCGTTGAAGAGGATTTTTTCGGGAGGCACCCCGTTGCTGACGGCTTTGTGGTATTCGAAGATCGACACCACCTCGGCCCAGGAGCCCTCCTGGTGGAATGTCCGGCAGATGGCATTGAGGTAGTTGGTCTTGTATGACCAGGCAAACTGCACCTTGGGATAGCGCGTCTCGAAGATGCGTTTGGCATCGCGTATGTTCTCGCGGATTTTTCGCTCCGAAAAGACGAAAAGCGGTGAACCGTACTCTTCGATCAGCGATTTTACCGAAACCCCGTCAATATGGGTGACGGGGGTGTATTCGGTGCGAGTGCCAAACTTGTTCATCAGTCCCGAATTGAGAGGCTTGATCACCGGCCGCTCGTAGCTTTTCTTTTCCATTTCTTTTTCTTTCATCGCTTTGCGTTTTTATTCTTACCGCATGCACAAACTCTTTCAAAGTTCGCCCACGGTGGATATTTGTTCAAATTCTTTAATATCTACAATCATGTCATAGGAATAGCGGATAAACATCTTGCCCACCTCGTAGCTGCCGAAGGGGCTCACTTCGCGGCCCATGGCCAGGTTGACCAGTGCTTCGGGCTGGTTTTGCCCGGCACCCACGGCCAGATAGCACCAGGCCGGAAAGCGCGGATTGATTTCGATGAGGTAGTATTCATCCTCCCGCGTTTTCATAAACTCCAGTTCAAAAGGCCCGTTCCATTGGGTGGCCGACACCAGTTTCGCAGTGATTTCCAGCAGCTTCTCGTCATCGAGGGTGACACCGGCCCAGGCTTTTCCTTTGTCGGTGATATAGAGTTTTCGCATGGGTACGGCTCCGAGGGTATCGCCTTTGCCGTTGCCGGCTCCGCAGACATTCACCTCCGAACCGTGCAGAAATTCCTGGAGAAGCACCGGCAATCCCCATTCGGCCGAAATTTTATTGAAGTGCTGCATGGCCTGCTCCACCGTATAGGCCACCCTGGCATCGTAGAATTTGCCTTTGACTACCAGCGGAAAGCCCATGCCCGCAGCTACGGCCGGTATTTCGCCCGCGCTGTAAACCGGGCGCGCAAAGGGTACTTTGATGCCGTGTTCGCTGCCAAACTCGAAGAGCCTGCTCTTGTGACGCGCTTCAAACTGCTCCTGGTCAGGCAGTGCCGTGCGAATGTTCAGCTCTTTTTTCAGGCGCCCGCTCAGGGCGATGTAGTTAAAAAGCTCGGCATCGAAATTGGGATAAATGAAGTCCAGATTCTCCACCGCATTGATGTACTTTAGGCGCTCAAAGAGGACCTCCTGCCCCGCTCCCGGATAAGGTACCTGGTAGCTCTTGTCCACCAGCTCGTGCATGTAGATGCCCGGCTCCAGCGCCTCGTAGGAAAGCCCGATGATGCGCACATCAAAAGAGGAAGCCTCGCGCAGGGCCCGGATGACGGCCAGACCGGGACCCGGACTGTCGATGGCATTGAGCCCGGTGACGGCAATGGTATAGCTTGCTTTGCTCATGATCAGTCGATTAGTTTGTAGTGGGCCAGCATCTTTTTAAAATCCAGCAGGTCTTTCTCTGCCGTGCTCCGGTCTACCCGGTAAGCTTCGAGGATCTCTTCCAGAATTTCTTCTTCGCCTTTCTCCTCCTGAAAAGCCCGGATAATTTCCTGCCCGATCGGGTTGACCGAGAAAGAATCGCCCGTCATGGGATTGAAGAGGAATCCGGTGTCACTTACCGCAATGTTTTTCTTGATTTTTACCATAATCCTTCATTTAGATTAAAACTCCGTCCGGCCTTCGAACGGGATGTATACAAAGTTAACGGGCATGTCCCCTCCTGCGTTTATACTATTCCGGTTTTGATGTATAAAATTTCGCCATATGTGACGGCCCGAGCGGGGCTGCTGTCCGGGTCTTCGCTCAGATGAGTTCTTCCATGGCCCGGATGGGAGGGTTCTCCAATTCCTTGAATTCGGAGAAGGTGTAGCCCGTGATTTGCTTGAACTGGCGGCTCAGATACTGCACACTGCTGTAGCCCAGCTGATAGGCGATTTCACTCAGGGTGAGTTCGTCCTGCAGAATCATTTCCTTGATTTTCTCAATTTTCAGGAGAATGATAAATTTTTCGAGGGTCATGCCGCTCACCTTCGAGAATACCTTGCTGATCTTGTCATAAGGTTCCTGCACCTTGTCGCTGATATAGTCGGAATTGCGGATGAGGGAGTTTTTGTTGTTGGCATACATGATGAGTTCGATGGCCGCCAGTTTCACCTTCTCGGTGAGGATGGCATCGCGGTCTTCGATCACTTCAAAGCCGATCTCTTTGAAACGGGCCTTCACTTTTTCGGGGCTCGTCTTCTCTTCGTCTATCCGGAGCTGCACCTGCCCCAATTCCACTCGCTGAAGCTCCACTCCCTCCTCTTCGCGAAAACAGAGCTCCACATAGCGGATACAGGTTCTGGAGATCATGTTTTTCAGCGCGAAAGTGAATTCTCTCATCGGGGTCCTTTAAAATTGACCCCAATTTAGCACTAAATCCGAATCCTCCGGGTGATCTCTGTCATCGCTGTTCGTGCCTGTTTTCCCGCGCCCTGACGCTTCGGTCAGGGCGGGATGTGCCCGGATTTACGAAAACTGTCACTCTGAGCTTGTCGTCCCGATGTTCGCTGCGCTCAATCGGGATGTGCCAAAGGGTGCTTGAACTACCAATGTTTAAGATTTGTCATCCTGAGCTTGTCGAAGGATAAGACAAATCTTATTAACTCATCAACTTTTAAACTCTTCCTCACCAGTTATAGGAATTACGAGCTTCGTCTTCTTTTCAAAAGCGCTTTCCCCTTCATTTTTTTGCTTGCCCAAAAAAACGAAGCAAAAAAAGGGCACTTTTTGCAAGGCGTTTGGAGCTGCGCTCCAATCGGAGGGCCTTTCCTAAATTTTCTCCAAGGCTTCGAAAATTCTTAACGGAAAGGCCTCCTACGCTGCGCAAAAAGATTCTTTAAGAATCTTATATTAAGTGCAACTCCTTTTCCCAAATCTTTAACTTCTGCCC
>WFPF01000051.1 GCA_015487695.1 Chitinophagales bacterium
ATATGGTACCATCGGTCTTTGGCGTGTAGAGCCTTCCACTGAAACCTGCTTTTATTTCTTTGACAAAAGACGGGGTAAATCGATATTCTCCCTGCACATGATAGAGAGCCGAACGGTCGTAAAACAGGGTTCCCTTCTCATTGCTGTTGTTTTTGGCTGAAGTGATCCGGTCGAATTCGGACTGGAAAGAAGGGGAGCCCGGCTGCAGAAACTCCGGGTCTCTGCTGTCGGCCCACTGCTGGGCCATGTTGTGCCAAAAAACCAGGGAATCATGATACTGCAGCATCCACTGGTCGGCTGCAGACTGATCAAAAGTGAACTCAAAAGTGACCGGGTCAAATTCCAGATCGGGATATCCGTTTTCCCTCATCTTTTTGCGGATATTGCTTTTCCAAAACGTACGGTAGGCCAGGCTCCAGTCCTCATCATCCATCACGCTGTTTTGGAGGCGCAGGGCCGTGTTGTACGGATCATATGAACGCCCGGAATTTTCGTGCGTGGAATAAATGCGCAGAAAGTAGCGATCCTTTTTATGAAGCTCAAGTTTGTTCTGGAAGAAAAGAATATCGCGGAGGCTGAAGCGATTGTCGCCCTGATAAACTGTGGTACCATTGCCAAAGTTGGACGCATAGATCAATTCAGGAGAGTTGAAGAGAGAGTCGGGCCTGAGCCGCAGGCGCAACTGCATGTTGGCCTTGATGTTTTGTGTATTGTAATCGACCAGATCTTTTTCCATGTAGCCCGTCCGGTAATAAATTCCCAGTCCGGCCTCATCGCTCCATGCCTGCACCCCCGAAGCATCGTTCAAAGGAAAAAACTCATCTCCGTAAATATTCACGGCATCGTATCGCCCCGGGTTGTCCTTGCCAACCAGAGAACCATCCACAGGATCGTAGTTGTTGGCTTCCCAATCCTGCGCCTGCAGATATGAGAAATTGATTTTATAGGCAAAGACCGGGAGATCCTTCTTATTGTTCATGGCATCGGCCCAGCGAAAAGCCGACTCATACAAGCTGCGCTCACCCATCTTCATCATGGCTGAGAAGCCTCTGTGAACGAAGGGGTCCTGGGTGGTCATGCTGATCACTCCGTTAAACGCATTGGGGCCGTAATAAGCCGATGCCGCACCCTGTATCATGTCCACTTTCTGAATATCCAGCTCGGGAGCTCCCAGGAAATTGCCCAGAGAGAAATTCAAACCGGGAGACTGATTGTCAACCCCGTCAATAATCTGCAGGGAACGCACCGGGCTGGTCGAATTAAAGCCTCTTGTATTGATCACCTTAAATCCGAGACTTGCCGTAGTAAGATCTACTCCTGCAAGATTTCCAAGGCCGTCATAAAAATCGGGAGCCGGTGTTTGTTTGATGGCGATAATGTCCATCGTTTCCATTGTCAGGGGTTCTTTCTTTCGCTCTTCCGAAATACGGCTTCCCCTGATCTCCACCTCATTGAGTTGCTGATTGCCCGAATGAAGCTGAATGCTCAGGCCTGTGCTTTTGCGGCTTACCGGAAGCAGCAGGGTTTCGTAACCCACATAAGAGACCTTTAAATTAAAAGGAGGCTTCTTCGTAGTCGTAAACTCAAATTTACCATCAAGATCCGTTGTAATTCCGTCCGTGGTTCCCTCCACAATCACGGTGGCACCCGGCAGCCGTTCTCCCGTGGCGGCATCTTTGACCGTGCCGCTCACGGTGGTCTGAGCCAAAATCGTAAAATGAGTAAGGAAAACGAAGGCTCCGAGGAGCAAATACTGAAAATAAAAGCCCCTCCTGCCCGTAGACATGTTCCAATTCTTCATATTCTTTCAATTGCTTTTGTGCTCGACTTGCGAAAACCCGGCAACTAACTTAATAAAAACTTAAAAGATATCTTTCCGCCATTCGGCCAATGACCCCTTCAATCCGTTAATACTTTGGCATTTGATATGCGTTGCGCCCCGACCTGCAAGAAAAGAGATCGCCAGAGGATTTAGTGCTGCACAATTGCTTTGAGCGTCTCCTGATAATTGGGTGCTGTGATTCGCACCAGATATGTACCACTGCTTATTTGAGAAACATCCACGGGAATGACTGTAGTCCCTTTGAAAACTTTAAAATTAGCTGCCTGAATTGCTTTCCCCGTAATGCTGTACATCTGAACGGATACTTTGGAGGCGTCCGATGAATGCAGAATGATATTAAACTGATCGTAGGAAGGATTTGGATAGATGGCCTCGGCAAAGAGGGAATAATCGCCCACCGGAAGCAAGCCTTCCACTACATTCGATCCATTTTCACTTCCGCTCTGCCTGAATCCGCGCACCCGGTAATAATATCGCTGTCCTCCCCGGACATCATTGTCTTCGTACTGATACTGTTTCCCATTGTTTTCGATAACGTAAAGCGACTCGAAAAGGACTCCATCCTCGCTGCGTTGCAATTCAAAATACCGATAGTCGTCTGCTTCTTCGATATACCAGCTCAAAAGGAAATTATCGGGACGGATACGCATCGAAAGCTGAATGTCATCGAGCGCCAGCAGATTCTGAATCGAACCGCCACCCAGTCCAAACTCCGTATACGTTGATGAATTAGCTCCGAAACTGTTTAAACCGCTTTTTGTCAGGCCTACGGGCGTTCCCCCGCATTCATCAACCAGGCCTTTTACCGTGTCGTCCTGTGTTACGAGCCACACGGTATGGGTTGTAAAATTATCGTCCTGGGGATAGACGGTCACGGCAAAGGTGCCTCCTGCCGGATTTGCCGACTTAAACATCCATTCTCCGTGATCAGGAGCCCCGAAGTAATCGATTTCATAGAAGCACTCAATAAACATGAGATTGCTCGGAGTATTCACAGAAGCGGTCTGAAAATATCCTTCAATATAGTCGTAGCTATTCGAACTGCCCGGAGTAATGATGATATACTGCATGCCCCGCTGAGCGCCAATTCCTGCCGGTTCGAGGCCTACCGGGAATCCATAGCTGCCTCCTGCTGCCGGAATAGCCCGCCTGAAATTGCCCTGGATATATCCGTTGTCAACATTGCTCACCGCTCCGTTGGTACTCACTGTATTGTTAATGAGGTTTGTCAGGCCGGCTGCCGGATTCATCAAACCGAAAGTAGCCGTGTAATTGCTGCCATTTGCCGGCCAGGTGATGGCACCTGTCATGCCAATATCATGCGTTACAATTCGATTGACCACTCCGCCCGCGGGCTGAAAATCAACAGAATTGCGCACATCGGCTACGTTTCCGCTACCCACCAGATACACAATTCCCTGATCGTTGGCCAGTTCCAGATTGTAGAAGGAGCCGTCATCCACTCCGATTTGCGATTGTCCGCCTCGCACGGCAAAGCTTCCCTGGATAAACTGACGTTCTCCCGTGTTCACATTGGCATTCTGAAGCCTGACGGTTCCGCTTCCCCTTTGCTGAAAAGTATTGCCGGAATACATATTTCCCTGTACCCGCATGCTCCCGTTATGTGTGAATGTGCCGCTCATGGCATGTACATCGCCACGCACCTCTACAACGGCCGAAGCCGAAGTATAGACACTCGCACCATTTAAGTATAGTTCGCTGTTGTGCTGAGCACCCAAAAGAAAGGAGGACAGGCAGAAGCCCATGGCAAAGATGGCTTTTCTCATAGCAGGTTTAGGTGTATTTTTTACAACAGGGTGAGCAAATATAGAACTTCACCCAATAATTGCAAAATTTTCTCTATATAAAAATAAGAAATTCATTTATAAAATATCTAAAATATCTTCTGATTCTGCCCCTTCATAAGGTGCCGGAACGAAAACACATGTGCAAATATCTCCTGTACTTCTTTTCAGTGGTCATATACTTTGATTAATTTGCGCGGAATAGGTGTCAACGGGCACCCTTTTTATAATTGATTATTTTTCGAAATCATGATTCGCGTATTCTATATTCATGAGGGCCGGGTTAATTGGGTAAAAAATCCCGACCACCTGGAATTTCCACCGGAAGACCGGATCATTTGGGTGGATTTGCAGCATCCCGACAATGAGGAGAAGGCCGCGGTGGAAAATAAATTCGGCCTGGAATTTCAGACGCCCCAGGAAATGGCTGAAATTGAAAGCAGTTCGAGATACATAGAATACGAAGAGCGCATTGAAGCCAATACCAATTTTGTAGAAGTGGATGGTGGCAATGCCTATGTTCGTCAGGTTTCTTTCATTCTTCAGGATAATATTCTCTTCAGTCTGCGAAATTCGGATCTCAGGGCATTTGCCGAAACGGTACGGAAACTTAAAACCATTCGCAAAAGTCCGGGATTGCTCGGCTCCCAGATTCTCATGCTTCTGCTCGAAGTGCGCATTGACCTCGATGCAGACTTTATCGAGTACGTCACCCGGCAGACCACCATTCTAAGCCGAAAGCTGACCAAGAAAAAAGAATACGGAGAAGAAATTCTCATACAAATCACGGAATTACAGGAAAACATGATCCTGATCCGTGAAAGTATCACGGACAAACAAAGGCTGGTTTCCTCGCTGATCAAAAGCTCCCTGATCAAAGACACCGAGAAAGACCGCTTGCGCATTGTCATGAAGGATATCAATTCCCTGCTTCAGCATACGGAGTTTGGATTTGAGCGTCTGGAATACCTGCAGGATACATTCATGGGTTTGGTCAACATCGAGCAAAACCAGGTGATCAAGATTTTCACCGTTGTTACCGTTGCCTTTATGCCACCTACCCTCATTGCCAGTATTTACGGAATGAACTTTCGCTATATGCCCGAACTCTACTGGACCTGGGGCTATCCCATTGCCCTGGCACTTATGATATTATCTTCTTTGCTCTTTCTCTGGTATTTCCGTAAGCGCGGATGGCTCTGAGCACAGCGATCAGCCTGCTTTTAAATTATTTGCAATTTTACCTGCTATCCATATTGCCGGATTCTTGCGGGGATTCAATTTGCGCAGCAATGCCTTCAGATTTGAGGCAGAACACGCCACACAACCCGCAGTACCGTGGTATTCATCGCGCCAAATGTGCAAAAAAATACAAGATCCCCGACCGGGCTGCGGATTCATCGTGTTGTAATGTATAAGCACTCCCAAATCATAGAGGCCGTCCTTCCTGTCCATCACTTCAGCACTGTTCCAGTCCTTGTCTTCTTTTAAAATGTCAAGATCCACGATGCGGTTGTAATATGCCGATGACGGATCGTCTACTGCCAGCAGATTGCGATGCAGCGGCAAAAAAGGCATCTTATTTTCAGGCGGAAGGCCGCTTCTTCTGCCAAAAGCTGTCCCAAGCCAAAAGCAGCCCAGAGGGGTCTTTCCGTCACCCTCTCTTTTCAGTTCCCCGCCCGTATCCGGCTTTTCATTCTTGCTCACAAAGGCCAAACCCTCTTTGCCAAAAACACAGGGAAAGCTTTCACTTACGGGTCTGAATACCCGGCCCTGCCGCTCATATAGTCGCAGTTTTCCGTGAATTGAATCCGCGGAAGCGGCCGTAGCGAAAAGCAGCTGGCGGCATGTCTCAAAACCTTTGGGCAACAGCCCCTCTGATATCTCCTCTGGCATCATTTATCAAAGTTAAAGAAATGCCTGCGGAGGCATTTTCGTGAGCAACCGGAAGAAAACCCCTCCGGAGAAGCAATATTATGGCGCTTTCAAACTTTTAAAAACACGTATTTTTGAAATCGTGAATAAACTTTATCCCCGGGCCTTTCTTTTCCTCTTTATGCTCCCCCTTTTCCTGGGCGGACAACAGGGAATTTTGTACGAACTGACCGGCAAGAACATGAAACGAAGCTACCTGCTGGCCGGCAACCCTTTTGCTGATGAGCACAATTTTGATTTCAGCGATTCGGTGTTCGCAGCGTTTGACCGAAGCGAGCAGTTTGTTACCCTTCATGCCAATGACAGTGCATTCTGGGCCGAGGCAAAAAGACAAACCCTACCGGGGCCGAAGATTAAAGCCTATGACCTGCTCAACAATCAATATTTTGGCAAAGCAGACCAACTCATCCACTCGATCAATGGCGCATCATTCTGGGAATATGAAGACTGGAGTCCCCTTTTTCTGCAGATTCGTCTGGAACAATGGTCGAAAACACAGCACCCTGAGGGCGGGCAGCGATCATTTTTTCAAACGCTCACCCGCTACCAGAAGAAAGAGGGAAAGAGCCTCTTGTCTGCCTCCGAATATGCCGACCTTATAAATCAAATCCCGCTCGAATGGCAGGCTGATATGCTCGCCTATTTTGTACAGCTTTCAGAAGAAAACGACTATGCGAAACGATTTGTCAATCAGTACCTCTCTGAAGATATTGACGGTTGCTACCGGGTGGAACAAAGCTACCGGCACGCAGTGAGGCTTTACCTCCTGCGACCGGCAGTGATCCGCAAGGCCGCTCAAAAGATTCGGCCGCTCTCTGCACGCCATGCTTCTTTCTTTTTTATCGAGGCTTCGCTGCTTGGAGGCCCCGCGGGGCTGCTCAGCCAAATGGAGAAAGAAGGAATCCATGTCCGACCCATTCGCCCCGGAATGGAGAAGAAAAAAAATCAAAACTCGGGAGCTCCTTTCCCTTTTTTCCACGATTCCCTTCTTTACCGGCCCGGACTTCCGCTGGCCTATTATCATCCGGGTGATGAAACGGATACACTTCAGGCCGGGCAAGTTTTGGAAGGCTGGTATCAGCTTACCTCCTACCGGGGAGGCTTCTCGGTGAGGATGCCGGGTCCACCCGAAGTAGTAATTGATCAGCTGCCGCGGGAGGCCGGAGGAATGACTATGTATCTCTACCGATATGAAGACGCGGACAAGCGACAACTATATATTGTCAGCTTTTTCGACTACCCCCGTGAGCTCACACCCGATGGAGACGATGAATATTTCAATGCCCTCATTGCACAAAGCGTTCAACATTTCAACGGCCTGCTTTTAAAAGAAGAAAAAATCTCTTCCTCACAATTTGCCGGTCGCGAAATTCAGCTGAGTACGGATGACGGGCAAATACTAAGGATACGCTTCTATCTGATCGGTCGCAGGCTCTACCAGGTCATTCTCGGAGCCGAAGACCTGAAAGCTTTTTCCGTGCAAAACGAGGCTTATTTCGCTTCATTCAGGCTCCTCAATGTCTACAAAAACCCCTGGCTTCCCATTCAGACGGCCGCCATTACTTTTTCTCTTCCCCGCACACCGCAAGTTTACATGCACTACCTGCCCTTCAGGGATACAACTGCGAGCGTACTGACCATAGAAGAGAAATCGGAAGAAACCGGACTGCAATACAGTGCCACCCTCTCGCTTTTGCCCGATCGTTACAAACTTAAAAATACCACAGACGTGTACCAGCGCATGGCCTATGCGGCCATTCGCAGCATTGACGGAGTGCTGGTCTCTGAAAATTTCAGTGAAAACAAGGACTTCCGGCTATTTTATATGGAAGCCGGAGGCAAAGAAGAGCAGCTGCAGGGAAATCGCTTTTTTATCAATCATGCCATGATTATCCATCTCATGGTAAGCGGGCCCGAAGGAAGTGTAGAGTCGGCATTTGCCAGGCGCTTCCTCAACGGATACCGGCTGAAGCCTTTTTACCGTTAAGCCGGGTATTGGCAAATACCTGCACACAGGTCAGCTCTTTTTTTCGATTGTCGAATGCTACGGCCACAGCCGTGGTGGTGTATCCCGGCTTAAGCAGGTTCCGGTAATGGGAGGGTGATTTCACCCAGGCAGCCACGATGCTTGCGGCCAAAGAATCATAGGTGTAGAAAAAGCGGGCGATATATTTTTTCCTGTTTTTATCCCAGTGCAAGAGTCGTCTCGGATGTTGCCAGAGCACATTCTCCCCGGCCAGTGTCAGATTTTCCGCTCCGAAGTAGAGCAGGCGCTGCATCACGTCATGCTTTTTGTAGAAGCGCTGATAGTGGCTCACTTCCTGGCGGGCCATTAAATAGAACGCATGATCTTCGGCCGCTTTGTTCAACACAAAGTCATAACGAAGAGCATTCAAGTGCCGGGAGAGGCGAAGGGAATCCACCTTTTCCCTGACCAGGCTCTCGATCAGCGAAATATCGGGATTGTCAAAGTCGACCGTATCGCGGGGTGACTGAGCCTTCAATGGCAGGAGCGAAAGAAAGAGGAGGAAGAGAAAATAAAATCGCATTGGCTCTAAAACGTCCCTTTTCAGATTTTGGTACGGGGCCGCTCATGAGAGCAATGTGAGCCAATCACCAGAATGCGCCTCCTTTGTTGAGCCGCCCCACACTTCCTGTCAACAGAAAGGCCGCATAAGGCAATTTGCTGTTGATGTTGCCCTGTACGCTGACGCCCAGACCGAGCCACTTGATCGGGGTTACCTGCAGCTGCATTTGAACGGGAATCCCTATGGTCGTGAGGTTTTTTATTTCATATAACTCATAGACCCGGTTGCGCATAAAATCAATTCGTTGCTCAAAGCGCCCCCGGTCTTTCCCCGAAATAAGTGAGATACCGGCCGACAGGCTTATGAATCCAAAATGCTCCATCCACCTGCGCCCATACTGAAATGAAATGTCATGAATAAATATATCGGGATTCTTACTTACGAAAGGATTGCTCAGCCGCTCTTCGCTCATGTAAAAAGAGACATTGAATATATGCTTCTTCATTTGCGTAGAAAAAGCGATATGCATGGTTTCGCCAGAGAGTGTGTTGCTTCCGCGGCCTGCGGTAAGCCAAAAGTAATCAGCCGTGAGCCCCTGCTGTGCTGCCAGCGGCTGAAGTAAAAGACCCAGAAAAAAAATCCAAAATATTTTTTTCATTGTTTCCCCGCTCAGACAGAAGCCTTCATTCTGCAATGAACACGCCTGTTTGTATTCATGTAAGATACATTTTTTAGCAGAAAAATCACACAAAAGACTGTCGATGAGGCGACAAACAAAGAAAAATATAACGCATACGATGGATCAGGAATCCATTTCGGATTCGCTTTCCAGGGCTTCTTTGTCAATTTGCATCTGCGTCCAGGCTTCCTCGGCACTTTCGAGCTGCTGTTTCAGGCGGCTGTATTCGTCAAATTTGAGCTGCGGATGAACGGCTGTTTCATAAAAGCCGGGGGCATAGATGATCTTTTCAAGTGAGGCGATTTCCGTCTGCAGTTCTTCAATTTCTTTTTCCCTTTTCCGAATGCCGTTTTTAAGCTTTCGCAGCATCCTTTCCTGCTCTTTCTTCTTTTCGTAGGCCGACTTGCCCTGATTTACACCTTTGCCCGCTGATGTCTTTTCCTCTTTGCTGTCCGCCTGTCCGGCACTCAGTTCGTCCAGATGGCCGATCTTTCTTTTTTCGAGGAAATAGTTGATGTCACCAAGGAATTCATGGATCTTTTTATTCCTGAATTCATAGACTTTGCTCGTGAGTCCTGACAAAAATTCACGATCGTGGCTCACAATAATAACCGTGCCTTTGTACTGCAGAATTGCCTGTTTGAGAATCTCCTTCGAGACCATATCCAGGTGATTGGTGGGCTCATCCATGACCAGGAAATTGTAGGGTTGCAACATAAGTTTTGCCAAAGAGACCCGCGCCTTTTCTCCTCCTGATAAAACTTTGATCTTTTTGTACACATCATCGCTGCTGAAGAGGTAAGCACCAAGAATGGCTCTTGCGCGGGGCCTTAGCTCATCCGGAGCGGCATCTTCTATGCTTTCGAGGACAGTACTGTTTTCGTCCAGCATTTCATTCTGATGTTGCGCAAAAAAGCCAAGCTGCACATTATGGCCCAACTCACATTGGCCTTCATGGCTTTCCATTCCGGCAATAATTTTTGAAAGGGTGGTTTTTCCCTCTCCGTTTCGCCCTACAAATGCAATTTTTTCGCCTCTCTCCACTTCCAGGTCAATGCGATCGAGCACCAGATGGTCGCCAAAGCGTTTGCTCAGCTGCTTGCAGTGAAGCGCCCGCTGTCCTGAGCGGGGCGGTTCGGGAAACTGAAGCTTCATAGCAGTCGAATCCGTATCCTCGATTTCAATGCGCTCCATGCGCTCCAGTTTTTTTATAAGGGTCTGCGCAAAAGCCGCCTTGTTTTTCTTTGCTCTGAATTTATTAATCAGTTGCTCGGTATGTTCTACAAAGCGATCCTGATTTTTTTTCTCCCTCATCATCTTTTCCCGCCTCAGTTTTCGCTGCTCCACATATTGACTGTAGTTGGCCTTGTAGTCATACATTTTGCCCAGTTCGAGCTCAATGGTCCGCTTCGTCAGATTATCAAGCAATCGCTTGTCGTGGCTGACGAGCATGACCGAGCCCGGATAATTGCGAAGGAAAGTTTCGAGCCAGATAATGGATTCGATATCCAGGTGGTTGGTGGGTTCGTCAAGGAGCAGGAGATCGGGCTGCTCGAGGAGGATCTTTGCGAGCTCCACGCGCATCTGCCAGCCTCCACTAAAAGTGTTTACCGGCCTTTGCAACTGCTCCCTCTCAAATCCAAGGCCCAGAAGTACGCGTTCAATTTCTTTATCTGCCTTGTCCGCCCCGAGCAACTCATAGCGATGAGATACATCACTCAGTTCTTCGAGCAGTTCTCCGTAGTGGTCGCTTTGGTAGTCTTTGTGGTCGCTGATGGCATCGCTCAGCTCGTCCAAGCGTTTTTTCAGTGCTTTGACATCGCCTCGGGCGCTCGAAGCCTCTTCAATAACCGATTTGGCGGAGCTGAAGTCGAGTTCCTGCTTCAGATAACCGATCCGGTATTCTTTGGGATACTGCACGCTGCCCTCATAGTCCTTTTGCAAGCCGGCCAGGATTTTCAGCAGCGTAGATTTTCCGGCACCGTTGCGTCCGGCCAGGCCAATACGTTCCTGTTCGCCCACCTGAAAAGAGATGGCATCAAATAAGACCCGTGCCCCGTACTGGACACTTAAATTATTAACCTGAAGCATAGTTTGGCTTAATGAGTACAAGCGGTAAAAGGTTCCGTCCGGGAGCCGCAGCTGCAAAGATGCGGAATAAGTGGCAGCCGCGAAAAGTTATCGCAGGCTTTGTCGTGATTCCGTGCTGAGTCCGAGTGCTTTCATGGCTTTTTGGAGGCTGCGTGCCGATTTTCGCATTCCTTTCCAGGCATCGCCCTCGCGCTGCAATTTCTCATGCACATTCCGAAGGGTGTACTTGCGCGGGTGCAAGGCAGGATCACGGACTTCACTCCAGCGGATGGGCATGGCCACGGGAGCCCCCTCGATGGCTCGCAGCGCATACGGAGCCACGGCCGTCTGGGCATAGCCGTTGCGCAGATAATCGAGAAAGAGGCGACCCCTGCGGTCTTCTTTGCGCAGGGATGTGGTAAACTTCGAAGGATAGCGCCCGGCCAGTTTTTCGGCAATCTGCCGTGCCAGCTCTCGGGTCTGCTCAAAAAGATATTGGCGCCTCAGGGGCACCACCACATGCAATCCGCGCGAACCCGTAGTTTTTACAAAAGGTATCAGATCCAGCTCTGAGAGCATTTCATACAAGGCCAGTGCCGCCTCGCGAACCAGCTCAAAGTTTCCCTGCGGAGGGTCCAAATCGAATATCAGCTGATCGGGGTACTTTATGCGATCGGCCCGGCTCAGCCAAAGATGATGAGTTATCACATCCTGATTGCAGAGATAGGCAAGTGTGGCTTTGTTGTTGACCATCACCATTCTCACCGATCCGCCTTCTTTCGGAACGTCCGCCACGGGAATCCAATCGGGAAAATAGTCCCCTGCTTGCTTCTGAAAAAAACCGGCTCCCTCAATCCCGTCAGGAAATCGCTGCATCGAAAGTGGTCTCATCCTGCTGTGATAAATAAAAAAATCGGCTACCGACATATAATAATTGAGCAGCTCTTCCTTGCTGATCCCCGTGCGGGGGAAGAGCCGTTTATTCGGATGAGAGATGCGAACGGAGTATTTGCCGAAAATCATTGCAACGCTGCGGATTTCCTATAAAAATAGTTCAATATCATACCATTACAAAAAGCGGGGCTCCGAAGATCAAAACATGGGCCGGTGAGCCTTCCAAGCGCTAGCCGAAGAGACAAAATGCAAGAGCCGATGGGCAGGAATCAGACACATTAATATATGTTCACTTGTTCATTTAAAATTAACTTCCTATTTTTGAGACATGAGCAAAGAAAAATCTCGTTCGATCCGGGTCAATAAAGGAGATGTCAGCCGCAGGGGATTTCTTAAAAATTCCGTGGTAGCTGCCATGGGCACTCTGATAGGTGCTCCTATCGTATTCAGTGAAAATGTCAGGGCCAACATGCTCCCGCTTCCATTTCAGCAGGGCGACCCGTTGAAAGACCTCGGAAAAGATCCGGCACTGATCGTACTCAACGACAGACCGTGGAACATTGAAACCCCTCCCCACCTGCTTGATGATGAGATCACACCTGCCGACAAAATGTTTGTTCGCAACAACGGTCTGCTTCCGAAAGAGACCGATGCCGGCACCTGGACACTGAGCATTGACGGAGAAGCCGTGAAAAGAAAGAAAAGCTACACCCTGCAGGAGCTAAAAGATAAATTTCCGCACTACAGCTACCAGCTTGTGCTGGAGTGTGGCGGCAACGGCCGGGCCGAATTCAATCCGCCAGCAAAAGGAAACCAATGGCGTCTCGGAGCCATTCACTGTGCCCGCTGGACGGGTGTACGTCTGAAGGATGTACTGAATGATGTGGGAATTACCGATAAAGCCAAATATATCGGGTACTATGGAAAAGACATTCATCTGAGCGGCAATCCCGATAAAGTGGTGATTTCGCGCGGAGTGCCCATTCACAAAGCGCTGGAAGATGAAACCCTCATTGCTTTTTCGCTCAACGGGGGGCCGATTCCGAAGCTTCACGGCCAGCCGCTGCGGCTTGTCGTGGGCGGGTGGCCGGCTTCTACAAGCGGTAAATGGTTGTCGCGCATATCCGTAAGAGACCGTGTGCATGACGGCCCCAAAATGGAAGCTCCCAGCTATTCCGTACCCAAATTTCCGGTCGAGCCCGGCAGCAAAGTCAAACATGAAGATTTTAAAATCATCCAATCCATGCCGGTCAAATCGCTGATCACTTATCCCAAAAGCGGAGCAATGATCAAGGAAGGGCAGAAACTTGAAATCAGAGGGCATGCCTGGGCAGGCGACCGCGAGGTAAAACATGTGGAATACTCAATTGACTTCGGAGCCACCTGGAAAGAAGCGCGCCTCAGTCCGCCACCCAACCGACTGGCCTGGCAGCGATTTCAGGCTACGGTCGATTTTCCGCAAAAAGGATATTATGAAGTATGGGCCAAAGCCACAGACAGTGCCGGTGTGAGCCAGCCGATGGTCGTCCCGGGCTGGAACCCCAAGGGATACCTGAACAATGCCACACACCGCATAGCCGTCAAAGTAGTGTAAAATGAAAAAAACGAACACACATACGGGCTTCTCGAGGCTGGTCTATGCCGTCTTTCTGACGCTCCTTGCTTTTGTCCTGGCAATCAGTCTTTCCATTCTGGCATTGATTACCTATCAGGACAATCACATGGCTGAGGTTTTCAAGCCAAAACCACCCCGCCAGGCTACTCCCGTGCTGATTATACCGGAAGCGGCAGAGGGGGTTCGCAATGGCGTGGACATAGGCACCGGCCTGATTGCCGATGAAGGGTGGGAAATGGTGCGCGCCAACTGCACCGCCTGCCATTCGGCCAAGCTCATCACACAAAACCGCCAAACACGCGATGGCTGGAAAGAAGTCATTGCCTGGATGCAGGAAACGCAGGGCCTATGGGATCTCGGAAAGAATGAAGAGCTCATACTCGACTATCTGGCAAAAAATTATGCCCCCGAGAATAAAGGCCGCAGGGCCAACCTGAAAAACATTCAGTGGTATGTACTGAAAGAATCAAGAAACTGATGACCCATATGAAAGCAACCTTATTATTCATGGGTGTATTATCTCTTCTCTTCTCCGCATGCAGCGGGCAGGCAGACAGCGAAGAAAGAGCAGCAGATCTGACAGAGATCCAGCACACCCCTTATCTCATTAGCGTAAACGATGCCGATTCTCTGATTCGCCATGCCGACAATGTGGTCGTTCTTGACGTTCGGAAAGCAGAGCGATATGAAGAAGGTCATCTTCCGGGTGCGCAGAGGATTTATCGCCCCGATTATGAATCGGATACTTTTTCCTACAAAGGAATGCATGCGGAAAAGCAGAAGCTGGAATATGAACTTGGAATGCGGGGCATTGACAGCAGCAGTCTCATTTTGCTCTACGATGAGCATGGCAATGTAGATGCAGCCCGCCTGTGGTGGATTCTGGTCCAGTTTGGGCACCGGAAAGTGCGCCTGATAGACGGAGGTTATACGGCATGGACCTTGAGCGGCAGGCAAGTTAGCAGCGAAATGCAGCCGGCTGAAGAGAAAGAATTTCACTTCCCGCATGAATTTGACAACTCGCTGAACATCGAACGCAAAGAACTGCTAAGTCTGCTCAGCGACAGCAGCCGGATTATCATTGATTGCCGCTCGGACGATGAATACAGCGGAAAGATCATAAAAAACGGAGCCTTGAAAGGAGGACACATTCCCGGGGCCCTTCACGAAGATTACATTTATTGCCTCCGTTATGATGGCGACTATACGTTTCTTTCACCCGACAGCCTCAGAAAAATGTTTGAAGCAAATGGCATTGGCCCTGACAGCAAGATTATCACTTACTGTCATTCCGGTGTCCGCTCTGCGCTTTCGCTTTTTGTGCTTCGCGAGATCCTCGGTTATTCCGATGTGCGCAACTACGATGGCAGCTGGGTGGAATGGACCCATTTCGAAGACTCACCCATTGAATCAGAACCATTAAAAAAGGAAATTTAAGATGGATTTTTTACAAATATTTTTAACCGATTACTGGCAGTTGTTTGTCGACTCTTACCGCAACTATGCCAACTGGCTTATTGACCAGATCATGTTCCGCTCGCAGCCGTGGTACTACAACTACTTCTGGATGCTCAATACGGTTTCCCTGCTCTTTATTCTGCTGGAAGCCTGGAAACCCTGGCGCGAAGGTCAACCCGTGTTGCGCAAAGATTTCTGGCTCGACTTCTTCTATATGTATTTCAATTTCTTCCTCTTTGCCCTGCTCATTTACGAAGCCGGGGCCAATGTGGTGGTTGCCTTTTTCCATGACATACAGTTGCAACTCGGATTTGACCTGATCGGTGTCGTGGATGTACATGCCTGGCCGGTATGGCTGCAGCTGCTGGTCTTTTTCATCCTGCGTGATTTCATCCAGTGGCTGGTCCATGTATTGCTTCATCGGGTGCCTTTCCTCTGGAATTTTCACAAAGTGCATCACAGTGTGAAGGAAATGGGTTTTGCCGCTCACCTGCGTTTCCACTGGATGGAAAATATCGTCTACGGAACCCTGCAATATCTCCCGCTTGCATTTATCGGATTTGACCTCAATCATGCGTTCGTTGTTTTCCTGATCACCACCTTTATCGGGCACTGGAACCATGCCAATTTCACAACCAATATCGGTTTTCTGAAATACATCTTCAACAATCCGGAGATGCACATCTGGCACCATGCGAAGCACCTCCCCCCGGATCGCAAATACGGGGTCAACTACGGCCTTTCACTGAGCATCTGGGATTACATCTTCGGCACCAATTACATTCCGCACAACGGGCGCGATATCGAGTTGGGGTTCCCAGGAGATGAAGATTTTCCGCAGGATTTTGTTCGCCAGAATATCTACGGACTGGTGCCCCGCAAAAAGGAAGAGGGCAAAGAGAAGAAAGATGAGGATTTGTAATCTATCTATTCAATCCCGAATCCAATTATTTCATTCTGCTCTTGCTCCGCGCTTTAGCGATGGGCAAGAGATACACTAAACTGTTGCGGCTTTAGCCGTTAACCAATTCCAATCATTTCAATTTCTTCCTTGCCTAATCCATAAAGTATTAGTCCAGGTCGAGTCCGTAATCGAGGTATTTTTCGGGCAGTTCTTCTTTGTCGCGCCCTTCCCGGAGGTAGAAATCAAACCAGTCCATGGTTCGCAGGCAATAGTCAAGCCGGGCCGGATTGTTGCGGTTTCCGTGGCCTTCGCCCGGGTACCATATGAGGCGAACAGCCGCATGTCCGTGCATTTTCAAACTCCGGTAAAGCTCCAGCGACTGAGAGGGGTGCACCCTGGGGTCATTCTTGCCGTGCAAAATCAGCGTAGGCGTCACGTTTTGGCTGCTGTATTTCACCGGACTGCGGTCATATACCAAATCAAAGTTTTCGTTGGTCCATATCCCCCAATGCACGTAATAGTCTTCATAGGGAATATCCGTAGTATTTCTTTTGGATATCTGATCGGAGATACCGACAAAAACCACGGCTGCCTGAAATTTGTCAGAGTGTTTGGTGGCAGCCCAGGCAGAGAAGTAGCCTCCGTACGAACCTCCGCCAATTCCGACTTTTTGCTCATCAACCCATCCTTTGTCCACCAAAAAACGAATGCCGTCCAGCACATCCAGAAACTCCTCATCGGCCAGGTCGCCATAATCTGCTCTCGAAAATTCGAGGCCCCGGCCCGAGCTTCCGCGATAGTTGGGCATAAATACAAAATATCCCCTGCCCGCGGCTATCTGCCCCCAGCGGCTGTAATAGGTCTGCCAGGCATCGGTAATGCACGACTCCGGCCCTCCGTGTATCATTGCGATCAGCGGATAGCTCCTGCCTTCCTCAAAATCTACCGGATATATCAGCACGCCTTCAATTTCCATCCCGTCACGGGCTTTGTAGCGGATACTTTCCTGACGGCCCAGTTTCAGCTCCCGCACCCACGGATTCAAATCCGTATGACGATTGAGATAGGCCTTTTTCAGATGAAGCGTATAAAGCTCCGAGGGCCGCTCGCTCGTACTTCCGGCCATGGCAACCACCCCGCCTCCGAGGCTGATATGGCTGAATACCGTGCGTCCGCCCGGCAAAAGCAGCTCACTTTCCTCTTCGCCCAGATCGATCTTCCTCAATGTTGCTTTGGTCCCTTCGTAGCTCGCATAAACCAAGGTATTGTTGTCCTGCCATTTTACATCGTTCACCTGTCCCTCAAATCCCTCTGTGTAATTTCTCAGTTCCGGGAAATCTTTTGGATTCTCCAGAGACTGCACATAGAGGGATCCCGCAACAGGATCTTCTATCATTTCGGCCGAAATAAAAGCCAGATTCTTCGCATCCGGGCTCCAGGCCATGGCCGTCAGCTTGCCGGGATTATCAACCAATTTGTCGCGCCTCCCACTGCGGGTATTGATCAGATAAATACGCTTGAACATGTAGGAATCATCGGTCAGGTTTTGCGGAGCAATCTGAGCAGCAATCAAATCGCCACGGGGAGCCCAGTCGAGGGCAAAGACCGATGCATCGTCCACAAGTGTTCGAATCTCACCGCTTGCCAGATGATAGACTTTGAGCTGGCGATGCGTCAGCTCCTCTTCATAGACCTCCTGATCGAAACCATACTTCTCCATGGCCGCATCGGGTCGCTTATACTTCGGATGAACAATAAATGCCAGCTCCGAGGCATCGGGGCTCCAGTCATAATCCAATACGGATTCGGGGATCTCGCTTAACGGGAAATAGGGGCCTCCACCGAGGGGAATGCTGTAGACCATGGTCATCTTCGAGTCGTCCAGCTTGCCCAGAAAACTAATGGCTCCGCCATCCGGGTGCCACTTCAGGCGGTAGAAATAGTTTTTCCCACCTATGTATTTCTTGCTTTTCCCGGTGCCCAGATCCAGCACATAGAGCTCGCGGTAATTGTGGCCTTTTCCATCCTTTATGGGGCGCGGAGTTTCCACGATATAAGCGATGTATGCTCCATTGGGCGAGATGGCCGCCTCGCGTACCTGCCTGACGCGCTGCAGGTCGAGGGCTGTAAATGTTTCCTGTGTCCGTCCGGTGACGGATATGGCCAGAACGGCAATCAGTGTAAGAAGGGTTCGCATGATTATTACTTTGATGAGAAAGAAATGTTCTCATCAAAAATACAGAAAAGCAGCAGCCCGGTCAGGGAGTAAGGCGCCCGTACATTCGTGGAAACGGAATGGTCTCGCGCACATGCGGCAGATGGCATATCCAGGCTACAAACCGCTCGAGTCCCAGACCGAAGCCGGCATGGGGTACACTTCCGTATCGCCTCAGGTCAAGATACCACTCAAATGTTTCGGGCGGCAGGCGATGGGCCTTGATTCTCTCGAGCAGGAGCTCGAGATTGTCTTCGCGCTCGGCCCCACCGATGATCTCACCAAAGCCTTCCGGAGCAAGCACATCCACACCTTTCACGTAGCGATCGTCTTCTTCGCAGCGTTTCATGTAAAAAGCTTTCACCTCCCTGGGCCAGTTATACACCATGAGAGGGGTCTCAAAGAGGCGGGTAATCACGGTTTCGTCCGATCCGCCAAAATCGTTTCCGTGTTTGAAATGGAGTGCCGAGTCAATCCATTGCGGAATATTGCCGGCCTTTTCTTCCAGTTCCTTCACTTCGTTTTTGAGTCGATCGGCCGTATTGCGGTAGTAGTTTATTTTTCCTTTTTTCAGGCCTCCTGCTGCCAGCAGACTTTCGTATTCGTCAATTTTTACCTTTTTCTCCGCAATGTCCTCCCCGATTTTTTTCAGGTCCTCTTCCAGGGTTTTTATAGAGTTTCGCCCGTTTACGTCCCTTTCTCCTTTCAATATTTGCACCGCTTCGTCATACGTGATGCGTGGAAACGGAGCATCGGCTTTTTCCAGCCGGCTTATGTCGCGGCCGATAAGTTCGAGATGCTCGCGTACATTTTCCAGCACATCCCGGATCAGGTAGCGAAGAAACTCCTCGATGAGGTCCATGTTTTTCTCGTTGTCATAGAAGGCCATCTCCGGCTCAATCATCCAAAACTCAGAGAGGTGCCTGCGGGTTTTTGATTTCTCGGCACGGAAAGTGGGGCCGAAGGTATAAATACGCCCCTGCGCCATGGCCATGGCTTCGCCATAGAGCTGCCCCGACTGTGAAAGATAGGCAGGCTGTCCGTAGAAGTCGGTTTCAAAAAGCGTACTCGTCCCTTCCGAAGCATTGGCCGTAAAAATGGGGGCATCCATCTGCATAAAGCCCCTCGACTGAAAGAAATTGTGAATGGCGTAGATGAGGCGGTTGCGCACGCGCATGATGGCCCACTGTCTTTTGGAACGAAGCCACAAATGCCGGTGATCCATCAGGAAATCAACCCCGTGTTCTTTCTTGCTGATGGGATATTCGGCTGCTTCCTGAATGATATCAAAACCGCTGACCTGTACTTCGTAGCCCCCGATCTGCCGATCGTCCTTCACCACCAGGCCCCGAAGGCTCAGCGAACTTTCGAGGGGGATTTTTTCAATCTCTTCAAAAGCAGCTGCATCCACCTTTTCGGCACTGACCACACACTGGCAAAAGCCGCTGCCATCGCGCAAAATCAGAAACACCAATCCTTTGCTGTTGCGCCTGTTGGCAACCCATCCTTTGAGGGTCACCTCGCTGCCTTCGTATTGTCCTAATTCTTCGATGTACTGCATCCTTTGATCTGTTTAATTTGGAAGCTGCAAAATTAGTACAATTCCAAATCACAGCTTTCATGGCCGAAGGAGTTTAAAATAAGCAATCCGCACCGGGACAGAACGTTTTATTTTTAACTTTGACCGTGAGAAATCAAGCATATGCTCAATCAGCGACTCGCACAAAAACTTCAACAAAAACTATCTCCCCAGCAGATTCAGCTGATGAAGTTGCTGCAGGTGCCCACGGCCAATCTCGAGCAACGCATCAAAGAAGAGCTGGAAGCCAATCCGGCATTGGAAACAGGCAGCAGCGAACTGAGTGAAAACACCGAAAAAGTGGACACGGTGGAAGAGGAGGTCAAAGAAGCCGGAGAAGAGGATGAGATAGATGTGACCGAGTATCTGGGTGATGATGAAGTAGCCGACTACAAGTATCAGAGCAACCAATACAGTGCTGACGAAGAAGAAAAGAGCATCCCGATACGGGTTAAAGAAACATTTCACGAGTACCTCGAAAAGCAATTGGGGCTGGTCGACCTGGATGAACGGCAATTTAAAATTGCCGAACAAATTCTGGGTTCGATTGATGAAGACGGCTATCTCAGGCGGGCCTTGCAGTCGATTGTCGATGACCTGGCCTTTACCCAGAACATAGAAACAAACGAAGAAGAAGTTAAAGAACTGCTCGGCATCATACAGCGCTTCGACCCGGCCGGCATCGGGGCCCGCTCGTTGCAGGAGAGCCTTCTTCTTCAGCTGGAACGCAAGCGGCAGTCGCCCCCTGTTCGTCTGGCCTATAAAATCATCCGGGATCATTTTGAGGCTTTTTCGAAAAAGCACTACGATAAACTGATGAAAGCTCTGGACATTGAAGATGACGAACTAAAAAGTGCCATCGGAGAAATTCTGAAACTCAATCCGAAGCCCGGCATAGCCTACAACCACGACAGCAAGTCAAACCAGAATCAATACATCATCCCCGACTTTATTATCAGCAACAAAGAAGGGGAACTGGAATTACAGCTCAACAACGCAAACGCGCCCGAACTCCACATCAGCCGCGAGTACCAGAATATGCTGAGGGGCTACAAGGAAAGCAAGAAAAAGAGCAAAGAGCAAAAACAGGCCGTGATGTTCATCAAACAGAAAATCGATGCCGCCAAATGGTTTATCGATGCCATCCGGCAAAGACAGCAAACGCTCTTTAACACCATGCACGCCATCATGGATTATCAGAAAGAATTTTTCCTCACAGGAGACGAGGCGAAACTCAGGCCTATGATTCTGAAAGACATTGCCGACATTATACATATGGATATTTCCACTGTATCGAGGGTAGCCAACAGCAAATATGTTCAGACCGAATTCGGTACTTTTCCGTTGAAATATTTTTTCTCCGAATCGCTGACCAACGAAGAAGGGGAAGAAGTATCGACACGGGAGGTAAAAAGCATTCTGAAGGAACTGATAGAAAAAGAAGACAAGCGCAAGCCGCTGAGCGACCAGAAACTGATGGAAGAACTGAAAAAAAGAGGATACAACATCGCCCGGAGAACCGTGGCAAAATACAGGGAGCAACTGAACATACCGGTAGCCCGACTAAGAAAAGAATTATAAAATGAAGTTCATTGCAAATCTGATATCCTTTCTCTTCCATCCTATTTTTCTGACAAGCTATGCCGCTGCCATCCTGATTTTCGCCAATCCTTCCACCTTTCGTTTTCTGGATGTGCCCCCCGATATTATTTTGATCCGGATCGTGGTCAACACACTGATTCTGCCGGCCCTGGCCATGCTCATGCTGCGGGCGCTGGGCTTTGTCTCTTCCCTTTCCATGTACGAGCGGCAGGGACGCACCCTGCCCTATGTCACTTCCATGTTTTTTTATTCCTGGACCACGGTTTCGTTTTTCATGGACAAGGGCATGCCCGACAGTCTGCGCATATTACTGCTGGGTGTCAGCATCGGGCTGGCCGTTTGCTTTTTTACCAACATTCTCATTCTGAAAGTAAGCCTGCATGTGACCGGAGCCGCCTCCTTTCTGGTTTACCTGGCCGGCATGTATCCGCAAAGTGAAAAAGACATTACCCTCTTTCTTATTCTGGCCCTGCTCGGTGCGGGCCTGGTCGGGACCAGCCGCCTCATCCTCAAAGCACACACAAAGAAGGAAGTAGCCGCAGGTTATATTGTAGGCCTTTTCAGCATGTGGGCCGCCTTTCTGATTGTATAAAAAATGTATTTATGTATAGAAATCTCTTGTTTGAAATCAACGAACACATTTGCACCCTGACGCTCAACCGTCCGGACAGCTACAATGCCATCAATGATGAGATCAGCTATGAATTGCAGGATGCCTGGAAAAAGATTCGCAGAGACGATGAGATCCGGGTGGTCATACTGACGGGAGCCGGCAAGGCATTTTGCTCGGGGCAGGATCTGAAGGCCATCAAAGACTCAAAAGACCGCAATCTGGCCGAATCGCTGCACAAACGCTACAACCCGATCATCCGGGCCATGCGCAGCCTTCCCAAGCCCATTATTGCCCGGCTCAACGGAGTGGCTGCCGGTGCAGGAGCCTCTTTCGCCCTGGCCTGCGACATGATTGTCGCTTCAGAAAAAGCATCTCTCATCGAAGTGTTTGTGAAGGTGGGGCTGGTGCCCGACAGCGGCTCTTCCTATTTCCTCATGCGCAACCTGGGCTATCTCAGGGCCTTCGAACTGGCTGCCACGGGTCGCAAGCTAAGCGCTTCGGAAGCTCTGGACCTGGGCCTGGTCAACAAGGTCGTGGCAGCCGAAAATCTTGATGATGCCGTGATGGAATATGCCCGGTATTTTGCGGGGGCACCTACAAAATCCATCGGGCTGATCAAATCGATGCTCGACAAAGCCGCAAGCAACGGACTGGATGCCATGCTTGAATACGAGGCCTACTGCCAGGAGATAGCGGGCAACAGCGAAGACTACAAAGAAGGCGTTCTGGCATTCAACGAAAAGAGGAAACCCGAATTCAAAGGCCGCTGAGCTTTTAGCGTTTGCTGACCCATTCATTGTCTTTCGGGTAAAAACGGTAGGGCCATTGGGCATGCTCTCCGGCATAGTCGACCCCTATGCGCGGAGCGGCCGTAATTTCCTCTTTTGCAAAATGTATTCCCCGGTCTTCAATCCATATTTTCGGACCATTCAGCTTTTCTCCGTCCAGCGCGGTACTGATTCCGAGTGCGCGGCTCAATGAGCCCGGCCCGGCTGTCAGGCGCTTTTCTATTTTATCCATTTTTCTGCGCTTCAGCATGACCGGCAAGCCCTCAAGCGGTTGGCCCGCCCTGATTAATACAGCATGGGGCACTCCGGCCGGAGCACTCACCACGTTAAAGAGATGATGCATGCCGTAGCAGAGATACACATAAGCATGTCCTCCCGGCAAATACATCGTCTCGGTTCTTCGCGTCCTCCGGTGCCCGTATGCATGCGAAGCCCGGTCTGCGGGACCCTCATATGCCTCGGTTTCGCTGATCACTACAGCGCTTCGCTCCCCGTCAATACAGGTCACCAAAACCTTCCCGAGCAGATCCTGCGCCAGGTGAAGCACATTTTCCGTGAGAAAATAGGCTTCGCCAAGAGCTTTCCCCTGCCCTTTGTCTGAAAACCCTTTGCCCATGGCCGATCAATTTCTTCGCAAATTAATCATCAAAAATGGATAAAAACACTACTATTGCCTTATGTCAAAAGGAAGTCTCTATCTCATTCCCTCGCTCATGGGCGGGCAAGACAGCAGCATCATCCCCGATGCCGTAAAGTCGCTCGTGCAGCGCCTTGATATCTATATTGTCGAAAATGCCAAATCGGCCCGTCACTTCATGCGGCAGATTGGTTTCAAAGGCCACTTCGACCCAATCGAAATGCTGGAACTAAACAAACGCACCGATCCCACGGAGATGTACCACTTTCTGGATGCCTGCGAAAACGGCAGGGATATCGGCCTCATATCCGAGGCTGGGGCTCCCGCCATTGCCGATCCGGGTGCCGAGATCGTGTCGCTGGCACATATCAAAGGGATCAGGGTGCATCCGATGACGGGCCCTTCGTCCATCATGCTGGCACTGATGGCCAGCGGCCTGAACGGACAACAATTTACCTTTCACGGCTATCTGCCCATCGATTCAAAAGCCCGCCAGCACAGACTGAAGCAACTGGAACAGCAATCGGCTGCCTGGCGGCAAAGCCAGATTTTCATGGAAGCCCCTTATCGCAACAAGGCCTTGCTTGCAGATATTCTAAAGGTTTGCCATGCAGACACAAAACTCTGCATCGCAGCCAATCTCACCCTGAGCAATGAATTCATACGAACCCGTAGCATTGCCGAGTGGAAGCGCCAGACTCCGGAACTGCATAAAAAGCCGGCCATCTTTATCTTATTGAAATTCTGATTCGGATGCTTATCATCGGAGATATCATTGTGAGCGATGTATTGCTCGAAAGAAAATTTGTTTGTAATCTGCAGGCCTGCAAAGGAGCCTGTTGTGTAGAGGGCGATGACGGAGCACCTGTCAAAACATCCGAAGAAGAGGCCATCAGGCGAAACCTTGAAAATATTCTGCCCTGCCTGAGCAAAGAGGGGCAGGAAATCATTCGGCAACGGGGCGTGGTGCACAAGAGCAAAAAAGGCCTTCGGACAAACCTTATGAAAAGCGGTGCCTGCGCCTTTGTCGTCAGGGATGAGAACGGAGTGGCCGGCTGCGGGATCGAAAAAGCATGGGAAGAGGGAAAATCGGATTTTCGTAAGCCTCTTTCCTGTCATCTTTATCCGGCCCGTGAAACTCCGCTGGAGGAAGCCACCGCCCTTAATTATGAGGAGTGGGATATCTGTCAGGCCGCCTGCACACTGGGCGAAGAACTTTCCGTTCCGGTTTATCGCTTTTTGAAGGAAGCCCTGATCAGGGCATACGGAGAAGATTTTTACCGGGCTTTGGAGGGCTATGCCCTGAGAGACAGGGAGGATTAGTTCTTTTTGAGGTGAATGAGCTCCTGCTGCAAGTCCATCACCATATCGCGCAATTTTTCCAGTGAGAGTTCATAATTGGGCAAAACCGTACTGATATACGCGCGGGCCTCCCAAAGCTCCAGCACTTCATCGGCCGGGATGGAATAGGGCGGGTAGCCCGGATTGTCCGACTGCAAAATCAAAGTACCATCCTTATCACGCTGATCGAAAAGGCGCTTATACACTACGCCTTCCCTGCGGCTGACGACAATATAGCTGCGCCCGTTGCGAATCTGATCGGCCGACTCGATATAGGCCCCGATAATAATAGAGCCATGCTGAACCGGAAGCATGGAATCTCCGCTGATTTCAAAGGCCCGGTAGGTGCCCGGTGCCAGGATGGGCAGGCGAAAGCGGGGCAGGTCTTCAACAAATTCGGGATCGGCATAGCCGTTGAGATAGCCCGCTGCGGCTTTGAGGGGCACCAGATCAATATACTCGCTCCCCTGCTCATCCACCGTGATGGCCAGCACCTTCATCTTTTTGTCGCCCTGACGCATCTCGCGGCTGCTGATATGGCTGAGGTCACTGCGTACCAGCGCATCGAGCGTAAAGCCAAAGGCTTCGCAAAGCCGGTCAAGAAGATCGAACCCGGGCCGTGCTCGCCCCTCTTCATAGGCACCCAGGGCGCTGCGTGTAATGCCCAGAAATTCGGCAAACTCCTGCTGGGTCATGCCCTTTTTCTTGCGCAGATAGCGAATATTGTTTTGAAGTACTTTCATCATTCATTGTTTCAATCGCTAATAAATTTAGCAATAAACTAAGATATACAGGAACAAACGGACGGCCGGGCACAAAAAAACCACCCCGAAAGGTGGTTTGAATATCCGAAAAATATAGTGGGCCCTCAGGGACTTGAACCCCGGACCAACGGATTATGAGTCCGCTGCTCTAACCAACTGAGCTAAGGGCCCTTTTTCCCGGAAGCACTGATTTGATCCGCACTTCCAAAAATGCCCGAACTTCATTAGAACGGGCTTGCAAAATTACTGATTTTTGCATTTAATCAATAGTGAAAATGAAAGCAATAAAAAATGTCATCCTTGACCTGGGAGGGGTCATCATAAATATTGACCCGATGCGAACGGTGGAGTATCTGGCATCTCACGGGGTGGCCGATATCGAAACGGCTTTTGCAAAGCTGGAAGAGGCGAGGGTCTTTGAAAGGGTGGAACTGGGCGAAATAGATGAAGCGGAAATGGCAGACGAGATCAGGCAACTCATTCCCGAAGCTCCTTCCCGGGAGATCATCCGGGCAGCCTGGAACAGCCTGCTGCTGGATATTCCTGCGGAAAGGGGCGCCATCGTCAGGCGGCTGGCCGCCAAATATCCCCTTTACCTCCTGAGCAATACCTCTCCCGGGCATATGGCCATCATCGATGGCATGGTGCGGGAGCAGTTTGGCTGGAGCTCGCTCCGCGAACCCTTTGTCCGGGCCTTTTATTCCTATGAAATGGGCGTTCGCAAACCGGATGGCGCCATCTACGCACGTATGCTTGAGGAAAGCGGATTGAATCCGGAGGAAACTGTCTTTTTGGATGACACGCTTGCCAATCTTGAAAAAGCACGTGAATTTAAGCTGCAGACGCGCCTCGTCACACCCCAAAAAGGGCTTGTCGAGATTGCCAAAAGTGAATTGCTGTAAATTAGAGCAATGCCGATGGAATGGAAACACTTTACTTTTGAAGAACTCGGCTCCGACCTGCTTTACGAGATTCTCCGGCTTCGCCAGGAGGTTTTTATCCTGGAACAGAAGTGCTTCTATCTTGATGCCGATGGCCTTGACAAGGAGGCGCTTCACCTCTGTACTTTCGATGCCGGCAGACCGATTGCTTACGGCCGCATTCTGGGTCCCGGGCGGGTCTATCCACAGCCTTCCTTCGGGCGCGTGCTCGTAGCCCGCGACTACCGGGGGCGGGGATTGGGAAAGGAGCTCACCCATGCATTGATCCGCCTCTCCGAGTCGGAGTTTCACAGAAAAGACCTTTGCATTTCTGCACAGGCCTACCTGAAATCTTTTTATGAGGGATTTGGCTTTCGCCCCGAAGGAGAGGAGTACCTTGATGCCGGAATTCCACATATTAAAATGATCCGGGGCTGACACGGCCGTAGTCTATCAGCGCGAATAGCGCCCCATCCAAAGCGCCCGGGCCAACACGTGCCCCTCGATGCGTTTCAGCAAAGCATCGCGGCTCAGGCCGGACTCAAATCGCGAAGGAATATCGAGGGCATAGAGCCGGATAAAATAGCGATGCGTACCCGCAGGCGGACAAGGCCCGCCATAAGCGTTTTTCCCGAAATCATTGCGCCCCTGA
>WFPF01000052.1 GCA_015487695.1 Chitinophagales bacterium
AATTAGATAAGTCGCTATCGGATGTCCGGAAAAAGGCCTCCTGCGGAGCAAAGAAGCTCAGAAGTTCAAGCACTCTTTGGCACATCCCGATTGAGCGCAGCGAACATCGGGACGATACGTCAAATCACTTTGTGATTTTCCTACTCAGAGTGACAGCTTTCGAAGAGCCCGACACTTCGCGTCCCGACCGAAGCGTCAGGGTCGTGCGAAGCGGAAAGTTTTGAGGCCACAGGGAAGCAAGAAAGAGTCAGCCGATCCATCTGCAATAAAGGCATTCGCTTTTTGCTTTTTCACGGGAGTTTTATTTTGCATTTTTTACATCCTCCTGAGAAAGGAGCGCCTATAAATTTTAAACAATTCACGACCTTTACGGCCCTTATGAAAAAAATCTTCCTTCTGGCTTTGATTTTCATGGCCGCCCATGCCGGCAGGCAGCTCTATGCACAAGGCAGCGCCACCGTACGCGGATATGTATATGACAAAGAAAACGGAGAGCCGCTCCTCTTCACCAATGTCTACCTCGAAGGCACCACCTACGGAGCGGTTACCGATGCCAACGGATTTTATTCCATTCCGGGAGTGAAACCCGGGAGCTACGTACTCATGGCCACGGGCGTGGGCTACGACACGGCCCGCGTGGAGATCATTCTCCGCAAGGGACAAAAGCTCAGCCAGCAGTTGCTCATCGGCAAGAGCAGCCTGCGCCTCGAAACCGTGAACATAAACTCCAGGCGCCTCGAACGGGAATCGGAGGTCCTCATCTCTACGGTGAAAGTCAACGCCCGCGATATCAAAAAAATACCCTCCATGGGAGGCGAGGCCGACCTGGCGCAGTACCTTCAGATCATTCCCGGTGTGGTGACCACGGGCGACCAGGGCGGACAGATTTATATACGGGGCGGTGCTCCGGTGCACAACAAAGTGGTGCTGGACGGACTTACGCTTTACAACGCCTTTCACTCCATCGGTCTTTTCTCGGTATTCGAAACCGAAGCCATTCGCAATGTGGAAGTGCTGACGGGCGGATTCAATGCCGAATATGGCGGAAGGGTCTCTGCCGTGGTGGATGTGACCACACGGGACGGAAACAAAAAGGAATTTGCGGGCATCGTCAGTGCCAACCCGTTCATCACCAAGGTGCTGCTAGAAGGGCCCATCAAAAAGCTGGGCGACAACGGTTCCAGCATCTCCTACCTCGTAACCGGAAAAACCTCCTATCTGAAAGAAAGCAGCAAAGTACTTTACAACTATGCCGACCAGTTTCCGGACGAAAACGAGGATGTCCTGCCCTACACCTTCAATGACGTCTTTGGAAAAATCTCTTTCAATGCTGCCAATGGCAGCCAGTTTTCGCTCAAGGCTTTCAATTTTGGCGACAACGTGCAATACCAGGGCGTGGCCGACTACAAATGGCAGTCGACCGGGCTGGGAGCCCGTTTTACGGTGGTTCCCGGAGCCTCGGAAACGCTCATCAGCGGCAACATCGACTATTCGGATTATCGCATCAATCTCAGCGAGGCCGATGGCAAACCCCGTTTCAGTTCCATCAACGGATTTAACCTGGGCATGGACTTCACCTATTTCCTGCCGAAAAACGGCATGATCAAATACGGTGTCGACATCAACGGATTTTCGACCAAGTTTGAGTTTTTCAACCGCCTGGGCATCAAGCTCGATCAAAATCAGAACACGACCGAAATCGGAGGCTATGTGCTCTATCGCAAGAAGTTTGAGAAGCTGATCATCGAACCCAGCTTCCGGGTACAGTATTATGCCTCGCTCAACAATGTTTCGCCCGAGCCCCGCCTGGGCATCAAATACAATGCCCTCGACTGGCTGCGCTTCAAGTTTGCCGGAGGATTCTATTCGCAAAACCTCATCAGCACCAAATCCGACCGCGATGTGGTGAACCTCTTTACCGGCTATCTTTCGGGACCGGAAGAGCAACTGAAAAATGCCAACGGAGAGAGTGCCACCCACAAGCTGCAAAAAGCCTATCACCTCATAGCCGGAGTGGAAATGGACCTCTCCGACCGCCTCACTTTCAATGTGGAGCCTTATTACAAGAACTTCACGCAGCTGATCAACCTCAACCGCAACAAGGTCTTCATCCGCGACCCCAACTACATGGTGGAAACGGGCAATGCCTACGGACTCGATCTGCTGCTGCGCTACGAGAGCAAGGAGTGGTTTATCTGGCTGGCCTATTCGCTGGGGCATGTCAACCGATATGACGGAGTGCAGGTCTATCCGCCCCACTACGACCGGAGACACAACCTGAACTTTGTGGCTTCCTACCAGTTTGGCCGTGATCGAAGTTGGGAACTGAGCACGCGCTGGAACCTGGGCAGCGGCTTCCCCTTCACACTCACACAGGCCTTTTATGAAGAGCTCGATTTCAGTGAGGGCATCAGCACCGACTACCTGACGCAGAACGGCCTTCTGGGCATTGTGTATGACGAAAACCTGAATGCCGGACGCCTTCCCTACTACCACCGTCTCGACCTTTCCTTGAAAAAAACTATCCACATCAGCACGAAGAATCGCCTGCAACTGCTGGCCAGCATCACCAATGTGTACAACAGGGACAATATTTTTTATTTTGACAGAGTTAGATATGAACGAGTCAATCAACTCCCTATACTTCCTGCTATTGGTTTTAATTTTACCTTCTGATTTATTTGCTTTTATTTTTTTAAGGTCATAAGCACAAATTCTTATGAAAGAACTGATTATGCTGGGACTCTTCCTGTCTGCCGGATGGATGGGATACAGTCAGGAGACGCAATATTACCGGAGCCTGACGGGGGAGTATGAGAAAGCGCTGGAGCTCTTCGAGTTGCCCGATTATGTGAATGCACGCATCGCCTTCGAAGAACTGATGAAAAAAGCAGGCGAGAGCCGGGATGAGCGCATTGCCGAGATTGCCGTCAATGCCGAATTTTACAGGGCCTGGTCGGCACTGGAACTGCTCAATCCGGACGGAGAAAAACTGATGTTGAGCTTCATACAGTCGCACACGGCCAGCGCCCGCAACAACATGGCCTATTTCCTCCTCGGCAGCCACTATTTTCACAGGAAGAAGTTCAACGATGCTATCCAATACTTTGAAAAAGTCAGCAGCTACGAGCTCGGCAGCGATGAGCGCGAGGACTACACCTTCAGGCTCGCCTATTCCTACTTTTTCAAGAAGAAAATGGACCGGGCGCTGCCACTTTTTGCACGGGCCAAGCAAAGCAAAAAATACTACTACCCCGCCCACTACTATCACGGATTCATCCTTTTCGAGAAAGGCAAATACAACGAAGCCCTCAGCGACTTCAAGAAAGTGCAGGAAGACCCCTATTTCGGCCGGGTGGTGCCCTATTACATCGCCTCCATCTACTATCAGCAGGGCAACTACGATGAACTGCTGAAATATATTCCGCCCCTGCTGGAAGACAAAAAGCTGAAATATTATCCCGAAATCAATCAACTGCTGGGCAAGACCTGGTTTCAGAAGGGCGATTACGAAAAGGCGCTTCCCTATCTGGCTTACTACTCGGAGAGCAGCAAGCGCATGAGCAAGGAAGACATTTATCAGCTGGCGTATGCCCAGTACAAGCTGGGCGAGTGCGAAGATGCCATCCGGAACTTTTCGGAACTGGCCCGCGAGAAAGATGCCCTCGGCCAGAACGCCCTCTACCTGATGGGCAACTGCTATCTGAAAATGGGCGACAAGCGCAAGGCACGCAACGCCTTCGAAGAGGCGGCCGGCCTCCATGCCGACCCGTTTATCACCGAAAATGCGCTCTTCAATTTTGCCAAAGTGAGCTTCGAACTGGGCATACACGGCACGGCCATCACCTCGCTCAAGGAATTTATCTCAAAATATCCGGACTCGGATAAAATCAATGACGCCAGGGAACTGCTGACCGAGATGTTCCTGAGCACGCGCAACTACCAGGAAGCCATCGAAAGCATTGAGAGCATGGGAGAACTGACCCCCAGGCTGAAAGAAGCCTATCAAAAAGTCAGTTTTTACCGGGCGGTGGAGATGTTCAACAACCGGCAATACGGCAAAGCCCGGCAGTACTTCAACAAATCGCTGCAGGAAGCCGTTGATCCCGGTCTGCAGGCACGCGCCTATTTCTGGCTGGGCGAGATTGCCTATCAGGAAAAGAAGTATACGGAAGCCATTGGCAACTACAATAAGTTTCTGACCTATGCCGGCACCCTGGGCGGGCTCCCGGCCGAGACGTCAAAAGCCGGGGCGTACTACGGCATTGCTTACAGCTATTTCAAGACCGAAAAATACGGGTCGGCCAAGAGCTACTTCAGCAAGAGCTGGAAAGAACTGCAAAGCTTTGGCAGCGACCCCGAGTCGGTAAAAATCAAGAACAGGCTCTATCCCGATGTGGTCCTGCGCCTGGCCGACTGCAATTTCATGACGAAGAACTACAGCGAAGCCCTGCGGCAGTATGAGACGGCTGTCAACCGCAAATATCCCTCTGCCGACTATGCCCTCTATCAGATGGGCATTTTGTACGGCATCCGCAAAGATTTCGAGCGCCAGGTAGAATCTCTGCAAAAGCTGGTAAGCAAGTATCGCAACTCTTATTACTATGATGACGGTCTCTTCCAACTGGCAGGGGCCTATCTCCTTCAGAAGAATCCCGATCAGGCCATACGCTATTTCAAAAAGCTGGTCAACGAAAGCAAGAACAGCCCCTACCGGGTGCAGGCGCTGCTCAAGCTGGGACTCATACACTACAATCGCAACGAAGACCGGGAGGCGGTGAAGTACTACAAAGCCGTTGTGACGGAATACAAGGGCTCGCCCGAGGCCGAAGAAGCCCTGCGGCAGATCAAACGCATCGCCATCGACAGCGGCAACCCCAATCTCTACGTAAACATCAGCGGAGCCAGTGCTTCCGAGCAGGATTCGATCCTCTACCAAAGCGCGGAAAATGTCTATTACAAGCAGGAATGGGAAGCGTCCATCGAGGCCTTCACCCGCTATTTGAATCGCTTCCCTGACGGCTATTTCGCCCTGCAGGCCCACTACTACCGGGGCGATGCCTATTATCAGTTGAAACGATACAAGGAGTCGCTGCCCGACTACGAATATGTGATCCGCAGCGGGAACAATAAAACCTTTGCTGAGGTCGCCTACCTGCGTGCGGCCAAGATTGCGCACTTCATACTGAAAGACTACGACAAGGCCTTTGCTTACTACGAAAAACTCTATCAGGCGGCCTCCATGCGCGAAACCCGCTTCGAAGCCATAGAAGGCCTGATGGAGAGTGCTTTTCAGACCGGCCGGCTGGAGGAATGCAAGAAATACAGCCTCGAGCTGCTGCAAAACGAAGAGGCGGACGAAGAGCAGAAGCTAAGGGCTCACTACTATCTGGCGCAGATTGCCTTTGAGTCGGGCGATCTCGAAACCGCCCTCATAGAGTTTACGGTGGTTCAGGAAAACGCCAAGGACGAAAAGGCGGCCGAAGCACGCTACTATCAGGCCCTGATCAACTACCGGCAGGGGCTGCTCGATGAAGTGGAGGCGATTTGTGACGACATTTACAAAAACTACGCCTCCTATTCATATTGGCTGACCCGCACACTCATTCTCATTTCGGATATCTACGTGGAAAAAGGAGACCTGACTCAGGCCAAGTTTACCCTTGAGAGCATCGTCAAAAACTACAAAGGAGATGAGGAAGTGCTCAACGAAGCGCGTGAGAAACTGGAGAATGTAAACCGGATGATAGAATCCGGGTCGAGGATAAAGGGTCCGGAAGAAAATGGTTTTGACACAGAAAACGAAGAAAAATGATGGCAGGAATGAAGCAAATAAAATGGAGTCTGATTTTGCTCTTTTTAGCGATCCCCGGCCTGCTGCAGGCACAGGATGACGAGCAGCTTCCGGGACAAAATCTGACGGTATTCTCGGAGATCAAACCGATATTGCAGGAGGCGGATAAAATCAAGCTCTCGCCTTCATTGCCGCGGGTAGAGCAGGCGGAGCCCAATCTCGAGTATATATTCGAAGAGAAGCAGATTGAGGTGGCCTACGAGGCACCCGAAGTGCGGCCGCTGGCCGTCAAAGCCGAGCCCCTTGAGCCCCTGCCTCATGCATTCGTGAAGGTAGGATTTGGCAACGTCACCACCCCCATGGCCGAAGTTTACCTTAATTCGGGAAGGAAACAGAAATACCGCAAGGGCAAGACAAAGAGCAACTACGGAGCGGCCTTCAAGTATATTTCCCAGAAGTCGACCCGGGCCGAACAGTTGTACAGTGATTTCCGAAGCCGCCTTTTCGCTGATTTCTACACGGATGCCGCCTACTTTTCTCCGTATGTCGGCTACTCCCGGGATGGCAATCGATTCTACGGTTACGATGCGGACAAAGACACGGCTCTGGCAGCCATGGACAATAAGCAGATATTCAACTATTACTACGGGGGCCTCAAATTTGGCAACCCCGAAGAGAACGATGCCCACATTGATTTTGACGGAGAACTGAGGATGGGCTATCTCAGCGATTATCTCGGGCAAAGTGAAATCAATCCCGTACTCCGGCTGAAAGGCAGCAAAGAGATGGACAACGGCCACCGCATCAATGCCGGTATTCGCCTTGACTACAGCCGTTTTACGGCATTCGACACCCTGATGCAGACCCAGTTGATTTTCGGATTTCATCCGGCCTACCGCATACAGGGTGACATCTGGTTTGCCGAGCTCGGACTGCGCACCGGCAGCGATGACCACGGATTCTTTCTTTATCCCGATCTGAGTTTCGAGCGCCAGCTTATCGAAGAATCGCTGGTCTTCAACGCCCGTATTCGGGGGCAAAGCCTCAAAAACAACTTCAAGACCCTGAGTGACGAGAATCCCTATCTGCAGGCCGGACAAAGGATCGCAAGCAGCCGCAACCTGGCTGTGGCTGCCGGCCTCAGCGGGGTGCCTTTCCGGAATTTCAGCTACCGGGTCGAAGGATCATACAGCAACAGGCGATTTATGCCTTATTTCATGAACGACACCCTGCTGCCCAACCGATTCAACGTCATCTATGACACGGCCACGAGCATCGTAAACCTCCATGCAGAGCTGGGCTACGAGCTAAGCAAGAAGATGCACTTCCTGGCATCGGGCGACTTTTACAAATACAGTACAAGCGAGCAATTCAAGCCCTGGTACAAGCCTTCGATGAAATTTTCGCTCCTGCTTCAGTATTTCGTTGTAGAGTCGCTGCGCATCGAAGCCGGTGTCAACGCTTTCAGCAAGATCTGGGCGCGAGACGATGCCCGGGCAGTCATTCAGTTGCCCGGACTTGTGGATATCAATTTGGGCGCTGACTATAAAATCAATGAGAGCTTTCATATTTTCGTCAATGTCAACAACCTGAGCTCCGTGAAATATCAACGCTGGTATCGCTATCCCGGCTACGGAATTAACGGAGTGGGCGGTATCAAGATGATTTTTTAAAACCTGAATCCACGATTTGATTTTGCAGCTGTTCACCTACATCCGCAAGCTGATTGAAGACCACGACTATGTGGTCGTTCCCGGTTTCGGGGGCTTCGTGGCGCGCTATGAACCCGCACAGATCCACCCGGTAAGCAATGAATTCCGTCCGCCCGACAAGACCCTGGCATTCAACCGGAACCTGAGCGAAGATGACGGATTGCTGCGGGCCGTGCTGATCAAAAACGAAGGGCTGGAACCCGATGAAGCGCGGAAACAGATCGAGCACTTCAGCCAGCGGCTCCTGGAAGACCTCGAAGAGAAAAAGATGATCACTATGCCCGGCATCGGGCGCATCTATGTGGATGTCGAAGGCCGCATTCGATTTCGACAGGACGAAGACGCACACTTGCTGCCCGCGGCCTTCGGACTGCCTGTCTTTACAGCCGATCCCATTCTCAGGAAAAAGATTATCGATACGAGTCCGGCCCTTGCCCTTGCCGAGGACGAAGTCCCGACCCGCATCCGCAGGATTCCGGCCCGGGCATGGATGGCCGCAGCTATATTTGCCGGCATCCTCCTGCTGACGGCCCTCTTCCGCATTTCGCCCCTCAGCCACCAGGCCCGCGAGCTCATGGGATGGACTCCGGACAGTGCCTCTGCCACGGAAGTGGAAGCCGCTCCGGCTCTCAGCCTCTCCGAACTCGACTGGATGATGGAGCACGTGGAGCTTTCGCCCCTGCGCAACCTGCCTCCCGAAGTGCAGATGCCCTATGAGGTATCTGTCAATCATGAGATTCCCAAGGGCTATTTTGTGGTGGTCGGTTCCTTCTCAAAAGACAAACATGCGCAGAAATATGCAGCCGAACTCCGCCAGGAAGAGTGGGAAGTCTATGTTTTCCCGCAGTCGGAAAAGGGGTTTTATCGGGTGGCCATTTACATCTCCGGCTCCAACCCCTTCGAAACCAGCCAGTTGCTGCGCGAGATCCGTCAAAACTACCAGCCCGATGCATGGGTGGTTTTGAATGAATGAATTCGATGCATTCATTCATATAATTGAATCTTTCCATCCCTTATTCATTGTCGCACACGGTCATTGATCAAAACGTATTGGTCCTCACCCGGAATTTTTGTTTTGATATATATAATATTATTGTAAAAATTCAAATCTCATTAACGTATAATATTTGTTTACCGTTATATTTATACTCCACAGAGCATGAAGATGCTTTAATTTATTCTAATTACTACAAAATCAATGATCAAGCAGATTTATCGTTTTTTAAGCCCCAAATTTCAAAATCTATTCCTGGACTACAAGGTGGATATGAAACCGAGATACGGACATGGAAGTCCTCCTCATCCGGCACTTTATAGCCTGATCGATGCCAATCGTGATCAGTACAGGGATTTATTGGAGAAGTCTTTGGGCCACAAAGAAGAAATAAAGAAGATACGGGATGCGAGCCAGGAGACCGATCCGGGCAAAATCGCCTGGAACAACGGTTTTCTGCCCGGCCTGGATATCATCGGAATTTATACCATGATTTCTGAATTTAAACCTGAAAGATACATGGAGATCGGTTCCGGAAATTCCACCAAGGTTGCCTACAAAGCCAAGCGCGAGCAAGGATTGAACACCAGGATCATTTCCATCGACCCCGAACCCCGTACGGAAATAGACAATTTGTCGGATGAAATTATCAGAAAACCTTTCGAGGATATTGATCTGAGCATACTCGATCAATTAAGCGAGAACGACATTCTATTCGTAGACAACTCTCACCGCATCTTACCCAATTCCGATTCAATGGTCTTTTACCTGGAGGTATTGCCCCGGCTAAAAAAGGGCGTTATTGTACACATTCATGATGTGTATTTACCCTACGATTATCCTCAATTTATGTGTGATCGTTTTTATTCGGAACAATATGGATTGGCCATCTATCTTCTTGCCAATCGGCAAAGATACGAGGTACTTTTTCCGAACTATTTCATTTCCGAAGACAAAGAACTTTCCGAAGTAATTGCCCCCATCTGGAAAGATCATCCGGAAAATGTGGAAAGACACGGAGGTTCCTTTTGGCTGCGGATTAATAAATAATAATTGTTATATCAGATACAGCAAGGTTGCAATAGTTTTCGATCGATTTCAGAGTGCATTTGAATGAGTAAAGCATCAGGCCATGGTCTGGCCAATGCGCTCATCATACTTTTTCTTCCAATCCTTCAGGCTCCCCCAATACTCCCCGTCAATCCGCAGCGAAGTGCCGCCTGTTTTTCCCAGCTTGTGAAAGGGGCTCCCAAGCGCCTCCATTTCCGCCTCGAAGGCCTCACAGCGATCGGGAGCCACGCTCACCAGCACCCGGCTTTGCGCTTCACCGAAGAGGAATCCATCTTTTCGAAAGCCTTGCGGACAATCGATGGCAAAGCCCATGCCGCCCGCCATGGCCGACTCGAGCAGCGCCACGAAGAGTCCCCCCTCCGACAAGTCATGGGCCGAGCGGATCAATTCTTTTCCGAAAATTTGCAGCACCGCACGATGCAGGCGGGCCTCGGTTTCGAGGTCGAACTCCGGAGCCCGGCTCAGGTCAATGCCATGCCAGCTCGCCAGATATTCCGAAGAGTGAAAATCATCGGAGAGCGGGCCGATAAGGTAAATTGAATCTTCTTCCGCTTTAAAATGAAGGGTCATATGTGCTGCGGGCTCCCGAATGGTGCCCACCATCCCGATGGTCGGGGTCGGAAATACAGGGCCGCCCTGTGCATTTTGATTGTAAAAACTGACATTCCCGCCCGTGACCGGGGTATTGAACTTCAGGCAGGCCTCGCGCATGCCTTTGATGGCATTGACAAATTGCCAGTAGACGTGTTTGTTGTAGGGGTTTCCAAAGTTGAGGCAATTGGTGATGGCACTCGGCTCGGCACCCGAGCAGACAATGTTGCGGGCGGCTTCGCTCACGGCTATCATGGTGCCCTTGAAGGGATCATTGCGCACATAGCGTGCATTGCAGTCTACCGTCACGGCCAGGCCCTTCTCCGTTCCCGGAATACGGATCACGGCCGCATCGGAGGGTGCATTGCTGCTTGTATTCCCGATCTGTACCATGCTGTCGTATTGCTCATAAATCCAGCGTTTGGAGGCAATATTGGGCGATTTAACAAGCTTTTCGGCTATCTCGAGATAGCAGCCCGGATCGGGTATTGCGGAGAGATCCAGTGCCTGCCCTTTGGCAAAATAGGGCGCTTCTTCATATTCGCGCTCGTAAACCGGAGCTCCGCCACCCAGCACCAGCGAATCGGCCGGGACGGTGGCCACGCATTCTTCGCCCATGAAATACTCCAGGGTGTTTCCTTCGGTCACTTCGCCAATCACGGCATACTGAATGTCCCATTTCTCAAAAACCTGCTCCACTTCCTTCTCCCTGCCCTTCTCCACTACAATCAGCATGCGCTCCTGCGACTCGGAGAGCAGCATCTCGAAGGCTTTCATATCTTCCTGGCGCACGGGCACACGGTCGAGGTGAATGCGCATGCCGCAGCCGCCTTTCTCGCTCATCTCGGACGTAGAGCAGGTGATGCCGGCCGCCCCCATGTCTTGCATACCCACCACGGCACCCGTGGCAATGGCTTCGAGGCTGGCTTCGAGCAGGAGTTTCTCCTGGAAGGGGTCACCCACCTGCACCGAGGGCAGTTTTTCGGCCGAATCTTCCGAGATGTCCTCGGAGGCGAAGGTGGCCCCGTGAATTCCGTCTTTGCCCGTGGCGGCTCCGGCAATGTAGACCGGATTGCCCACACCTTTAGAGATGGCACTGACCACATCTCCGTGCCGCACGATGCCCACCGACATGGCATTGACCAGCGGATTTACCTCATATGAGGGATCAAAGTAGATCTCCCCTGCCACGGTCGGCACACCGAAGGAATTGCCGTAGTTGCCAATGCCCCTGACCACCCCCTGCAGCAGGTGCCGGGTCTGCTTTGACGACAAATCACCGAAGCGGAGGGAGTTGAGTGCGGCAATGGGCCGGGCACCCATGGTAAAAATATCGCGGTGAATGCCTCCCACGCCCGTAGCGGCTCCCTGATAGGGCTCGATGGCGGAGGGGTGGTTGTGCGATTCGATCTTGAAAGCACAGGCCAGGCCGTCCCCGATATCGACCAGTCCCGCATTCTCCTCTCCGGCACCCGCCAGCAGATGGGCACCGCGGTTGGGGAGCTTTTTCAACCAGAGAATCGAGTTTTTATAGCTGCAGTGCTCGCTCCACATGACCGAATACATGGAGAGCTCCGTAAAAT
>WFPF01000053.1 GCA_015487695.1 Chitinophagales bacterium
ACCGGGCACATAAAACTGGCTGTCAAATGCCATGATCGCCTGAAATTTCTCTTCGATGACATCGGAAATGTCCACTACAAAATCGGGTTCGATGTAGCGGTCCTGAATGACATGATAAACAGCCCTGGGGCGCCAGGCTTCCCGGGGTGTTCCGTCCTCGCTGATTTCGATCTTGCGCAATCCGGCCAGAAAAGCAGCGCGCGAGACGAGGGCCGATGCACGGCTGTGGTCGGGGTGCCGGTCTTTGACGGCATTGGTGATTACGATTGTCGGGCGGTATTTTCGAATAACCCGGATAACCGCAAGGAGATGCTCACGGTCCACTTCAAAAAAACCATCTGCCAGGCCCAGGTTCTCCCGCATATGAATCCCCATCAGTTCGGAGGAGCGGGCGGCTTCCTGCATGCGTTTTTCAGCACTTCCGCGGGTTCCCAGCTCCCCGCGCGTGAGATCGGCTATTCCGACCCGGTGGCCGGCTTTTACCGCCTTTATCAGGGTGCCGGAGCAACTCAGCTCCGCATCATCGGGATGGGCCACGATGGCCAGTATGTCCAGTTTCATCATTTGCGTACTTTGTAATCTTCAATCTGAATATAATGTTTACACATCACATATTCGTCTTCGCGGTTGGATGCTATGACGAGTGTGCGGCCATTCCGGTAGCGGGAAAGCAGCCGGTGATACCACTGCACACCCTCCGAATCGAGGTTGGTGGCCGGCTCATCAAGGAGGAGGATGCGGCTCCGGCTGCCAATGGCGAGCATGAGTTTGAGGCGTTGTTTCATGCCGCTTGAAAGCGACTTCACCGCCTTGTCGCGGTGGCGTTCGAAACCAAGATAAGCCAGGCAGCTATCCACATCGAGGCCTTCGAGAAAGGGCTTGAATCGCTGGTGAAAAAAAAGGTGCTCCCTGACGCTCAACTCTTCGATCAACTCCATGTAAGGAGCGGAAAAACCGATATGGCGGGCGATGTGCTCGTTGTCCACTTCATTGTCTCCGTCATGATAGCTGACTGTGCCTTCGGATAGCCGGAGATAAGCCGAGAGGGCCTTGAGCAGAGTCGATTTCCCGCTGCCGTTGGGGCCGAGAAGGGCGTAGCTCCCGCCCGCTTCCAGCTCGTTGGTCAATCCACGAAATATCCACTCCCTGTTATAGCGTTTGCCTGCATTGTGAAGTGAAATTTTCATGGCTTTATCCCGGTTTCCGCGCTGACACCAGGGCTCAGAGACCTTTTTGAAAAAAGCCTTTGAGGATGCCCTGCTTGCTGTTTCTGATAAAATTGAGGATCTGATCGCGAAGGGCTGTTGCGGGCACTTCGGCCTCAATGAGGCGGATGGCTTTGCCGGTGCTGTAGCCCTGAACGAAAAGAATGCGGTAAATATCCTGAATGTGGTTGATCTCTTCGCTGCTAAATCCCCTTCTGCGAAGTCCTACCGAATTGACTCCGGCATAACTCAGCGGCTCGCGGGCGGTTTTGATAAAGGGGGGGATGTCTTTGCGCACCATGGCCAGCCCCGACACATAGGCATGGGCTCCGATGTGTGTAAACTGTTGCACACCCGTCCCTCCGCCCAGTATCACATAATCATCGAGGATGCAATGACCCGCCAGCGATGCATTGTTGGCCATCACCACATGATTGCCTACCCGGCAGTCGTGGGCCACGTGCGTATAGGCCATCAGCAGGCAATGCTCGCCTACGATGGTTTCATTGGAATAACTCGTGCCGCGATTGATGGTCGCACACTCGCGAATCGTAGTGTTGTCGCCAATGATGGTCCAGGTCTCTTCGCCTGCATATTTCAGGTCCTGCGGAATGGCGGAAATAACGGCTCCGGGGAAGATCTTGCAGTTTTTTCCGATGCGTGCATTCTCGAGGATGGTCACATTGGGCCCCAGCCAGGTTCCTTCTCCGATCTCCACATTCTTGGAAATGGTAACAAAGGGTTCTACAACAACATTGTCGGCCAGTTTGGCCTGTGGGTGTATATATGAAAGTGGTTGATTCATAGTTTATATTTCCTTCTTTACGACTTGTGCCATTAAGTTTGCCGATGCTGCCAGTTTATTGCCCACATAGGCATTTCCATGCATTTCGCAGATGCCTCTGCGTATGGGGCTGGTCAGTTCCATCTCAAAAATGAGCGTATCGCCCGGCACTACCTTGCTTTTGAAACGGGCGTTGTCGATTTTCAGGAAATAGGTTATGTATTCCTTCGGATCGGGCAGGGTATTCATTACCAGGATACCTCCCGTCTGGGCCATGGCCTCGATGATGAGTACGCCCGGCATAACCGGCTCGTTGGGAAAATGACCGAGAAAAAATTGTTCGTTGTATGTGACATTTTTTATACCTACAACCCTTGTGTCAGTCAGTGAGATGATCTTGTCCACCAGCAGAAAGGGATACTTGTGGGGCAGGAACTCTTTGATTTTATTGATGTCGTAAACCGGTGGGACGGTCGGGTCATAATGGGGCAATACAGGCGACTTGGATCTTTTTTTCATTTCTTTTCTGATAAGTTTAGCAAATTCAACGTTGGATGCATGACCCGGTTTCTCGGCAATCACCTTGCCTTTGATGGGTCGTCCGACCAGCATCAGGTCACCAACCACATCAAGCAGTTTATGACGGGCCGGTTCATTTTCGAAGCGCAGCTCAATATTATTGAGAATGCCTTCTTCTTTTACTTCTACCTCACGGTTATTAAATAGCACGGAGAGCCTTTTCAGCTCATGATCTTCCACCGCCTTGTCGACTACCACGATGGCGTTGCTCAGGTCTCCGCCCCTGATCAGATCGTGGTCCAGCAGCATTTCGAGTTCGTGCAGGAAACAAAAAGTCCTGCTGGAAGCAAAGTCGTCATTAAAGACCCCGATTTCGGGCAGCTGGGCTTTTTGCCGACCCAACACCCGTGAATTATAGTCGATGGTCACCTCCACTTCAAAACCCTCTGCCGGCAGCAGGCTGTAGCTCGCATCTTTGGCCCGATCTTCATAGTGCAGGGCTTCTTTGATTTCAAAATATTTGCGCGGAACCATTTGGTCCTGAATGCCCACATTGCGCAGCACTTCCACAAAAACCCGGGAGCTACCGTCCATGATGGGCGTTTCCTCATTGTTCAGGTCGATGAGTACATTGTCGATCTGCAGGCCGGCCAGTGCAGCCAGTACATGCTCTACGGTGCTCACACGCGCCCCGTTCTTTTGCAGGGTCGTTCCCCGTGCCACTCCGCTCACATATTCGGCCAATGCTTCTATCTCGGGCATGCCGGGCAGGTCGCTGCGTCTGAAGCGAATGCCGAAATCGGGAGCTGCGGGGTGGAATGTCATCACCACTTCACATCCGGTATGCAGGCCTATTCCCGCCAGGGTGACGGACTCTTTTATCGTACTTTGATTTTTATTCATTCTTTCTGTCCTGAGCCTGCGAATTTATTATTTTTTCCAGATTACGGATTTTCTCTTCCAATTCCGGTAGTCTGCGATAGACGGCCCCGGCCCGCAAAGAGCGGTAATAATCCCATGCCGGAGAGCCATTCAGCCTGCTTCCGGGTTTTTTTATGTTTTTGCCCACGCCCGATTGTGCACCGACTTCACAGCGGTCGGCAATTTCGATGTGGCCGACAAAGCCCACCTGTCCGCCTATGCGGCAGTAGCGGCCGATTTTCGTTGATCCCGATATGCCTGCCTGTGCTGCGATCACCGTATGCTCCCCGATCGACACATTGTGGGCCACCTGCACAAGATTATCCAGTTTTACTCCTTTTCCGATGCGGGTGCTTCCCATCGTAGCCCGGTCGATGCTGCAATTGGCACCGATTTCCACTTCATCTTCGATTTCCACGTTGCCCAGCTGGGGTATCTTGCTGTAGCTGCCGTCTTCCTGCGGAGCAAAGCCGAATCCATCGCTGCCGATCACCGTATTGGCATGCACGATGCAACGGCTGCCGATGCGGCAACTGTGATAAACGACCACTCCGGGGTGCAATAGCGTTTCGGCACCGATCCGTACATCCTGCCCGATGTAGACCCCGGCTCCTATTTTGGCACCCCTGCCGATCACTGCGCCCCTGCTGATAATCGCCTGTGCATCCACCGACACATCCTCTGCCAGTGAGGCCTCCCCGTCAATGACGGCCGAAGGATGGATGCCCGTGAATTCGCTCCGCTTTTCGGATACCCATTGCAAAAAACGGGCAAAAGAGCGGTAGGCGTCCTCCACCCTGATCAGGGTACTTCCGGCCGGTTTTTCCAGCTTCAGTGATTCCGGTACGATGATCACTCCGGCCCGGGTGCGGGCCAGATATTCCATGTATTTGGGGTGTGCAATAAAGGTGAGCGACTGCGGCCCGGCATCTTCAATACGGGCCGGGTGCGTGACAACGGTTTCGGGGTTTCCCTCTACTCTGCCGTTCAGCAAATCAGCAATTTGGCCTGCGTTTGTGGTCATTGATTCGGGCTTATTTCTTTGGGGTAGCAAAGATAATACTTTACCATAGCTTGTGAGAGCACGCCCATATTGAGCTGCTCGGAAGCCCGGGCAATGTTTTTCACGCTTCCGTCTTTGTAGCAAATGCCGATTTGCTCGCTTTCGGGTTTATAGGCGTGGTTAGATGTCGAATCGGCCGTCACGAAGCAATCGGCTTCATTGCCCGGAATCGAAAAAAGCTCCATGGCTTTTTTTCGCAGGTCTTCGATCATCTGCGGATCAAAGGGCTTGTTGCTGAATTCGAGCTTAAAGAGTTTCCTGTCAATCAGGCGCCCGGAAAGGAGGCGCAAGACCGGATCATCGTGCCTGCGCCAAATCTTGATGGCCGCCATGATGTCGTTGTCGTCCAGTTGCGTGAAAGGCTCGAGAATATGCGCGGCTTTTTGCTTCGCTAAATCATCGTGCCGGGTAAAGAGAAAGTAGTCGAGGGCCGGGCTGCCGGGCATAAGCCGGCCGGCCAGCGCCAACTGATGAGCCCGCTGAACCACATGACGAAGCATGATCTCGGCACTCAGCACGGTCTTGTGCAGATAGACCTGCCAGTACATCAGCCTTCGGGCTATGAGAAATTTTTCAATCGAATAGATTCCCTTGGCTTCCACGACCAATTGTCCATCCCTGACCTCGAGCATCTTGATAATCCGGTCGTAGCCGATCACACCCTCGTATACGCCCGTAAAAAAACTGTCGCGGTTGAGGTAGTCCATGCGGTCCATGTCGAGCTGGCTCGAAATGAGCTGGTGAAGAAAGGCTTTCTCATATTCATCCTTAAAAATCCGGATGGCCAGGGAAAGGCGGCCGTCAAACGCTTCGTTGAGGGCATTCATGATGGCCAGGGAAATGCGCTCGTGATGGAAGGGAAGGATCGTGTTCTCGAGGGTATGCGAGAAGGGACCGTGGCCTATGTCGTGCAGGAGAATGGCAATACAGACTGCTTTAGCCTCTTCCTCATCGATCTCGTGGCCTTTGGAGCGCAAAACCGAGATGGCCTGCAGAGTCAGGTGCAGAGCACCCAGGGCATGGCTGAAACGGGTATGCAATGCACCCGGGTAAACATAGTCGGTGAGGCCCAGCTGCCGTATGCGCCTGAGACGCTGAAACCACGGGTGCTCGATGAGGTCGAAAATAATATCGTACGGAATGGAAACGAAGCCGTAGACGGGATCGTTAACTATTTTACGCTTATTCAAATGGTCCTATTTTAAAATTTTTTTCAACCCGGCATATGCAGCGGCAATCTTTCGGAGTTAATAATCGCAAATAAACTTTTAACGGCCGATTGCCTTTTTAATACACGTAACTTTGCACAAAATTAGCTGAAAACATGAACAATAATATTCGAATACTCTGGGCAGATGATGAAATTGACCTGCTGAAATCTCAGATCTTTTTCCTGAATGACAAAGGCTATGAAGTGGATGAGGTGAGCAACGGCCTCGATGCCATCGAAAAGTGCGCGGAAGTATCTTATGACGTAGTCTTTCTTGACGAAAACATGCCCGGCCTCTCGGGCCTCGAAACACTGAGCCGCATCAAAGAAAAACACCCCGGCCTGCCGGTGGTCATGATCACCAAGAGCGAAGAGGAGAACCTGATGGAAGACGCCATCGGCCAGCAAATCAGTGATTACCTGATCAAGCCGGTAAAACCGCACCAGATTTTGCTGACACTCAAAAAAATCATCGACAACACGCGCCTCGTGCGCGAAAAAACCACTTCGGCCTATCAGCAGGAATTTCAGAGCATTTTTATGGCCTTTCAGAATGAACTCGACCACGAAGAGTGGGCCGGTATTTACAAAAAAATACTGCACTGGGAACTGAGCCTCGAACGCTCGAAGACCAGCGACATGAAAGAAGTGCTGCTGATGCAAAAACAGGAAGCCAACCGCGAGTTCAGCAAATTTGTAATGCGCAATTACCTGGACTGGGTGAATGACAGGAAGGATGCCCCGGTGATGTCGCACAACATATTGAAAGAAAAACTCTTTCCGCTGGTCAACAAGTCGCTGCCAACCGTTTTTCTGCTCATCGACAACCTGCGCTACGATCAGTGGCGTGTTATCATGCCTTTCCTAAATGAGTTGTTCAAACTCCGGGAAGAATCTTCGATGTATGCCATCCTGCCCACTTCCACACAATACAGCCGAAATGCCATGTTTGCCGGAATGATGCCCCTTGACATCGAAAAGAACTTCCCGAAATACTGGCTCAACGATGAAGAAAAAGGCGGCAAGAACATGCATGAAGAGGATTTGCTGAAGGAGCAGATTGCCCGCATGCGCCTGGACATCAAAATGAGCTATCAGAAGATCGTCAACAATCAATCGGGCAATGCCCTGGTTGACAACATACACAACATCTTCAACTACGACCTGAATGTGATCGTCTACAATTTTGTCGATATGCTCAGCCACGCCCGCACAGAAATGGAAGTGCTCAGGGAACTGGCGCGCGATGAGGCGGCTTACCGTTCCATCACCCGCAGCTGGTTTGAGCACTCTCCCCTGCTCAAGGCACTCAAGCGCATTTCCGATAAGCCATTCAACCTTGTGGTTGCCACCGATCACGGCACGGTGAGGGTCAACAATCCCGTAAAAGTGGTGGGAGACAAAAACACCACCACCAATCTGCGTTATAAAACCGGGAAAAACCTGAATTATAATCCCAGGGAAGTCTTTGAAGTGAAGAACCCGCATGACGCACGCCTTCCGCGCCAGCATGTGAGTTCACGCTACATTTTCGCTACGGAAGACAAGTATTTTGTTTATCCGAACAACTACAACTACTTCGTCAATTACTACAAAGACACTTTTCAGCACGGGGGGCTATCGCTCGAAGAGGTGATTGTGCCCTTTGCCGTCTACGGTCCGAAGTAAGGCTCGTCTGTGCTCATAGCACGAGTGCCCGGATGAAATAGAAAAGAATCAGCAGGGATACCATGAGCTTGAGGCCGGTTCCGGCCAGAAAGCCCATGAGCGAACCCCAGGCACTGCGCATGGCCTTCTGTGAATCGCGGCTGTGGAGATATTCGGCTATTAGCGCTCCCAGAAACGGACCCAGCAGGATGCCGAAAGGCGGTAAAAAAAGAAACCCAATCACAAGGCCAATGGTGGCTCCGCGCACACCCCAGCGGCTGCCACCGTATTTTTTCGTTCCCCAGACCGGTATCACCGTGTCAATAATCTGGGCGCCCAATGCGAGAATGAGAAAAATCAGGATGAAAGAAAGGGAAAAATCGGCCCAGCGCGTGTAATCAAGTATCCAGAGCCCCACAAAGTTGAGGACGGGACCGGGCAGCACCGGCACAAAACATCCGATGAGCCCTGCTATCTGAAGCAGAACGGCCAAAGCCAGAATCAAAACATCCCAATCCATCCTCTTAATTTACGCTTTTTCTCACCTTCCGCAGGTCGAGCAGGTTCATGGGATTGACACTCATGCCGCGAATGTAGGGCTGAACAAAGAGATAGACTTCGTCATAATAGAGCGGCACCACCGGAGCCGAAAGCATGACGAGGCTGTCCATGGCACGGTATCTTCTGTTGCGCAGCCGCTCATCCGAAGTGGCTACGGCCAAGCTGTAGAGGGAGTCGGCCGCAGGATTGGAATAGCGCGTATAATTGGGCGGGGCACCGTGCCTGCTGTAAAAAAGCGCCATGTAGCTCTCCGCATCGGGATAGTCGGCAATCCACGAAGCCCGGAAAAAAGGAGCCTCGCCCTGCACCATGCGCTGGTAGAGCAGCCCGAAAGAAGTCGTTTTGATCTGCAGATCGATCCCGATATCCGCAAGCCGATGCTGCAGATACTCGCAAATGTCGACATGGGTAGGCGGGGTATAGATGCTGATCTCGGCCGGATGATCTGCGCTGTAGCCCAGTCCTTCGACCAGGGCCCGTGCCGAGTCGGGATCGTAGTCAAAACCATAGGCCGCATCTTCGTCATAAGCCGGCAGGCCCTTTGGAATCATGCCGTGAAGGGCCGGAGTTCCCTTGTTGTTGCGCAGGTATCGCAGCATTTCCCTCCGGTCGAAGCCCAGATTGATGGCCCGCCTCAGATCACGGAAACGCAGGGGGCTTCCGGCCAGGGAAGGAAAACTCGTATCGAGCAAAAATCCGAAGTATTCGGTATTCAGGTAATCGGAACGAAGGAGCTTCATCTTATCCTGATAAGCGGCCCTGAGCTGCCCTTCCTCATCGAGAATCAGGTCTTTAAGGCTGGCATCAATGTCGGAAACGAAATCGAGCTGCCCGTCCATAAACTCCAGAAATTCCATGCTCTTGTTTGCATTAAAGGTGATGATCACTTCATCGAGATAGGGCAATGACGCTCCGTTAACTTTTTCAAAATAGGCCGGATTGCGTTCCAGAATGAGTGCTTCGCCTTCTTCCCAGCGCCTCATGCGAAAGGGGCCCGTCCCGACAGGGTGGCTCCTGAAATCGCGGCCATAGCGATTAACCGCCTCACGGGGAAGCACACTGCAGTATTGCATGGTAAGTATTCCGAGCAGGGGGACAAACGGACTTTTCAGCCGGATGATGAAGGTGCTGTCATCGGCTGCCAGAAAAGGATTTTCGTCAGCCACCCGGTCGTTGAATATCCAGGCCCCGGGCGAAGCCGTTTCGGGATCGATCAGGCGGGTGAAACTGAAAACAAAGTCAGCAGCCCTCACCTGCCGGCCCTTGCCGCCTTCAAAAACGGGATCGTCATGAAAAAAGACATCCTGGCGCAGATGGAAAACATAGGTCCGGCCGCTGTCGAGGATCTCCCAGCTGCGGGCTATCGAAGGCAAAATGCGGAGGCTGGAGTCAAACTGAAGGAGACCGCTGTACAGATGATGCACCGCCCACATGTTGGCCTGGTTGCGCGCAAAGGCCGGGTCGAGACTGCTGATCCCGTTGATCATGTTGTAGCGAAATTGCCCGTTGTTCGGGGCGGCTTCCTTTTTGCTGCAGGGAAAAAAGCTAGAAATCAAGAAAACCAGCAAGCTGATCTTCCACCACGCTGCGTGTGCGGGCCTCTTTAAATCCTCTTTCGTCCAGTTCTTCATTGATCCTCGAAATTGGCAATTTATTGTGATATACGCTTACTTTCAGATAATTCAGAATATTGGTCAGGTGATCGAGGCCCCGGAGGTTGCCTGCCCTGCCGCTCGAAATGCCCGTGAGCATGGCTTTTTTGTGATAAAAAACCCTTTGGATGTCTACCGAGTCGATGAGCAGTTTCAGTATTCCCGGGATGGAGCCGTTGTATTCGGGCATGACGAAGATGAATTTGCCGGCCGGAACCAGATATTTTTCCTGCAGCGCCTTGAAACCGGGGGCTTTTTCCGTGTCATGAAAGAGCGAAGCTCTGAGAAAGTCTTCGGGCAGATCTTCCAGCGATAGCAGATGATGCGTGACCCCCTTTTTCTTTAGCAAACGGGCATAAACGGCCGCCACACGGCTGCTCATATTGTCTTTGCGATTGGTGCCCGATATGATAGTGATCATCTCCATTTTATTAACATTCTCTGGTGTATTTGTTTACAAATTTCAGCATTTGAACTGTCATTTCTCTTAACTTTATCAATGATTTGAAATCATTCTCACCTCAAAGTCATCAATCATGAAAGTAAGCTATTATGGTCATTCCTGTTTCGGAGTGGAAATAAACGGCCGTCATCTTTTATTCGATCCCTTCATCAGTGAAAACCCGCTGGCAGCGGAAATCGATGTGGATCAGATCCCGGCAGATTATATTCTGGTAAGCCACGGGCACTATGATCATATTGCAGATGTGAAGCGCATCGCGAAGCGGACGGGTGCCACGGTGATCAGCAATTTCGAGATTACCACCTGGCTCGAAAAAGAAGGCGTGGAGAAAGTACACCCGATGAATATCGGTGGGCGCTGGGAATTTGATTTCGGCAAGGTGAAGTATGTGAATGCCGTTCATTCGAGTGCCCTGCCCGATGGCAGCAACGGAGGCAATCCGGGAGGTTTTCTCATCGACACCCCGCAATGTGCCTTTTATCATGCAGGTGATACGGCCCTGAGTATGGACATGCAACTGATCGGAAGGCAATGCGAGCTTTGCCTGGCTTTTCTGCCCATTGGCGACAACTTCACCATGGGCATTGACGATGCCGTTCAGGCATCCAGTTTCCTGAAATGCAACCATGTGATACCCATGCATTACGACACCTTCGAGCTGATCCGGGTCGATCACGATGAAGCGGTGAGAAAATTCAGAAACGCAGAGGTGGAATTGAAGTTTATGGAAATCGGAGAAACGAGGGAAATGTAAATTGTCCCCCTTAATTCGGAATTTTGCAGCACTTTTACAGAAAGGGAAAAAAGGATATGGCGAAAGTAATAGCAATAGCTAACCAGAAAGGCGGAGTAGGGAAAACCACAACGTCCATCAACCTGGCCGCAAGTCTGGCCATCCTTGAGCGGAAAACCCTGCTCATCGATGCCGACCCGCAGGCCAACTCGACTTCGGGTGTGGGCTTCGACCCGAAACAGGTCAAACAAAGCATCTACGAATGCATGATCAATGAAGTGCCCCCGGGCGATGTGATTCTCGAAACAGACACCCCCAATCTCTTTCTGATGCCTTCGCATCTCGACCTCGTGGGAGCCGAAATAGAACTCATCAACCACCCCGACCGCGAGAAGATCATGAAGAAGGTGATTGACAAGCTGCAGAACGATTATGAATACATTTTGATCGACTGCTCCCCTTCCCTCGGACTGATAACGGTCAATGCACTCTCGGGTGCCGATTCGGTGCTTATTCCGGTGCAGTGTGAGTACTTTGCTCTCGAAGGGCTGGGCAAATTGCTCAACACGATTAAGATAGTACAAAACCGGCTCAACCCCGAGCTTCAGATCGAAGGCATTCTGCTGACGATGTACGATACCCGTCTGCGCCTCTCAAACCAGGTGGTGGCGGAGGTCAAAAGACATTTTCAGGATATTGTTTTCAATACGATTATACACCGCAATACGCGCCTGGGCGAAGCCCCGAGCTTCGGAAAGCCGGCCATCATGTATGATGCCGACTCGAAAGGTGCGATTAACCATCTCAACCTGGCACGCGAACTGATCGAAGGGGAAGAAATAGAACAGGTGATCAGCGACACGGCCATCGAAGACAAAGTGGAGGACATTGATGAGCGCAAATAAAAAAGAGGCACTGGGCAAGGGCATTCGGGCCCTCCTGCAGAACATGGACGATGATTTGTCCACCGACACCAAAAAGAGCGCGCCTGCGGATGCACTTCAGGCGGTGGGAGCCGTCAGCTCCATACCCATCGACAAGGTGGAAGTCAATCCTTTTCAGCCGCGAAACGAATTCGATGCCGACAAACTGGAAGAACTCACCGGCAGCATACGGGTACACGGGGTCATTCAGCCTATCTCCGTGCGAAAGATCGGTGACGGAAAATACCAGCTCATTGCCGGAGAGCGCAGAATCCGTGCGGCCAAGATGGCCGGCCTGACGGAAGTGCCGGCTTATATACGCACGGCCAACGACCAGGAAATGTTGGAAATCGCCCTGATCGAAAACATTCAGCGCGAAAACCTGAATGCCGTGGAAATCGCCATTAACTACAAGCGCCTCATGGAGGAATGTGACCTGACTCAGGAATTGCTGGCCGAACGGGTCGGGAAAAAGCGCACCACGGTAAGCAATTACCTGCGTTTGCTGAAGCTGCCACCGGATATTCTGAAAGCCATCAAAGAACGGCAAATCACCATGGGACATGCCCGGGCCATCATCAACGTGGAGAACGTGGAAGAGCAATTGCTCATTTTCAAAGAAATCATTAAGAAAAACCTTTCGGTGCGACAGGTGGAGGCCCTGGTAAGAAACGGCCTGAAAAGAATTAAAAAGGCCGCCAAAGAAAAAAGCCCTCTGCCACCGGAATACAAGCATGTCGAAGACCGCCTGGCCACTGCGCTCAGCACCCGGGTCTATATGAAGTACGACAATAGCGGCAAAGGACAGATCGTTATCAAGTACTACTCGGATGACGACCTCAACCGCATACTCGAGATCATCGAAGAAGGTGGAAATGCGTAAGCTGGCAGCTTTCCTTTCCCTCTTCCTTTTTTCCGTCCTTTTAAGCGCCCGGGACAGCCTCCCCGCAACAGATACATCGTCTCCCGCTCTCAGTCCGGAAAAGACGGCCCTGCGCTCGCTTCTTTTGCCGGGTTACGGACAATGGAGCAACCGCCAGTTTCTCAAAGCCCCGCTCATGTTTTCGCTGGCCGGTGCCGGAGTCTATGGCAGTGTTCGCTTCTCACTGCTCAGTTCCGCCTATGAAAAGTCGACCCTGGCGCGCATCGGGCAAAACACTTCGGTAGACGACCCCTATCCCGGCCTCTCGAATATGGAAGTCTTTCAAAACACCTTCCTCTATGGCGATTACAAGCGCTATTCGATATTCTACACGCTCTATGCCTATGGCATCAATGCATTCGATGCCTATGTCATTGCCGATCTGAAACGCAAACCCCGGAATCATCCGCCCACCCGGGCCGCCTACTACTCGGTGCTCCTGCCCGGCCTGGGACAGGTTTACAACCGCAAATACTGGAAAGCCCCCATCGCGCTGGGCCTGGTGGCCACCGCTGCCGGATTTTCCGTTTATTACAATCGTTTTTACCGCGATTTTGCCCTGGCCTATGCCACGCGAACAGATGACGATCCCCTCTCGGAATACGAAACGGAATTCACCTCGGCTTACCTCAGTTCACAGCTTAAGAGCGAAGCCGATCAATGGAAAAACTATCGCGACATGGCCTACCTCGCCACCGTGGGCATTTATCTTCTGAATGTGGTTGATGCCATTGTGGACGCACACCTTTATAACTTTGATCTGAGTGACGATCTCTCGCAAAGACGGGAAAGAAAAAGGTGGCAACTTCTTCCTTTTACGGCCATGGCCCATCCGGGCGCAGCGGTCAACGGGATGACACTTACTCTCGAGTTTTAGTTCGTGCGGGCCGGCTCAGCTTCCGATGGATCGGGCACAATCGAAAACTTCCATTTTGAGTTTTTATAACGCTTGCCCGAGCTCATAATCAGTATGCCCGAGCCCGTGAGTAGCGCAGCCAGAACCACCGGTATGGCAAGGATGATGGCAAATACACTGCCAAGTCCGCCTTCAGAAACGAGAACAATAATACCATAAGCTCCATAAGCCGTGAACAATCCGGCCGTTCCGGCAAGCACGCCTCCGAGTATTTTGGAGCCCAGCGAAACTTTGCGGACTTCCACAATGTCGGAAATGGGAATTCCGACACCTGAAATCACCAGCACACTATCGTCCACTATGGCCAGGCGGCCTTTGTACTCATTCCCCTCGCGGTCCTTTACTTTGATCTTTGTGGCCTGGCGGACCACTTTTTCCTTTCCGTTTTTGATCTTTTGCATCAGCAGGACGGGCCGCTGGGCAAGAAGTCCTGAGAAGGCACTAAAAAAGATAAGACACAGTACAATCCATTTTCTCGTCATGGCTTCCTTTTTTTGATTAAAAAAAGAGGACGGAGCAATACGGAAAATTACTTCATTCCGCTGAAAGCAGGAAAGAAAAAGGGACTCTTTCCCATGTATTCAATCTCTTCTCGTACATTGTGGGAAACATGCCCGGGCAATTCCTCTGCCGCAATCCTTTCATTTTACGAAGAATAGGCTTATTTTTGCCCCACTTTAAGAAATCACCCGGCCGGCCAGGTTTTATCCTGGATAAAAACCGGGATTTATCAAACAAAAACATATTTATTATGTCCGTACGAATCAGACTTCAGAGATTTGGCCGAACCAAGCGGCCTTTTTACCACATCGTGGTAGCCGATCAGCGCGTGAAGCGGGATGGCAAAATAATTGAAAAACTGGGGCATTACGACCCGACCCGTATTCCTGCCGAAATCAGCCTTGACGTGGATGCAGCGATGAAATGGCTGCTCAACGGAGCCCAGCCCACCAATACGGTGCGTGCAATCCTTTCTTACAAAGGCGTATTGTACAAAAAACATCTCTATCGCGGAGTGGCCAAGGGAGCCTTCTCGGAAGAGGAAGCCGAAAAGCGATTTGAAGCATTCATGATCGAACGCGAAGAGCAGATGCGCAAGGCCAAGGAAAAAGCCGAGCAGGATGCCATGGCCGAATTCAATAAGCACGAAAAAATAGCCAGGGAAAAACGCGAGAAAGAAGAAGTTGCCCGGGCTGCCGCTGCTGCCAAAGAAAGAGAAGAAGCCGCAGCCAAAGAAAAAGCGGCCAGCGAAGCCGAAGAAGAGAAGAAAGAGGAGACCATTGACGATGTAGCTGCCGCAGCTGCTGCCGAGCGGGGTGAGGCCACAGGCGAAAGCGAAGAGGCTGCCAGCGAAACAGCGGAAAGCGAAAGCAAGGAAGCTCCGGCCCAAGAAGCCGCTCCTGAGGCAGGTGCAGAAGTAAAAGAAGAAAAGAGCGAAGAGAAGAAAGAAGAAAAAGCAGAGGAAAAAGCAGAAGAGAAAAAAGAGGAAAGCAAGGAAGGAGAATAAGCATGAAAGGCTATACAGTGATCGGTCGCCTGGCATCGCCCAAAGGCACAAGTGGTCATCTGAAAGCCTTGCTCGAAACAGATAAGGAAGGCTTCGATCATATCGAGGCCTTTTTTATTGAAGACAGCAACGGCCTGCCCCTGCCCTGCTTCATCGAAAGCATTGACTGGGAGCCGGACCATGCGCTGATCAAGTTTGAAGAAGTCAGCAGCAAAGAGGAAGCCTACGAGCTGGCCGGCCGGGTACTCTACCTCCCCAGTGAGATGGTAGAGGAAGGCCCTCCCGAAACGGAAGGAAACTACGGATATCTGAGCGGATATGAGATATGTGACGAGCAGAACGGTGTACTGGGAAAAATCGAGGAAGTATTGCAAATGCCGGGACAGGAACTGGCATTGCTTTATTTTCATGACCGGGAGCTTTTGGTCCCTCTCAATGAGGATCTCATTCTGAATATTGATAAAAAGCAGCAGCGCGTAGATATGCGCCTGCCTGACGGACTTTTAGACCTTTATCTCGATGAGGATTGATATTATCACCCTATTGCCCGAACTGATGGAGAGTCCGCTGGACCACTCCATACTGAAGCGTGCCCGCGAGAAAGGCCTCCTCGAAGTGCAGCTTCACAACCTGCGCGACTACACACCCTACAAACACGGGCAGGTAGACGACTATCAGTACGGAGGCGGGGCAGGCATGGTGATGATGGCAGAGCCGCTGGTACGTTGCATTGAGTCGCTGCAGAAGGAGCATCGCTATGATGAGATCATTTACATGACCCCGGACGGGCAGCGCCTGCAACAGCAAATGGCCAATCAGCTCTCGCTCAAAAAGGAGTTGCTGATCATTGCCGGACATTACAAAGGCATTGACGAGCGCGTGCGTGAGCACTTCGTGAGCATGGAGATATCCATCGGGGATTATGTCCTTTCGGGCGGGGAACTGCCGGCCCTCGTCCTCACCGATGCGATCGGGCGTCTTCTTCCGGGAGTGCTGGGCGATGAAACTTCGGCCCTCACCGACAGTTTCCAGGACGGCATCCTTTCACCGCCTGTTTATACCCGCCCCGCAGAGTTCAGAGGATGGAAGGTTCCGGATGTCCTGCTCTCCGGCAATTTCCCGGCTATCGAAGCGTGGCGCGAAGAAGAAGCACTGAAAAGAACCCGGGAGCGAAGACCCGATCTGTTGGACGAAGGATAATTCCGGCCGGGGTCTCTTTTTCTCTTTGAATTTGCGCACTTTCTTACAAAAACTATTTAAATTTGCATTCGTTTTAGCAAAAGGCAAGAAATACAAGCATGGACAAGATTACAGACATACATCAGGAGATCAGTACCAAACGTGAAATTCCTGAATTCGCGGCCGGTGACACCGTCACGGTAACCTACATGATCAAAGAAGGCGAAAAAACGCGGCCCCAGGCTTTCAAAGGCATCGTTATTCAACGAAAGGGAAGCGGCATTACGGAAACCTTTACCGTTCGCAAGATTTCGGCCAACCAGATCGGTGTGGAACGTATCTTCCCGGTGCATTCTCCCAATATTTCAAACATCGAAGTCAACCAGCGGGGAAAAGTGCGAAGAGCACGTATTTTTTATCTGCGCGAACTGAAAGGCAAGAAAGCCCGTATCAGGGAAAAAAGATAATAGCACAAAACGCATAAAGAAAGCCGCTTTCAAAATGAGAGCGGCTTTTTTAATGTCCCTGCCGGCTCACCAGCGGATGCGGCTCTCCGAGCTTGCCCTTCCGGCAAAGATTCCAAGACCGTTTTCAATATTGCTGTATACAATCACGGGTTCGGCAAAAGGATTACCGTACACATTGAGCTGATCCTCGAGCGAGGTCCGGTAATAATAGGAAGCCGCCTCGTGCGTGCTCAGCCTAAGGATCAGCTCGCTGGCCGGCTGAAAGTCACTTTCAATCAGATAAATCGTCACCCGGTAGGGATGCGCTGTCATGTAGCTGTCGTCAAAATAGAACTCATCACAGAACCAGCTCCGGTCGCCCGGCTCCTGCATCCCGCCCTGCCTGAAGAACGCAGGGTCATCACTTTGAAAACAGGCGGAATAGGCGATGCTGTCCGTACCCCTATATTTAAGCTCCATGCTAAAGTAATCGGCCTCGTCCGGGCGGTCTTCAATATCAAATGTCAGGCGTGCCAGCTCGTTGCCATCGCGGTCTGTTTCTACCCGGTGTTCCAGTTTGATATTCTTTATTTTCAATGCCTGCGGAATCCGTGCTTCGGCCCGAACCACGGGATAGTCGGGGTGCGAAACCCACAACTCAAACGCGTCTCCCTCGCGGGGAAGAAGAGGAAAAGCATATTGTTTGAGCGGACCAAAAAAGTTTGCGTAAAAACTGTCAATCCCGTTTCGGATGAGCAAGACACGGGCATCTTTTACAGGCGGGAAGCTATCAAAGTTCTCGTTGAGCACCGACTGGCTGACCGTCAGATCCACCAGCAGCGGAATGCCGCTTTCGGGCTGCGAATTGACGACAAGCACAGGATCGACTTCCGGCAGGTCTACATCAATCGTCATTTCGCAGGACGAGAAAAGCACTGCGAGGCCACAGATCATTGAAACAATATTTATTCTTTTCATTTTCATCAGAATTCAAAGTTTAAGGCAAGCGAAGGAATAACCGGAAAGAGGCTCACCTGCTTGAATGCCCGGCTGCCACGGATCTCATCCAGGCCTTCATATATAAAAAACGGATTCTTTCGATTATAGACATTATACGCGCCAATGTTGAGGCCCCATTGGCCCCAGCCCGTTTTTTTGCTGTAGTTGGCACCCAGGTCGAGACGGTGATAGGCGCGCATGCGGTAGTTGTTCCGCTCCGGATAATAATAAACGGGCAGGCCATAAGAACTGCCCCCATACAATCCGGAACTGCCCTTGTAAACCGCCACAGGCAGGGAAATGGCATTGCCCGTACCATAGACCCAGGTGGCTGCCAGCTGCCAGCTCTCATTCAGGCGGTGGGCAATGGTGACGGATACGTCATGCCTCCGGTCATACTTGAACGGGAAGCGTTTTCCGAAATTGAGATCCTCAAACTGCCGGTAGGTCCATGAAAGGGTGTATGCAATCCATCCTGTAGTCTTGCCGCTTTTTTTCTGAAGAAAAAACTCACCGCCATAGCTCCATCCCCTGCCCGAGACGACCTGCGACTCCCATCCCTTGTTGAGGAGAAAATTGGCTCCTTCCCGGTATTCGATAATATTGTCCATCGACTTGTAGTAAGCTTCCACGCTGAGCTCAATGCCGTGCTTCATGCTTTTGGCCAGTCCTGTGGCCACCTGCCAGCTTTGCTCGGGTATTACCCGTGCCGTAGCCGGCACCCACAGGTCAGTCGGAAGGCCGATACCGCTGTTGGTCAGAAGGTGGATGTACTGATTCATCCGGCTGTACGAAGCCTTCAGGCTCAGGCCGTCAGCTATCATATAGCGAAGCGAAAGACGCGGTTCGATGGAATAAAACCATTCCCGATCGACATAAAACGAGGAAAGGTGCACTCCGGCATTGATTTTAAGCAGCTCGCTGATGCGCCAGTCATCCTCAATAAAAAGGCGGTACTCAAAGGCCTCGGTGAAGGAATTATTCAGAGAAGTATCGATCTCATTCTGCTGGTTCTCGATTTTCAGCTGAACCGTGCCGGGCTTAAAGGTATGGTACACGGCACTTCCCCCGAACTTGAGATAGTGGCTTGGCCGGGGGATAAAATCCAGGGTATACGTGCCGCCCCAGTCGCGGATACCGGAAAAATAGCGGAGCAGAAAGGCAAACTTGTCGGATTGCCCGTTCACAATCGTTTCCTCCGAAACCTCCACCCTGGTATTAAACTGGTAGCGACTGTAGTTGAGCGTCAGATTGCTGAAAAGCTTTGGGCTAAACTGATGATTCCAGCGAAGAACGGCTGTACGGTTGCCCCAGTCGAGGCCGGCTCCGTAGACATCGCGTGTTATTTCTCCGTTGTAGGTATACGTGTCGGTATTTTTAAAGTAGAAATCATCCAGTCCGAAGTATCCGCTCAGGTAAATCCGGTCACGCTCTCCGAGCCTGTAATTGGCTTTGACATTGAAATCATAAAAATAATATCCCGCATTGCCGTCAATCGAGCGCTTGATAAAAGGTCGTGCAAGAAGGTCGAGGTAAGTTCGCCTGCCACTGACGATAAAAGAGCCTTTGTCTTTGACAATGGGCCCCTCGAGCGTAAGCTTGGAAGCCACCACCCCGATGGACCCCGAGCCGGAGAATTTTTTCAGATTTCCCTCTTTCATCGTGATGTCGAGAACCGAAGAGAGACGCCCGCCATAGCGTGCCGGAAAGCCCCCCTTGATCAACTCCACATTGTTGATGGCATCGGCATTGAACACCGAGAAAAAACCGAAAAGGTGGGAAACATTGTACACGGGCACACCGTCCAGCAGGATAAGATTCTGATCGGGACTGCCCCCGCGCACAAAGATGCCGCTCGAGCCTTCGTTGCCGCTTTGCACACCCGGCAGCAGTTGTACCGCCTTCAGCACATCCACCTCGCCCAGAAAAGCCGGAATGGACTTAATCTGCCTGATGGGCAGGTTGATGCTGCTCATCTGACTTCTTTCTTCAATCTTCTCCACTGCATCTCCCTGAATGACCAGCTCCTCCAGTTCATTGGCCAATGGCAGTTCCACATTAATTTCCATATCTCTATCCAGCAGAATGACCCGGCTGAATGCTTGATAGCCGACAAAAGAAACCCGGAGAAATACACTGTCTTCAGGCAATGTCAGGCTGAAGAATCCGTAGCGGTTGCTGGCCGTTCCCTGCAGGGTCTTCAGGTCGTACACATTGGCCCCGATCAAGACTTCTCCCGTTTCCGCATCCTTCACATAACCACTGATGGTATGTGTTTGTGCAATCATCGAGGCGGGAAGAAATAAAAGCCAGAGGAGTAAATATTTCATTATTCAACTTTTCTGTGAGATGCTGCAAAAATGCTCAATTTCAGCCGGCAAGCGAAACCTGCAGACTCCTTTTACATTAAAAAGATATAACAAGTGAGAGGATGCAACACAATCGCATAAACGAATGAATCAGGAAGGAATTATCTTTGTACCCATGAATACCTGGCTTTATTTCCTTCTGCTGTTTATGATCATTGCGGCCGTTATTCTGGCCATACGAAACCACCGCGAAACAGGCGTTTCTATCTGGCGATCTCTTTTCTATTCGCTTCTATTAATTGTTGGTATTATGGCACTCTTGCTGACAGCACTGGGTGGCGGGAAACACTGATTTTATCGCCTGCGCTTCGTAAATCCGTAATGAAGCTGCAGATAAAATGCCAGCGCTCTTGAGCTGACGGCATCGCTGCCCGCGCTGCCGGGACTTCCCAAACGCGCACGAACACCACCTGTCAGTATGTGTTGCGGGCTGAGGTATTTTTCATACGAGAAATCGGCCACGGCTCCAAACTCACTCGGATTAAATTGTGCCGGTTGAAGGAATCCTGAAAATTCATCCATATTCACCCAGTTGAGGCGTCCGTATTCTACTCCGGCTTTCAGACAGAAGGCTTCCGGCAGTCCGTGCAGGGCTCCGGCCCTGAGAAAACGGTACTTGAGCATCAGGGGGACACGGATATAGTTGGTACGCAGGTCGGGTCGGCTGCCGTTGGCCTGAAAAGCCTGGCCTTCGCTGCTGCTGATGAGCAGGTTGACCTCCACCCCGAATGAACGTGAAAAATCAAGCGCTGCACTTAACCCGTACGCTGCCCGCACTTTCAGGCGCTTGCTGCCTGCGGCATCGGCCAGATAATGATCGATGCCTGTACTTCCGAGCGAAGTCGATTGTGCCATGCCGATAAATCCGATGCGCAGCATGCGGAAAGACAGCGGATCGAGGCTGCCGTCAGGCAATACAAATGATTTCTGCTCCGGAAATATATTCTCCTCCCGGGGGATGGCCGAAGGGTAAATACCGGATAAATATGCGGGCATACCCATCGCAGGCGGAATCTGTCCCGGAAATGAATTTTTACCCTGCTGCACATCTCTTGACGAAGCGGAAGGCTGCTTCCGCTTTTCTGTGACATTGGCCACAACAACTCCCCGGCTTTGCTTTCCCCGTTTTTTTAACTGAGAGCCGGCAGAACTGCTCTGAGCTGCCGTGACTATGTTTCGATCTGCAACGAAGCTTTGATTTTCTGGTGCAGGATGGCTCTGCATGGTGGGTATCGCGAGGCCGGGCAGGCCCGAGAACTGATTCATCCATGGATGACCAGCGGCTGTGTTGTCCTGCGAAAAGGGATTATAGAGAAGAAGGAGTGCAAGAAGTGCGGTTACGGAGGCCATTCCCAGCAGCCATCTTCTTCTGCGCTTTCTGCGCATCTGATCCAGTGCGGCCGATATTCCGATCCATGGCAACTCCGAGGGCATGCGCTCCACGCCCTCCATCTTTTCTCTGAATGCCCGGTCAAATGAATGATCAGATGGCTGTTCCATATTCTTTTAATTCCCTTTCTGCAATCATTTTCTGCAATTGTGCCCTGGCCCGTGCCAACTGGCTCTTGGAGGTGCCTTCGCTGATTCCAAGTTCCCCGGCTATTTCCCGGTGGTTCAGGCCCTCCATTACATAGAGGTTAAAGACCATGCGGTAGCCGTTTGACAATCTGTTGACCAGTTCGAGCAGTTCATCCACCGACATATTCTGAATGGCGGGGTTGACCACCGTTTCCTGATAGTCGACCGGGATGTCCTGTACACTGTAAACCTTGGAATTCTTGCGATAATGCTCAATGGCCGTATTCACAAAAATTCGCCTCATCCATCCCTCGAATGAACCATCGCCCCGGAAGTTTTTCAGGTATTTGTAAACCTTGATAAAACCTTCCTGCAGAATATCCTCGGCATTGTGCCGGTTTTTGGCGTATCGCA
>WFPF01000054.1 GCA_015487695.1 Chitinophagales bacterium
GATTGTATATTAAGTACTTTAAGGATAAATTGGCAGCTGCCGGTGAGATGCCGGACAGGAAGAAAGAAAAATATTTGAAGACATTTCTTGGCAATATGGAAGAAGGAATTGCATATTATCAAAATCTTTTCAGAAAGCACGGAGAAATTTTTAATGAAAAGCTCAAGAGCATTTTCGCTGATCTTCATAATGCCAAAGAAGAGATTAATGTGTTGAAGGATAATATGTTGAAGCTATTTACTACAGAAAAGGTTTAATTATCCGGATAGCGGTTCACCACTAAATACTGACTTCACTCCAACCTGCACATAATTAATATTATGTTAACTTGTATATTTGAACCCACTGCTCTATTATTGCATCCAAAATTCCACGTGATATGAAAAGCTTTGTTGTTTTGACACTATCAGTATTGCTCCTCTCCGCCACGGCATGCAAGAAAAAAGGGCAACTTAGCATGCAACTCAACAAAAGCGAACTACAGCTGAAAGACACCCTGAAGATCACCGTGCTGGTTAAAAACCTCAGTACACTTATCATTGACTTTGGCGACAGCAGCACCAGTGAGTTTACACTCTCAGGTGCTGCTCAGGAGATATCCGATGTGCATGTGTACAGCGACACCGGCTCCTACATTGTCGGGGCGTTTGGTTTTAATGATAAAAGTGCTTACAGCAAGCGTACACTCATTGAAGTCGGTCCATAAAAAAAAGCAGCCCGTTTATGAGCTGCTTTTAATACTATGAATTTTGTGTTTCCTATTTCTCTCCTTCTGCCATACGGGCCTTGATTGCATCATTTATTTGCTTGTACTTTTCCATTTGGCCCAGGCGGAAATATATTTCCTTCAGAGCTTTCATAGTCGGCAAATCTTCGGGGTCCAGCTGATGAGCCTTTTCCAGATAAGGAAGGCCTTTTGAGAAATCTTCATTGCGCTGTTTTTTCAACTCTTCATATTTCTTTTGCTCACTTATTGGCAGATTGTTCATTTCCTTTGCGACCTCAACCCCCTCGTTGAAGTAGATTACACCGATGTTATATACGGCCTTGAAGTAGTTCGGATCATTCTTCAGTGCGTTTTCATAATACGTGATGGCATTTATTTTATATTCCTCTGCTTTCTCCGGAATGCTGTCTTTCATTCGGTCATAGAGATTGTCGTAAATAGTCCCCAGCGCAAAATGAAGATCCGGATTCTCAGGATCCAATTCAATGGCCTCTTTAAAGCGATCAATCGCTTGTTCTGCCTTTCCTTCCGACAAGAAAATATTCAGCTCATCAATGATTAATTCCACATTTTTGGGAAAGACCTTCTGACCGGCTCTCAGCACTTCAAGGGCCTTCTCCGTATTGCCGGCATCGCTAAGCAATGTGGCGTAGAGGTCATAAAGGAAAGGACTTTGGTTGAAACCCAGGTCCACCAGTTTCTGGTACAATTTCATTGCTTCCTCCTTGTCGCCCGAAAGTTGCGCATAATAGGCCTTCCTGAAATGGCTCAATGTGTCGATTGGCACGGTGTCATCACCCATCAACTTTCGTATCAGATCATTGCCTTCCAGATATTTGCTGATGGCCGTATATGCCTCATCAAATTTCTCGGCATCGAAGAGCTCGTTGGCTTTGTTGAAGTACATCTGCCGGACCGCATCGATTCCAAGCACAATCTCATCCTTATACTTGTCTTTGCTGTCGTATTCCATGGCCTTTTTAAAGCTTTCGAATGAACGGTCAAGAGCCACCGAATCATAATCATTGAACTCGGGACTGGCATACAAACGGAGGTAGATATCTCCCCTGTAATACCAGGCTTTCGGATCATTGATTGTTTTGGGGTTTGTAATGGCTATGTCTATGGCTTCCCTTGCCTTTTCCAGGTCTCCCGACTTCATATTCAGTGCTGCCGTGGTTACTTTGCTTTTTTGTGCGAAAACGGCAGTACTCATTCCGACCAAGAGTGCCAAAATTGCTATTCTCTTCATATTTAATATTTTATAATTAATTGTTTTAAAGTTAATTACCCGTTTTAATTCAATTTATTCTTCAATAGTTTCATTTTCTTCACCATTCTCTTCTATTTCCTCTTCTTCTTCCACTACATCGATTTTGGCAACGGCTGCAATGATGTCTCCGTTTTTCAACTTGATGAGACGAACTCCCTGCGTTGCTCTTCCGATTACACTGATCTCATCGACCCCGATGCGTATGGCTATCCCCGAACGATTGATGATCATCAGATCATCTTCATCCTTCACGCCTTTCATTGCGATCAGTGGTCCGGTTTTTTCCGTGACCTTCATGGTCAGGATTCCTTTTCCGCCCCGGTTGGTCTCGCGGTAATCCTTTACGGGAGTTCGCTTTCCATAGCCATTCTCAGAAACGACAAAGATAAACGTGTTGTCCTCTTCCTCCTTGTCAACACATACCATGCCAATGACTTCATCCTCTGCATCACTCAGCCTGATGCCACGCACGCCTGTTGCCGTTCGGCCCATGGGCCGAACCTTTTCTTCATGAAACTTAATTGCACGACCGCTCTTTATGCCCAGTAGTACATCGTTATTGCCATTGGTCAGCTTCGCTTCCAGCAATTGGTCTCCTTCGTTGATTGAAATGGCAATAATGCCGTTTTCACGGGGTCTCGAATACGCTTCGAGCGAAGTTTTCTTCACCACACCTCTCTTGGTGCAGAAAACCACATAGTGCGAATTGAGGAACTCCTCGTCCTTTAAGCTTTTAACGGTCACAAAGGCCCGGATGCTGTCATCCTGCGGCAGGTTTATCAGGTTTTGAATGGCCCGCCCCTTCGAGGTCTTGGTGCCTTCCGGAATCTGGTGCACCTTAAGCCAGTAGCACTTGCCCTGTTCTGTAAAGAAGAGCATTGAGTTGTGCGTTGAAGCTACGAAGAGGTGTTCGATAAAATCCTCATTTCGTGTCAGGCTTCCCTTTGATCCACGGCCGCCTCTGCCCTGCTTCCTGTACTCCGCCAGTTTGGTCCGTTTGATATAGCCCATATGACTGATCGTAATGACCACATCTTCATCCGGAATCATGTCTTCGATGCTGAATTCATTGCCGTTGTAGATGATGTCCGTTCTGCGTTCATCTCCGTATTCATCTCTGATTTCAATGAGCTCATCCCGGATGATCTGCATGCGAAGATTCTCATCCGAGAGGATTTCCTTAAAGTGCTTGATTTTCGCCATTACCTGCTCATACTCTTCCTTGATCTTCTTTCTCTCCATGCCGGTGAGTCGCTGCAGGCGCATGTCGAGAATCGCCTGTGCCTGTACCTCACTCAGCTCAAAGTCTTTTACCAGGCCTTCTTTGGCTTCCACCGGATTGGCACTTTCCCGTATCAGTTTGATAATAGCATCCAGATTGTCAAGAGCAATCAGCAGTCCCTCAAGGATGTGTGCCCGCTTCTCTGCTTGCGCCAGATCGTATTTTGTTCTGCGCACCACCACTTCATGCCGGAAATCAACAAAGCGGGCAATCATTGTTTTCAGTGAGAGCAATTTGGGCCTGCCTCCCACGAGGGCTACGTTGTTTACTCCAAAGGAGGTTTGCAGTTGCGAATATTTAAACAGACGGTTTAGCACTACATTGGCAATGGCATCGCGTTTGAGTTCAAAAACAATGCGCATCCCATCCCGGTCCGATTCATCGCGTATGTCTGCAATGCCTTCCAGTTTCTTTTCATTGACCATGTCGGCAATCTTCATGATCAATACCGCTTTGTTGACCTGATAGGGAATTTCGGTCACCACGATGCGGTCGCGTTCGTTGCCGTCATGTATTTCGACTTCGGTTTTTGACCGAACCACAATGCGTCCCCTACCCGTTTCGAAAGACTCTTTCACACCATCGTAGCCGTATATCGTGCCTCCTGTCGGGAAGTCCGGAGCTTTGATGTATTGCATCAATTCTTCTGTTGTGATCTCCCGGTTCCCGATATAGGCGATAATGCCGTTGATCACTTCTGTGAGGTTGTGGGGAAGAATATTCGTTGCCATTCCTACGGCAATACCCGATGCGCCATTGATAAGCAGGTTGGGAATCCGTGAGGGAAGCACACTCGGCTCTTTCAGCGAATCGTCAAAGTTGAGCGTAAAATCGACCGTATCTTTGTCAATGTCCCTCAATACTTCTTCGGCTATTTTCTTCAGGCGTGCTTCGGTGTATCGCATGGCAGCCGGACTGTCTCCGTCCACCGAGCCAAAGTTTCCCTGGCCGTCTACCAGCGGGTAACGCAGCGACCAGGGTTGTGCCATACGAACCATGGCATCGTAAACGGAAGAATCACCATGCGGGTGATACTTTCCCAGCACCTCTCCCACTATTCTGGCCGATTTTTTATACGGCCGGTTATGGTAGAGTCCCATATCATACATTCCGTACAAAACCCTCCGGTGCACAGGCTTCAAACCATCCCGTACATCGGGTATCGCTCGCGATACAATGACCGACATCGAATAGTCGATATAGGCCGCTTTCATCTCTTCCTCGATGTTAATCGGAATTATCCGTTCATTCTCATTCATAGTCAATTTTTTTAAGGGGCAGGCATCCCCTGTTTCGATGTGCAAAGATACCGAAAACACAGGCCTTTTTCACTTCTTTGCCAATATTGTAGATGTGGAAATATGCAAGTGTCGATGCGCCTTGTCTTGTACAAATATTTGGACATAAATAGCGATTGCGTGCAATAATAAAAGGAGCAATTGCCGTTAAGTAGCAATTAAAATGCTTTTTTTGGTTAAAGAAGCAGAATTCTCAATTGTAAGCCTTTATAAACTCCAAATATGATTTACATGCTCTTGCAAGCCGATACCAGTGCTGCCGGTGGTCAAATGGACTCAATCGCTATGATAGACCTCCTGATGAAAGGCGGTGTGCTGATGATTCCCCTCGCAATCCTGTTGGTTGTTGCTCTTTACATCTTCTTTGAGCGCTACTTTACCATCAAAAAAGCAGCCCGCATTGACAAAAACTTCATGAACAACATCAAGGACTATGTTGCCAGTGGAAATATTGAAGCCGCCAAAACCTTGTGCCGCAATACGGACTCCCCCATTGCCCGCATGATTGAAAAAGGACTGAGCCGGCTGGGCAAACCGCTGAAAAACATTGAAGTAGCCATTGAAAATGTGGGCAAGCTCGAAGTATACAAAATGGAGAAGAGCCTGGTCACACTGGCTACCATATCCGGTGCGGCCCCCATGCTTGGTTTTCTGGGTACGGTGCTGGGGATGATCGGAGCATTCTACAATCTGGCACAGGCAGGTGGCGAAGGAGGAGCCGATATCCTGGCAAATGACATCTATCAGGCACTTGTGACCACGGCAACGGGACTGTCGATTGGTATTATCGCCTATATCGGTTACAACACGCTGATATCAATGGTTGAAAAGGTAATCTTCAAGATGGAAGCCTATACGGTAGAATTTATTGACCTCTTACAAGAACCTGCGAAATGAACCTGAAAGGAAGAAATAAGGTCGACCCGACTTTCAATATGTCATCATTGGCAGATATTATCTTTCTGCTTCTGATCTTTTTTCTCATTACTTCCAGGATCGTAACGCCTTACGCTACGCCTGTGAAACGCCCTTCGAGCAATCAGCGCGTGAGCGCCACACCGATCGCTACCATTACCATTGACGACAAGGGGCGATACTTTGTAGATGGCGAACGGGTACCCTTTGGCGCCATCAAAGGAAAACTAAGCAGCAAACTAAGCCAGGAAGAACGACCTGTGGTAATGCTCAATATGGACAAGACATTGAGCGTTCAACTACTGGTGGACATGTATGACCTGGCCAGTGAGCTGAGGTTTGAACTCCTGCTGGCCACCGAACCAGAGAAGAAAAACAGATAACTTATGACGGTGGAATATCTTTTAAATCCGGAAGTAGAGCGCGCCAACAAGCGAAAGAGTGCCATTATTACGGCCCTCATCGTTATTGGCATTCTCGTGCTTTCCATCTTCTGGGTGCTCAAGCAGCCCGAAGAACAATTTCCGCCACCCGGTATCCTGATCGCCATGGGGACAACCGAACAGGGCTCGGGAGAAACCAAGCCGGTTCCCCAGAAGGAAACACCCAAAGAAGAGGTCAAACCACAACCCGAACCGAAACCCCAGCCTCAGGTAACGGAAACCCCGGTAGAAACCGTGGATGATCCGAACAGCACTTCCATTGAGGAAAAAAAGGAAGAGAAAAAAGAAGAAGTGAAAGAACCTGAAAAGCCGGTAGAGGAAGTGAAAGAGCCGGTCAAGCCCAAATACACAATGCCAGCGGACGAGCAGAGCAATGAGGCACCCAAGGATACGAAGGGCAAATACGAAATGCCCGGAGACATGGGAAATCCGAAGGGCAGCGAGCAATCGCAAAACATGGGAAACATCCCCGGTCTGGGCAATTTTGAGTTTGGCGGAGGACTGAGCGGACGCGGAGTACAGCGTGTGCCCGATGTCGAAAAGAAAGTCAGGCGGGAACAGGGAAAGATTATCCTTGAAATCTGGGTGGATGCCTCCGGAAATGTCGTAAAAGTGGGTGATTTAATGCGTGGTACGGAGATTACGGACCCGGCAATGATCCGGGAGGCCCGTCAGTTGGCATCCAAGGTGCGTTTCGACCCGGCCAGCGGAAGCCACCTCGTCAGGGGAACCATCACCATCACCTTCAAGTACTAAGCTCCGCATGAACTATCAGGAAACGGTAGACTGGCTTTACAGACAGCTGCCCATGTACCAGCGTGTGGGAAAAACAGCATTCAAGAAAGACCTGAGTAATATCAAAGCGCTGCTCCGAGCGCTTGGGCATCCGGAGAGGAAATTCAAATCCATTCATGTGGGTGGCTCCAACGGCAAAGGGTCTATTTCGCACATGCTGGCAGCCGTACTACAAGACTCAGGATATAAAACGGGTATCTACTCTTCTCCGCATCTGCGGGATTTTCGTGAGAGAGTTAAAATAGACGGGGAATGGATGCCCGAGGCCTTTGTCTGCGGCTTTGTCAACGATCTTAAAAATACTATCGAAGAAGTAAATCCTTCCTTTTTCGAAATCACCGTGGCCATGGCCTTCGCATATTTTGCCCGTGAAAAAGTTGATGTTGCCATCATTGAGGTAGGATTGGGCGGGCGCCTGGACTCTACAAATGTGATCACTCCCCTGCTTTCCATAATCAGTAATATCAGCCTGGAACATCAGGATATACTGGGCCCGGAAATCGCGCAGATTGCATTCGAAAAAGCAGGAATCATCAAAAAACATACGCCCGTTGTGATCGGCAGGCACCACAGCAAAAGCGATCCGGTATTCCGGCAAAAAGCGGGAGAAATGAATGCTCCGCTTTATTTTGCGGAAGATGCCTACCATGCACGCATAGTCCGGCATGAAATAGACTGTCTTGAGCTGAATGTTGAAAATTCGGAAAGCGGCCGGTCCGAAAACTTTGCCCTGCCCGGAGGGGCACTCTATCAGCAGGAAAACCTCCTGACCGTGCTGATGGCCATCGAACTTATCCGTAGGGAATTTCCTGCCATTCGCAATGAAAATATGCAGCGGGGCATATCCGGATTTAAAGAAATCACTGCATTTGAAGGCCGTTGGCAGATTCTGAGAAGTTCTGCCCCCATGGTCCTGGCGGATGCCGCTCACAATGCGGATGCCTTGAAGAAGATATTTACCCAGTTAAAATCCTGGCCTTTCAGGCACTTGCATTGTGTCATGGGAACGGTTACGGGCAAAGACCCCCATGCTTTTTTCGAATCCCTTGATCCCGATGCCCGCTACTATTTTGCGCGTCCGGCAGTGCCCCGAGGCATGGATGCGGAGTTCTTGAAGGATTTGGCAAAGAAAAAGGACCTAAAAGCCCGTGCCTACAGGGGTGCAGACGAGGCCTACGAAGCCGCTCTGCGTGCCGCGGAGCCGGAGGACCTCATCTTCGTGGGCGGGAGTATCTTTTTGTTATCTGATCTTTTCAGGTCAATACAGGAAGCAAAGTGACGGCTCTTAAGCATTATGCCCTTATCTTCACATTCAGGATTAATTCTTTGATTTGGATTTTGCCATAGTAGATATTGAAACCACCGGGGGCAAGCCCGCCCAACATTATATCACTGAAATAGCGATTGTGATAAGTGACGGGCAAAGGATCAAAGAGCGCTTCTCTACCCTTGTTCATACCCGGCAGGAAATTCCGATTTTTATACAACGTCTGACCGGCATCAGCAATGAGATGCTGCAAGATGCCCCTCCCCTCGAAGAGATTGCTCCTCGTATTATGCAAATGCTTCACAATAAAGTGTTTGTAGCGCATAATGTAAACTTTGACTTTAAGTTTCTGACCCACCATCTTGCACAGTGCGGATACCAACTTTCCCTGAAACGCATTTGTACCGTGCGTCTTTCCCGTAAAATTATTCCCGGTCTTCCCTCTTATAGTCTCGGACGGCTGTGCAAAAGCCTGGGCATTCGTGTAAACAACCGCCACCGGGCCCTGGGCGATGCGGAAGCCACTGCCCGTCTGCTGCATTTGCTTTTGGAGAAAGACAGCGAAAAACTGATCAGTAAACACATACGCAGCCACCAAAGGGAATTCAGCCTGCCGCCCAATCTGGAGCGCAGCGAGTATGAAGCGCTGCCCGCAGAAGCAGGTGTTTACTATATGTTGGATGAAAAATCAAGGCCGCTCTACATTGGCAAAGCCGCCAATATCCGCAAAAGAATCGCATCCCACTTTGCCTCTTCCTTTGATGAAAAGAATTTTCTTGCCCTGTATTCGAGAATACATCACATCTCCTACACCATCACGGGCAATGAACTGACTGCTTCGCTGTTGGAGTCGTATGAGATCAAGAAGCAGCAGCCGCCATTCAACCGTGCGCAGCGAAGAGGCCTCCGGGTGTACAATCTCCTAAGCTATACGGACCGGGCCGGTTGGATTCGCCTGGCAATTGAAAAGGGATTTCGTCAGCGGGAGGCCATTGCTACCTATACGACCCTTCCCGAAGCCCGAAATCACCTCTACGAACTGGCTGCACAATTTCGCTTGTGTGAAAAAAAACTATTCCTTTCTTCGAACAGCGGACCCTGCAACGGGCGCAAAACGGGTCAGTGTGACGGTGCCTGCACCGGAGATGAAAGTGCCGAATCACATAATGAAAAGATGAAGCAGGCCCTGGCACAGCTCAGGGAAGAAGAACCCTCGCGCATTATCATCGGAAAAGGACGAGATCCGGAGGAAAAAGCCATTGTTTGTTGTAAAAACGGACAATACCTCGGCTTCGGATTTCTGCCGCATGACGTACACCTGCACAGTTTCGAGGAAGCCCTGGATTATATAAGGAACTATCCGGCCGACAGCGATGTGCAGCATATCATCAGAGCATTTATTTCAGGACCGAAGAAAGGCTTTCGTATTGTTGAAATGCTTCCCGGGCAGGCACTCATGCTCTGAGTATTTTTTTTAAATTCGCCCACTTACTTTTAAATCAAGAACATTATGTCCGGATACGATTCATGGTATCATCCCTACGAAATCAATCCTGAGTTTCGGAGCAAAGTGGCTTATCTGAGTATGGAATTTGGCATTCACCAGCCCCTCAAAATTTATTCGGGCGGGCTGGGTTTTCTTGCCGGCTCACACATGCGAAGCGCCTTCGATCTGAAGCAAAATGTGATAGGTATCGGAATTCTTTGGAAAACAGGCTACTATGATCAGGACCGCAAGGACAATCAGGAGATGGAAGCCCGTTTCCGGGTAAAAACCTACACTTTTCTGGAAGATACCGGCATTCGCCTGGTCGTTCCCGTAAAAGGGTATCCGGTCAAAGTAAAAGTAATGTTGCTCCGCCCCGAAATCTTTGGAACAGCGCCCATCTATTTGCTATCCAGCGATATGGAGGAAAATGAAGACTACTTCAGAGGAATCACCAACCGGCTCTATGATGTCAATCACGAAATCCGGATTGCACAATACATGATTCTGGGAATCGGAGGAGCCAAACTGCTCGAGAAACTGGGCGGAGCCGATGTTTATCATCTGAATGAAGCCCATGCAGCCCCATTTGCGTTTTACTATTACAAACAGGTCTATGATCTTGATTCAATCAAGAAAAAGCTGGTATTCACCACCCACACACCCGAGAAAGCCGGCAACGACACCTTCGACTACGGGGAACTTGAATACATGGGCTACTTCAGCGGCCTGAGTACAGAGGTGGTAAAAAACATCACCGGACAGGAGGATCGTTTTGGCACCACACCCGCCCTTCTGGCTCTCAGCAAGCGGGCCAACGGAGTATCCAAACTCCATGGCGAGGTCTCGCGAAAGATGTGGCTTGATGTAAAAAACAGTTGTGAAATAATATCAATTACAAATGCCCAGAATGCGCGTTACTGGAAAGATGGGCCCTTGTATGAAGCCATGGAGAAAGAAGACCGGGAGGCCTTCACTGCAAGAAAAAAAGAATTGAAGAAGGCGCTTTTTGAGGTGGTTGCCGACCAAACCGGCAAACTCTTTGACGAAAACGTATTGACCATCGTCTGGGCAAGACGATTTGCGGCTTATAAGCGGGCCAATCTGCTCTTGCGGGATATCAACCGTTTCTGGCATCTGATCTACAACGAATCGAGGCCCGTGCAGGTGATCTGGGCCGGCAAGCCCTACCCCGAAGACGGTGCCATGGTAAACCTTTTTAATACCATTCAGACGATTATTTACAAAAAAAACAACTGTGCCATTCTCACGGGATATGAGTTGCATCTTTCAAGACTGCTGAAAGGCGGGGCCGATATCTGGCTCAACAATCCAAGGAGGCCAAGGGAAGCTTCGGGCACCAGCGGGATGACCGCAGCCATGAACGGGGCCATCAACCTGTCAACAAATGACGGATGGATACCCGAGTTTGCGAAACACGGAAAAAACAGCTGGGTGCTTCCCGCACTTGACGAAAACCTGACAACACAGGAAACTGACAAGCTGGATTATGAAAATCTGATGCATCTTCTGGAGCAGGAAATTGTTCCGATGTATTATAAGAATCCCCTACGCTGGAATGAAATTGCATGGAACGGCATGAAAGATGTCATTCCTGCCTTTGATTCGGACCGAATGGCAAGAGAATACTACCACGAGATGTATGATTTTTAAAGATAAGTTTGGTGAATTTGAAGGGGAAAAGCTTAATTTTGCAAACCCGAGAAGGTCCCGTAGCTTAACTGGATAGAGCACCTGACTACGGATCAGGAGGTTGGGGGTTCGAATCCCTCCGGGACCACAAAAGCCATTTCTTTGAGATGGCTTTTCTTTTTTAGTCTCCTGCCCGGTTTGAATCACGAATCTTATTCTTCCTGTTTGCATATCCTGCTCAAAGCATTTTTATGATCATAGATTTGCTCCTATTCTCAGAAAAACAAGAACTTAGCCCTGTCGGGGATAACATTAAAAATTGCTAATATTAGGTTTATATGGAGCAAATCAAAGGAAGCTTTTATATATTGTTCACCTAATTCTAAAACTTAATACATGAAAAGCTTATTTATTACTCTTCTAACTTTTGTTTTCTGCCTTCCCAACGGTTTATATGCGCAGATGGAACTCCCGCAACCGAGTCCGAAGGCCCAGGTGATGCAACGAGTCGGCCTGACCGATATCACAATCGACTACAGCAGCCCGGGTGTGAAAGGGCGCGAAATTTTCGGGGCACTGGTGCCCTACGGAAAACTCTGGCGTTCAGGAGCCAACAAAGCCACCAGCATTGAATTCACAAAAGATGTAAGCATCAACGGCCAGGAAGTGAAGGCAGGCAAGTACTCCTTCTTTACCATTCCCAATGAAGACGAGTGGACGGTTATCCTAAATTCCGAAACGGAACTCTGGGGCACGGGCGGCTATGATGAAAGCAAAAACATAGTTGCATTCAACGTGAAACCTGAAAAACTCCAAGACGCGGTTGAGCGACTGCGATATCTGATTACGGATTTCGACAATGAAAAAGCTTTGATCTCACTTGAGTGGGCCGATACACGGATATCTTTTCCCGTTCAGGTTCACACCATGGAGCAGGCCTATGCCAGCATAAAAAAGACGCTGGAACCTTCGTGGAGAGCCTATGCCAATGCGGCACGTTTTGCTTTCGAGCAGGCCAATGACATGGAAAACGCCATGACCTGGATCAACAAATCGCTGGAAATCAAAAGCGAATGGTACAACAACTGGCTGAAAGCCGAGATGCTGGCTGAAACGGGCAACTACAGTGAAGCGCTCAAATATGCCAAAACAGCAAAAGAACTGGGTGACAAAAGCCCCGGAAACTTCTTCTATAAAGACAAAGTGGAACAGGCCCTGATTGACTGGGCAAAAATGTAAAAGTACTTACAGACCTCTTATGCAATAAAAACCTTCTGTCACTTGGCAGAAGGTTTTTTATTTTTACTTAATGATAAACAACGAGCTGAGTGCATCGAGCTGGGCCGGTTTGCAGGATCTGCTATTCGCAGAAAGCTGGGATGAACGTCTGCAGCGCTTCCGCTCCCCCTTCGTCTATCGGGGTTTGTCCGACTTCACCTACAGCCTGCAGACAAGCCTTATGCGCCTGGGGGGCGATTACCCGAAACTGGAGGGGCATCTACTGAGGAATTTTAAGAAGTACGCATATACCAATCCAACGGCCGGCAACAGCATCTGGAACTGGCTCGCTGTGGCCCAGCACCACGGACTTCCGACCCGGCTTCTTGACTGGACCTATTCTCCGTATATCGCATTGCATTTTGCTACTTCCAATCTTGATCATTTTGACCGTGACGGGGTAATCTGGGCGGTCAACTACGTGGATTCCAATCATTTTTTACCCCCTAAGCTCCGGGGTGTTATCCTGGACGAAGGCTCCAATGTTTTTACTGCCGAAATGCTGGAAGAAGTATGCCAGACCCTGAAACAATTTGACAAATTGCAGGAAGAAACCTACCTCGCATGGCTGGAACCGCCCAGCCTCGACAACCGCATCATCAACCAGCATGCGCTGTTTTCCCTCCTGTCAGGTCCGCAGGCACAGCTTGACAGCTGGCTGGAAGAACATCCCGGCCTCTTTTTCAGAATCCGCATCCCGGCCAAACTCAAATGGGAAATTCGCGACAAACTCGACCAGGCCAATATCACGGAGCGACTCCTTTTTCCCGGGCTGCACGGCCTGAGCGTATGGCTCAAACGTCATTATTCTCCGAAACAATGATGCTATTCTGAACCACTTCTTTGCTGCCCACATTAACAAGCAGTAAATTCGCAGCCTTTGACCGGAGCCATATGAGTACACTACAGAAAGAAATAGAGAAAAGAAAGACTTTTGCCATCATCAGCCACCCTGATGCGGGAAAGACCACATTGACGGAGAAGTTCCTTCTTTTCGGAGGTGCCATTCAGGTGGCCGGAGCCGTCAAATCAAACAAAATTAAAAAAAGCGCTACGTCTGATTTTATGGAAATTGAACGCCAGCGCGGTATTTCGGTGGCTACCTCGGTCATGTCCTTTGAATATGAGAACACCCTTGTCAACCTGCTCGACACGCCCGGCCACAAAGACTTTGCGGAAGACACGTACCGCACCCTCACAGCCGTTGACAGTGTGGTGCTGGTCATTGACAGCGTCAAAGGTGTAGAAACGCAGACAGAGCGTTTAATGGAGGTATGCCGTATGCGCAATACCCCGGTGATTGTTTTTATCAATAAGCTGGATCGTGACGGCAGGGATGCCTTTGAACTTCTCGATGAATTGGAAGAAAAACTACAGATCACAACCCGCCCCATGAGCTGGCCCATCGGCATGGGCAAAAACTTCAAAGGTGTATATAATCTCTACGAAAGCAAACTGAATCTTTTTCAGCCGGGGCAACAGAAAGTCAGCGATGAAGTGATTGAAATTAAAGACCTGGCCGATCCGCGCATCGACCGGTACCTGGAAAACTATGCAGATGAGTTGCGCGAAGAAGTCGAGTTCATCGAGGGTGTCTACGATCCCTTTGATCTGGAGCTCTACATGGAAGGCCTGCAGGCTCCTGTTTTCTTCGGATCTGCTCTCAATAACTTTGGTGTGCGCGAATTGCTGAGTGCCTTTGTCAAAATTGCTCCCAACCCGCTTCCCCGTCAGAGCGACAAAAGAGAAGTTGCCCCGGATGAAGCGAAATTCAGCGGATTTGTCTTTAAAATTCACGCCAACATCGACCCGAATCACCGCAACCGAATTGCATTCCTCCGGATCTGTTCAGGAAAATTTGAGAGAAACAAGTTTTTTTACCACACGCGCCTGGATAAAAAGCTGCGCTTCAATACGCCCTATTCTTTTCTCGCCCGTTCAAAGGAGATTCTGGAAGAAGCCTATCCCGGTGACATCATCGGACTTTATGATGCCGGGTATTTTAAAATCGGAGATACGCTCACGGAAGGAGAAAAGCTTCAGTTCAAGGGCATTCCAAGCTTCTCACCCGAACGCTTCAAAGAAGTGCTCAATGACGATCCGCTAAAGACCAAGCAACTCGACAAGGGATTGAAACAACTTTCGGAAGAAGGTGTAGCACAGTTATTTATACAGGAAACAGCAAGGCGTAAAATCATTGGCACAGTGGGTGAACTTCAATTTGAGGTCATCAAATATCGCCTCAAAGAGGAATACGGAGCTTCCTGTACATTTAAACCTATAGCCTTCCACAAAGCTTGTTGGGTTACCTCCGATAATCCCGAGGCCCTGCGCCAGTTTTTGAGAAGAAAAGCCGATTATATTGCCAGTGACACACATGGGCTTCCGGTCTTTCTTGCCGAGTCACAATGGATACTGAAGGTCACCCGGGAGGATTATCCGGAGATACAATTTCACAACACCTCCGAATTCAAAGTTGAAAGCGGGAAGCTACATTAAATCGGCCTCGTAGACCTTGAAAAGCATGGTGGCTGCAGCCGGATTGGTGGCAAGCGGAATATTATAAAGATCACAAATGCGCATCAGCATCTGTATGTCCGGCTCATGCGGGTGTTTGCCCATCGGATCGCGAAAGAATATAACCGCACCAATTTCCCCTTCCACGATTTTACCCGCTATTTGAGCGTCACCTCCTTTGGGGCCCGATTTTACACGGGTGACCTGTAGTCCTGCATTCATTACATGCAGGCCCGTAGTACCGGTGGCAATTAAATCAATCTTCTCCAAAACCGATTTGTGTTCGAGCAAAAAGGCGACCATTTCCGGTTTGCGCCCGTCATGTGCAATAATGGCCATTTTCATGGAAGTGAAATTAAGGAGATTGGATGAGACAGGAAGCCATATGATATCTTGCTATTGTTAAGCATCGCCCTGCGACTCTCTGTTTCGAAAAAAAATATTCTATTCGGCCTGACCGGTCTCTTTGCTTTTGTCCCCGCTCACGCTGAGTTTAAAGCCTACCCCATGCAGGTTCTCAATGGACACATCAGGATCTTCTGATAAATGTTTGCGAAGCTTGGAGATAAACACATCCATGCTGCGACCCGCAAAGTAGTCGTTTTCGCCCCAGATGAGCTCCAGTGCTTTTTCGCGCTTCAGCACTTCATTTTGTTTGACACAAAGCAGGCGAAGCAATTCGGCTTCTTTCTGCGTCAGTTTTTGGACCTTGTCAGCTAAGCGCAGTTGCATGTTCTCATAATCAAATTCATAGCGTCCGATGCGAAAACTTTTCCCGCCTTCCTGCAGGTGCCCGTATACCCGCTTCATAAGTGCTTCGATGCGCAACTGCAGCTCTTCCATGCTGAAAGGCTTGGTCACGTAGTCATCGGCTCCCAGTTTGAATCCGCGTATGCGGTCTTCCTTGAGCGATTTGGCGGTGAGGAAGATGACCGGAATTCCGGGATTGGCAGCCCTGAATTCAGCGGTAAGCTCAAAGCCATCCACTTTCGGCAGCATAACATCCATCAGGATGACATCAAATTCATGTTTGTAGAAGAGCTTCTGAGCTTCGTGTCCGTCACGGGCATGTGCCACTTCGTAGCCCATTTCCTCCAGATTGTCCTTCACTACAAAACCCAGATTCTCATCGTCTTCTACCAATAATATCTTACAGTGTTGATCCATCTTTTATTCATTTACTTAAAAGGGATGCTCAAGGTAAAAAGAGTGCCCATGCCTTTCTCGCTTTCCACCTTGATTTTTCCCTGATGCTTTTCCACCATCATTTTCACATAAGCCAGGCCGAGGCCAAAGCCTTTGACATCATGACGGTTGCCGGTCGGTACGCGATAAAACTTCTTAAAGATCATACGAATCTCGCTCCGGTCCATGCCGATGCCATTGTCTTTCACCTTGATTAGCAGGCACTCGCGGTCATGACTCGTAGTCACCTCAATTTCAGGGGGCTTCTCCCCCGAATATTTTATCGCATTGTCCACAAGATTATATAAAATATTCATCAAATGAACCTTGTCGGCCTGTACCGTGGACTTTTGTGCTTCGAGCCGCATGCTGATCCGGCCTCCGCTCCCCTCTAGTGCCACGCGCATGGTTTTTACAAGTTCTGATATGAGCTTGTGCACATCCACGCTTTCTTTATTGATTTGAATTTCGTCTTTTTCAAGCGTAGCGATCTGCAATACCTTCTCTACCTGTTTTTTCAGGCGTTCATTCTCCTGTTTAATGATTTGGCTGTACCGTATTCTTCTTTTCGGATTTTGGGCAATCTCATCGCTGGCCAGCACATCGGCCGATACGGCAATCGTGGATATGGGAGTTTTGAGTTCGTGGGTCATGTTGTTGATGAAGTCACGGGTTACTTCGCTCATACGTTTTTGCCGCAGTATGATAAAAGTGGTGTAGGCAAAAAAGACGATAACCACCGCCAGGATGGCCGAAGAAAAGAGCCAGAAGCCCATGGCACTCAGTATGTAGCTTTCCTTTTCCGGAAAACTCACGCTAAAATAGGTCTGTTCGCTTTTGGGCAGATCGATGTGGCGTGAATGCGAGCGGATTGATCTGAACCCATCCTTGTAGCGCACGTATTTCCCGCTCTGTGCCGTGTCGGCAATACAGTCGTAGAGGCCGTATTCAAAGTCAGTCTGAACATTATACTCATCAAAAGCACTGATCAGGAGCGCTTCGAGAATAGGCAGTGCAATGCGCTCGTTGAGTTCGATTTTGTATTGGTTGTTCGAAATCTGCGAAACCGGCTTGACCAGCAGCGTGCTGTCATTGCTGATTTCCACGACCCGCTCCACTACGTCATTCAGTGCGAGGTCTACCCGGTGATTGAATTGCTGGTCTTTCAGATTCCAGGCGGTCGATACCCAGTAGATCTGTGTCACCACAATTCCGATAATCGAAAGTGCCGCCATGAGCACCACCCATCTGATTGTATTTCCTCTCATTTCTGTTCTTTCAACTCTCCCTGAGCAGCAGTTGAGCACTTAATGTTTGCAATGCCTTAAACGCTTCTTCTTCTCCTCCGAGTTCTTTTAGCTTTCGTGTGGCGGATTCATAATAGCGCTTGCGCATCCTGATGGCATCATCCGCAGCTCCGCTCGTCATGAATAGTGCTTTTAAATTTTCAATTTTCTCTTCGGGCTCCGGATTTTCCATTCCCAGCCATTTTTCAATTTCTTCATACGTTGCAGTATCCGGTGTTTCCAGGGCTTTCAACAGCAGATACGTTTTTTTGTTCATCAGGATATCTCCCCCGATGCGTTTTCCGAAAACGGCCGGATCACCGAAACTGTCGAGATAATCGTCCTGAATCTGGAAAGCCACGCCCATTTCTTCGCCCACCCGGTAATAGCCTTCGGCAAGATCCTCATCACCACTTGCCAGGTAGGCTCCGGCAAACATCGAAAAGCCCATCAAAACAGAGGTTTTCAGGCGAATCATCTCCAGATATTCATCGATGCTCACATGTGTGCGTGTTTCGAAGTTGATGTCAAGCTGCTGGCCTTCGCATACCTCGATCGCAGATCGGTTGAAGCGCTTCAGGAGTACCGGAAGCTTTGACTCCTCACATTTTGCCAGCTGTTCATAGGCCATTATCATAAGGGCATCGCCCGAGAGAATGGCCGTGTTGGCATTGTATTTTCTGTAAACACTCATTTTCCCCCGTCTGAGCGGAGCGTCATCCATGATATCATCATGCAAGAGGGTGAAATTATGAAAAAACTCCACGGCCAGTCCGGCAGGCAGGGCCTTCTCTGCTGAGGCTCCGGCCATGGCAGCCGACAAAAGCAGCAACACGGGTCTTATTCGCTTGCCTCCAAGCGAAAATGTATAAGAAACAGGCCCATACAACTCCGGAAGTCCTCTCCCTTCCAGTGCAGATGCAATTCCCTCTTCTATTAAATTCTGCGATTCTTTGATTAAATTCATAAGCGCTGTTAATCTGACAAAATTAAGCTTTCAGAGTTCTAAATGGCGAGAAGGCAGACCGTTAATTAAATCTGTGAGAAATTGAAACAAGAAGAGGAACCATTGAAGGGATATGAGGGCAGTCTGAAGGCGCTTGTAACCAAATACAAGTTGCTTTCCGATGCTTCGCTGGATGCCATAATTATTCATGACAACGGACATATCCGCTATATGAACCGTGCCGCCCTCCGTCTTTTCGGCTATGAACGGATGGAGCTCAGGCGCATTCATCTCAGCAAACTTTTTGCTCCCGGGGCCCGCGATCTCATCTACGATGCCATCGCTAGCAATGAGCAAAACTGTTTTGAAGCCATCGCTTTTCGCAAGGATGGCACAGCATTTCCCGTGGAAGCAACCTTTGAGATCTTTAGCGAGCCGAATGACCTGCAGATACGGGCAGCGGTTTTCAGAGATATTTCGAAAAGAAAGGACATCGAAAAACAGCTGATGCGCTCAGAAAGAGAGTACCGAAAACTCTTCGAAGAAGCCAAAGATGCCATCTATATTACCGGCAAAGACGGCTCCATTCTGGATGCCAACAAGGCCCTGCTCGAGCTATTCAAATATCAAAAGGAAGAACTTCTGAAGCTAAATGTCATACACCTTTACGTCAACCCCTCCGACCGCAAACGATTTATACGCACCGTGGAAAGGGAAAAATCGGTGCGCGATTTTGAGGTAACGCTCAAAGACCGGGAAGGAGTCCCCATCAATTGTCTCGTCACTTCAAGTGTTCGTTACGATCAGATGGGAAATATTACGGGTTATCAGGGAATTATACGTGACATTACGAATGTGAAGAAAACAGAAGAGCTCGAACGGGCCAAGAAGCTGGCAGAGCGTTCGGCTCAACTGAAATCGCGCTTTCTGGCCAATATGAGCCACGAGATACGCACCCCGCTGAATGCGGTTTTCGGCATCACCAATCTGCTGAGTGATACCCCGCTGAATGATCAGCAAAAGCACTATATCGATCTCATTCAAACCTCCACCGACCATCTGCTGGTGCTGATTAACGACATCCTTGATTTTTCGAAGATCGAAGCCGGTAAACTGGATGTGGAAAGCGAAGAATTCAACCTCTACGACTTGCTTCAGAACCTGGCCGATACCGTGGAATTCAGGCTCAAAGAAAAAGACCTGCAATTTACACTCGACATGGATGAGCTGCTGCCGGAGTTTGTGGTGGGCGATTCGGTTCGCATCAATCAGGTACTGCTCAATCTCCTCTCCAATGCCATTAAATTCACGGATGAAGGTGAAATACGCCTTAAAGTTAAGCTGCTTGAGTCCAAAGAGAGTTTTGCCAGCATTCAGTTCAGTGTGAAGGACACGGGCATCGGTATCTCGAAAGAAAATCAGGACAAGATTTTCGATCTCTTCACCCAGGGAGGCGATCAGATTACCCGCCTCTATGGCGGCACGGGGCTCGGACTGGCCATCTCAAGGCGCCTGGTCGAGATGATGGGCGGCAAACTCGTGCTCAAAAGCAGAGAAAACGAAGGCTCCACTTTCAGCTTCAGCCTCCAGCTCAATATCGGATCGGGCGAGAATCTGCGCAGGGAGCAGAGAGAAGAAAAGGAATTCGTCTTTCGCGATCTCGGGGCGCTTCGCATCTTGCTGGCCGAAGACAACAAAGTCAATCAGTATGTGACAGCCGAAACCATCAAAAGCTGGGGCAGCGATGTACAAATAGAAGTGGCCGACAACGGACTCAAAGCCTATCAGGCTGTAAAGGAAAAAGACTTCGATCTGGTGGTCATGGATGTGCAGATGCCGGTGATGAACGGTCATGAAGCCACGCGCAGAATCAGGGAAAGTCTTCCGGAAGAAAAGCGCTCGATCCCCATCCTGGCCATGACTGCCTTTGCCACGGCCGGTGAAGCCGAGAAATGTCTGAGTTCGGGCATGGATGACTACATTCCAAAGCCCTTCAACCCCAAAAATCTCTACACAAAAATCGCCCGGCTGACAGGCGTCAAGCCCGGAGAAGCAATAGATCCGGTAAAAAACAGGGAAATCCGTCAGGACCGAGAAGCAAAAAAGAGCAAAAGTGCCCAAAGGTACGATCTGAGCTATCTCAACACCATCACACAGGGCGATGAAGGTCTGAAACTTAAAATGCTGCAGACCATACTGGACGAAGCTCCTGAAGAACTCTCAAGAATGAAGGCCCTCTATATTCAGAAAGACTGGCAAAAACTCCGCGGGGCCGCCCACAAGTTCAAATCCACCCTCGTATTCCTCGGAAACAAAAAGCTCGAATCCATCGTGAAAAAAATCGAACTGAATGCCATGAACGAAAGCGAACTCGCCAAAACCGGTGATATGATCAATTATGTGACGGAAAATTGCCAACTATTGCTTGAGCAGATTAAGCTGGATATGAATCTTTAAAAAATCCAAGTGTTAAAAATTGTAAAATTCACACTTAGATCGTAAATTCAAAGCCGGGCGACTGGCATTCCGTTCATCCAAAAAGCGAAAAAATGAAAAAAGACAACTACTACTCGGTTTTTGTGGTCGATGACGACAAAAAGTTGCTCACCATGCTCAAGCATGTCATTGAACGCAACACAAGCTACAATGCGGAAGTCATGGTTTTTGACACCGTGGAGGAGTTTCTTCAGCATCTCAATGAAAAACCCGACATTGTAGTGCTTGATTACTATTTCGAATCGGAGGAAGAGAATCCGCCTACGGGCCTGGAGGTCATGCAAAAGATCAAGGAGCAGTCACCGGGCACCGAAGTTGTGATTATTTCCGGTCAGGATGACATAGATACGGCTCTTGAGACCATTCGGGAAGGGGCTTATGACTATGTGGTAAAAGACGACCGGGCCATCCCGCGTACGCAGCTCATCGTTGACAACATCATGAAAGCCAGAAGCAGGGAATACATTCTGAAGCAGAACAACAAAAACCTGCGCCTCGTAATCGGCATTATGGTCGTTTTCATCCTGGCACTCATTGCCTTCCTGGCTTATGCCCTCTATTTGCAGGAGCATCAGGTCTGACCCCTGAATAAGGCTTTACAGCGGTGCCACCAATTTGAAATCGAGTCTGCGCCTCTCAAGGTCGGCTTTCACCACTTTTACGCGTACTTTATCGCCCAGCCGGTACATAATACCGGTTTCAGAGCCTATCAAAGCATGATTGCTTTCATTGTACACAAAGAAGTCGTGCTGCAGCGAATCAATATCTACGAGTCCCTCGGCCCGGCTGTCGAGCAACTCTATAAAGAGTCCGAAACTCACAACGCCTGAGATGATTCCGTCAAACTCCTCACCCACCTTGTTCATCATGAATTGCACCTGTTTGTACTTCACACTTTCGCGTTCCGCCTCTACCGCCTTGACCTCCATCCACGAGCTGTGACGGCATTTTGCTTCGAGCTCGTCACGGTCGCTGGCTTTTCTCTTATGCAGTTCGTCATCCAGCAGCCGGTGTACCATGATATCGGGATATCTCCTGATCGGTGAAGTGAAGTGGGTGTAGTACTCAAACCCCAATCCGTAGTGGCCGATGTTTTTGGTTGTATAGATGGCTTTGGCCATGCTTCGTATGGCCAGTTTTTCCAGAATGTCCTGTTCGGGTTTGCCTTTGATGGCTTTCATCAGCTTGTTTAGCGATTCGGCAGCCACCCGGGGCGTATCATACTTGAATTCATAACCGAAAGTCTTGGCCGTACGGGCAAAATCCGCCAGTTTCTCAGGGTTGGGCTGATCGTGCACCCGGTAAACAAAAGGCCGCACTTTTTTATTGGGCCCGGGTTTTCCTACATATTGGGCCACTTCGCGGTTGGCCAAAAGCATGAAGTCTTCAATCAGCATATGGGCTTCTTTGCGTTCCTTCGGAATCACATCCAGCGGAACACCGTCCATATCGAGGATAAACTTAAACTCCACCGTCTCGAAGGCGATCGCTCCGTTTTTGAATTTTTCCTTTCTCAACACCTGTGAGAGGGCATTCAGGGTAAGGATTTCATTTTTGAAATCCCCGTCCTTTCCGTCAATGATTTGCTGCACTTCGTCATAGGTAAACCTGCGATCGGAGCGAATGACCGTCCGGCCAAACCAGCGTTTATATATCCTCGCCTGATCGTCCATCTCAAAGACAGCCGCATAGCAAAGCTTTTCCTCATTGGGGCGCAGGCTGCAGACCATGTTTGACAACTTCTCGGGCAGCATCGGAAGCACCCGGTCAACCATGTAAACCGATGTCGACCTGCGAAAGGCCTCCTTCTCGAGGGCCGAACCCGGCCGTATGTA
>WFPF01000055.1 GCA_015487695.1 Chitinophagales bacterium
CTCCGTAACCCAGGCGGTAGCCCTGCAGGTCGAATGCCAGTCCGGGGGCCAGCAGCAGGTCAACGGCTCCTTCGTAAGGAGGCAGTTCAGGGGCGGGCTCCCGGATACCCATGGAATTTATGATCAGCGACCCGGGTCCCTCAATCACAACGGCTTGCATTTCCCTTTTTTTCGTGTCGATACGCGGCAGCATGACCTGCTTGCCCGCCTGCAGCGCATCCATGATAATGGGCAGGGTTTCCACTTCGCTGCGGAAATTCATAAAGGTGAAAAGGGAAGCTGCATCACGGTACCAGGGAGTATTGAAGAGCCGTGCCCTGATGCGTTCACTCTTCTCCCGTCTTTCCTCAGGGCTCATGGCATCACGAAGTCCTGCAAAATGCTTTCTCAGTTGAATTTTATTATTTCTGATGCTGTTGCTCATCTTTGACAAATGATTCCCTTCAAAACTACAAAAGCAAGCAGTGACAGCCGGAAGCTAAAGCGAAGTTTTAGGTGATTAAGCGGAACGAAAGAGACATTGAAGCCATTGCAGAGAAGAGGGTTTTATTTAGAATGAATCTAAACTTATCATTACTTTTGCAGCACATTAAGGAATAGTATTAAATGAGCAAGGACGATAAAATAATTCATGAGGTAGCGGGCAGCGAATACAAGTATGGCTGGGTGAGCAATATAGAAGAGGATACCTTGGCACCGGGCCTCTCTGAAGAGACCGTTCACTTTATCTCGGCAAAGAAAAATGAGCCCGAATGGCTCCTTGAGTGGCGCTTGAAGGCCTACCGGCAGTGGCTGAAAATGACGCCCCCGTCCTGGCAGAACCTGAAGATTCCGCCCATCGACTTTCAGTCGATATCCTATTATTCGGCTCCGAAGCCAAAGAAGAAGCTGGACAGTCTTGATGAAGTGGATCCGGAACTGCTGGCCACCTTCGAGAAGCTGGGCATTTCTCTCGAGGAGCAAAAGCGACTTACCGGGGTGGCCGTGGATGCCGTCATCGACAGTGTTTCGGTAACCACGACCTTCAAGGAAAAACTGGGCGAGCTGGGCGTGATATTCTGTTCGATGAGCGAGGCCGTCCGCGAGCATCCGGAGCTGGTCAGGAAATACCTTGGCAGGGTGGTCCCGCCCACCGATAATTTTTATGCCGCACTCAATTCGGCCGTATTCAGTGACGGATCTTTCGCCTACATCCCGAAAGGGGTCCGCTGTCCGATGGAACTGTCCACCTATTTTCGAATAAATGCAGCCGGAACCGGGCAGTTTGAGCGCACGCTCATCGTTGCCGAAGAGGGCAGTTATGTTAGCTACCTTGAGGGCTGTACGGCTCCGCAGCGCGATGAGAATCAACTCCATGCGGCTGTGGTCGAGCTTATTGCGCTTGACGATGCCGAGATCAAATATTCTACGGTTCAGAACTGGTATCCGGGCGACAAGGACGGAGTAGGCGGTGTCTACAACTTTGTCACCAAGCGGGGCATTTGTGAGGGCCGCAGGAGCAAGATCAGCTGGACGCAGGTGGAAACCGGCAGTGCCATCACCTGGAAATACCCCTCGTGCATTCTCAAAGGAGACGACTCGATAGGCGAGTTTTATTCCGTGGCACTGACGCGCAACCGGCAGCAGGCCGACACAGGCACCAAGATGATTCACATCGGGAAAAACACCCGCAGCCGCATCATCTCCAAAGGGATATCGGCCGGGCAAAGTCAAAACAGCTACCGCGGATTGGTGAGCATCAACAAGGGAGCCGAAAATGCCCGGAACTACTCACAATGCGACAGCCTTTTGCTGGGCGATCAATGCGGGGCACATACTTTCCCATATCTCGATTGCAGCAATCCCACGGCTCAGATTGAGCATGAGGCCACGACCTCAAAAATCGGGGAAGACGTGCTCTTTTACTGTCGCCAGCGGGGCATGGATGAGGAGGAAGCCACGGCCCTGATCATCAACGGATTCAGCAGGGAAGTGTTAAAGAAACTGCCGATGGAATTTGCTGTGGAAGCACAAAAACTGCTGGCCATCAGCCTGGAAGGCTCGGTGGGTTAAATTAAATTCAAAGAAAAGAAAACATAGAAATGGCATTGCTGGAAATCAATAATCTGCACGCATCGATCGATGGAAATGAAATCCTGAAGGGAATCAACCTGAAGGTCGAAAAAGGGGAGATCCATGCGATCATGGGACCCAACGGATCGGGCAAGAGCACGCTGGCCTCAATCATTGCGGGCCGCGAAGAATACGAAGTGACGAAGGGTTCCGTCCTTTTCGAAGGGAAGGACCTGCTGGACCTGGCACCCGAAGAGCGGGCCCGGGAAGGTGTATTTCTGGCCTTTCAGTATCCGGTGGAAATTCCCGGGGTGAGTACTGCCAATTTTATAAAAGCTTCGGTCAATGAAATTCGCAAGCACCGGGGCGAGGAGCCGCTGGATGCCGCCTCGATGATGCGACTGATGAAAGAAAAACTGGCACTCGTGGAGATGGACAAGAGCTTCCTGAGCCGCTCGGTCAACGAAGGATTCAGCGGGGGCGAGAAAAAAAGAAATGAAATCTTTCAGATGGCCGTCATGCAGCCGAAGCTGGCCGTCCTCGATGAGACGGACTCGGGACTCGATATCGATGCCCTGAAAATTGTAGCCAACGGAGTGAACAAGTTGCACAACGAAGAAAACGCTTTCCTGGTCATTACCCACTACCAGCGCTTGCTCGACTACATTGTGCCCGACAAGGTGCATGTGTTGCTCAACGGCCGCATTGTGAAGTCGGGCGGCAAGGAACTGGCCCTCGACCTGGAAGCACGGGGCTACGACTGGATTAAAGAAGAACTGGAAGCCGGTGCCCCCCAAAACTCATAAGACGATGATGATCACGGCCAATGATGTCAAAAGCAAGCTGATTGAGAATTTCAATGTATTTGAACTCAATCTGCAGGAGGACGAAAGCAATCCAATTGCCGAAATAAGGAAAGAGGCGCTGAAGAAATTTGCAGCAATGGGCTTTCCTACCCGCAGGCATGAGGAATGGAAATACACACCCGTTTCGAAATTTCTCAAATACGATTTCGAACCCCGCACATTCACCGACCACGGGGCCCCGGATGAGGAAGACCTTGCGGATGCCGGCATCCCCGGACTCCGGGCCAATGTGCTCTTTTTTGTAAACGGCCATTACCAGGCGGCCCGCTCAAAGATTCTCGAAGAAGATAAATTTGAATTCCGGGACATTGCTTCGGCCATCAATGACGAGGACCCCTATCTGCTTTCCCGCCTGAATTCGGTCATTGACCGCGAGAAAGATCCCTTCATCTGGCTCAATCAGGCCTACATGCGTGACGGGGCCATGATTCGTATCAAAGACCATGTAAAACTGCAGTATCCCATATACCTCGTGAACATGGAGCTGCCATCGAAAGGAAATTACCTTGACAATGTAAGGCACCTCATTCGCGTGGGCGATCACTGCGAGGCAAGCATCATTAGCAACTATATCAACCGCTCGGGAGAAGACCGGAACCTGGGCAACTATTTCATCCAGCTTGAGATCGGAGACCACTCGCATGTGGATTTCTATACGCTGCAATATGAATTGGGCAAGGGTCTGCATATCGGCAACCATGAGGTGCAAGTGGGGACAAAAAGTACGTTCAGTACCTTCTTCTTCAGCAGCGATGGCCGTCTGGTACGCAATGTGAGCAATATCATTCTCCGGGGCGAACACAGCGAAGGCCACATGTACGGATTGTATTCGCTCGATGGAAACGACCACTGCGACAACCGGACCGTCATCGATCATGCGGTGCCCAACAGCTTTAGCAATGAACTCTACAAAGGCATACTGGACGAAAATTCGGTGGGGGTCTTCAACGGAAAAATCATGGTAAGGCCCGGAGCGCAGAAAACCAATGCCTACCAGCACAATCCCAACATCATCCTCAGCCGCGGGGCTACATTGCATGCCAAGCCCCAGCTCGAAATATTTGCCGATGATGTAAAGTGTACGCACGGAGCCACCAGCGGGCAGCTGGATGAAGAACATCTTTTTTACCTTCGTTCGCGGGGGCTCGATGCCGCCAATGCCAAAGCACTGCTGACCTATGCTTTTGCATATGAAGTGGTGGAGAAAGTAAAAATTCCGGCATTGCGGGAGTTCCTGGAAAAACGCATTCAGGGAAAATTGCTCATTCACGACTGAGCCGATGTCAAAAAAACTTTCGCATATCGAGGGTCCGCAGATGGACCGCATCCGCCAGGATTTCCCCATTCTGAAGCAGAAAGTATACGGGCATGACCTTGTGTATCTCGACAATGCAGCGACCACGCAGAAACCCCGGGAGCTGATGGTCGCCATTGATGACTATTACAGCCGCTACAACAGCAATATTCATCGCGGAGTGCATTACCTGAGTCAGCAGGCAACTGAAAAATATGAGGAGGCGCGGAGAAAGATTCAGCATTTTATTCATGCCGAACAGGCCCATGAGATCAATTTTGTGCGTGGTACGACCGAGGCCATCAATCTGGTAGCCCGGTCGTATGGCTGCAAATTTCTGAAGCACGGAGACGAGATTCTCATCACGGCTCTTGAACACCATTCCAATATTGTGCCCTGGCAGATGCTTTGCGAACAAACGGGCGCGGTACTGAAAGTAGCTCCGGTCAACAGCCGGGGAGAAGTGGAGCTGAAGGCCTACAGCGAGATGCTGGGAGAGAAAACCGCCCTCGTATCCGTGGCGCATGTTTCAAATGCCCTCGGCAGCATCAACCCGGTGAAGGAGATGGTACGCCTGGCGCATGAAGCCGGAGCCCTCGCCATGATTGACGGAGCGCAGGCACTCATGCACCTGCCCGTGGATGTGCAGGACATCGATGCCGATTTCTACGCTTTTTCGGGTCACAAGATGTGCGGCCCGACCGGCATCGGAGTACTCTATGCAAAAGAAAAATGGCTGGAGGCCATGGATCCTTATATGGGCGGTGGCGAGATGATCAGTACGGTAACTTTTGAGAAGACCCGTTATGCCGATCTGCCCTATAAGTTTGAAGCCGGCACACCCAATATTGCCGGTGGTATTGCGCTGGGAACAGCCGTAGATTATCTGCAAAAGACGGGGATGTCTTTTATCGAGGCACATGACCGCGAGATGCTGGACTATGTGGGTGCAAGGCTGAAGGAAGTTCCGGGTATTCGGATCATCGGACAGAGTGCGGAGAAAAGTGCCGTTTTTTCCTTCCTTCTCGGAGATCATCACCCGTTTGATGTCGGGGTGCTTCTCGATCAGCAGGGAGTGGCCATTCGGACCGGCCATCATTGCTGTCAGCCTCTGATGGATCTTTTCTGCATCGAGGGGACCTGCCGCGCCTCCTTTGCTTTTTACAACAATCGTGACGATGCCGATCGTCTGATTTCGGCCCTGCAGCGTGCAGCTGCCATTCTCGGCTGAGCGCGCTCTTTCCGGCCCTGCTCTGCCTTCCGGTCCGTGCTTTGTGGGAGGACGAATGACAAATCTCATTTTCCCCTTAATTTTAATTGCGCAATTTAGCGGCTTCACCGGCTCAAATTCCTCTGTGCCTGCTTATGAAAAAAAACAGCGTTCGTAGATATGTACTGGGTGTAGTTCTTTTCCTGTTGATCCCGGTCGCCATGCCGGCACAGCAAAATCAAATAGCTGACGGAGAGGCTTTGAGCAAAGTCCCGGAGTGGGCGAAGGAAGCCATTTGGTATCAGATATTTGTCGAGCGCTTTCGCAACGGAGACCCCGGAAATGATCCCACACCCCGCGATATGAAGGGGGGAGACCCCGAATACCTGCCGCCCGACTGGTCGCTGACGCCCTGGGGCCACGACTGGTACAAGCGCGAGGAGTGGCTCGATGATCTGAAAGTGCAGGGCTTCTATCATCAGATTCAGGCACGCAGATTTGGTGGTGACCTGCAGGGTGTTATGGACCGGCTCGACTACCTCTCCGATCTGGGTATCACGGCCATCTATTTCAATCCGCTGAACGATGCTCCTTCACTGCATAAGTACGATGCCCGCCACTGGCGCCACATCGACCACACTTTCGGCCCGGACCCCGGGGGCGATCTTCGCATCATGGAGACGGAGCAGCCCGATGATCCTTCCACATGGAAGTGGACCCGTGCCGACCGCCTTTTTCTGGATTTGATAGATTCGCTGCACAGCAGGGGGATTCGCCTCATTATGGATTATTCGTGGAATCACACCGGCCTTGACTTCTGGGCACTGAAGGACGTACGGGAAAAGGGAAGCAACTCCAGATTCAGGGACTGGTTCCATATCCTGCGCTATGACGATCCGGCCACACCCGAAGATGAATTTGAGTATGAGGGATGGGCCGGATACCGCTTTATGCCGGTGGTGCGCAAAGACATTGTTCCGCCCGATGACAAGGTGATGCCCTTTGAGGGCAATCTCCATGCTTCTTCGCTGAAGAATCACATTTTCAATGTCAGCAGACGCTGGCTCGATCCCAACGGAGACGGAGACCCCTCTGACGGAGTCGATGGCTTTCGCCTGGATGTGGCCGCTGAGATGCCCATGGGCTTTTGGCGGGAATACCGGAAGGTAGTGCGTTCGGTTAACCCCGAGGCCTACCTGGTCGGGGAGGTTTGGTGGCTGGAATGGCCCGGCAAGTTGCTCGACCCGAAGCAATTTCTGGGTGATCAGTTCGATGCGGTGATGAACTACCGCTGGTACCGTGTGGCCCGGGGCTTCTTTGCCAAGGGAGCACCTGCCCTGACGGCTTCCGAATTTGTGGAACAGATAAATAGGATCAACCGGGGAATTCCGAAGGACAATAGGCAGGCGATGATGAATGTCTGTGCCACCCACGACTCGCCCCGCCTTTCCACTTCTTTGTACAACAAAGGATTGTATAAACACCGGGCGAAACCTTCAGACAATCCGGACTATAAAATCAATAAACCCGGTGAGGCGACATTGCAGGAACAGAAAATGCTGCTGGTTCACCAGTTTACTTATCCCGGAGCACCTCATATCTGGTATGGCGATGAGCTGGGAATGTGGGGTGCCGATGATCCCGACTGCCGCAAGCCGATGTGGTGGAGCGACTTGGATTATGAGGTAGAGCGCAGCCACTATGATCCGGCCCGGGAGCGAACACCCGATACCGTGCGGCCCGATATGGACCTCTATTCTTTCTATAAGGATTTGATTGCTTTGCGAAAAAAGGAGAAGCTGCTCACTTACGGAGATTTTCAATTTGTATATGCAGATGACTCAAGTGATGTTGTAGCCTATAAGAGGTTTGATAAAGAGAATGAAATTCTGGTATTATTTAATGCTTCTGATCGCAGTGCGACTCTTTACCCCGGGTGGGTGGGCGATGCGAGATACGATTACCTTTCAGGAGATGAGAAAAATAAATTAGAGAATATTGGAAAGAATACTAAAATAATACTTAAACCTAAATCCTGGCTCCTTCTTAAGAGGAAAAAGTGATGCAGACCGGGCCTTATCTTAAGGCTTGCCCTGCATGTGTCGTGTGAGGAAATATGGTGCAACAAAAGTCATGTAAAAATTGGATATGTCTTTTGTTTTTTGGAGTTTTAGGTTTCTGTTTTTTTATGCAAAAGAAATTCATGTAAATAATAAAACAATTCAAAAATGAAAGGGAGAATTGAGCTAAGATGCTTCTGGCTTCTGACACTCGTGTTCATGGGGAATTTGGCCCTCGGACAAGTGAATGTGAAAGTAAGCGGAACAGTCACCGATGCTAAAAGCGGTGAAACCCTGGTCGGTGCCAATGTGCTCGAACTGGGGACAAGCAACGGTGCGGTCACCGACATCAACGGGCATTATGAGATCACCCTGACCGGTGAGGATGCCACACTGAAATTTTCATTTGTGGGCTATCAGCCGGTGGACATTCCGGTCAACGGACGGACCCGGATCGATGTACGCCTCCAGCCGGGATCGGTGCTCGAGGAAGTGGTCGTGGTCGGTTATGGCACCAGCCAGACCAAGGATCTGACCGGTTCGGTGATTGCCATTAATGAAGAAGATTTCCAGAAAGGAAATGTGAGCACTCCGGAGCAACTCGTCATGGGCAAGATTGCCGGAGTAAAGATCAACACCAACAGCGGGCTGCCGGGAGGCGGAAGCCGCATACGCATCAGGGGCGGTTCGTCTTTGAATGCCAGCAACGACCCGCTCATTGTTATAGACGGTGTGCCGGTCGATAATACGGGCATAGCCGGCTCGGCCAATGCGCTCAACCTCATCAACCCGGCCGAGATAGAAAGCATTACCGTGCTAAAAGATGCTTCGGCTGCCGCCATCTACGGTTCACGGGCGGCCAACGGAGTGATTCTGATTACCACCAAAAAAGGTGTGGCCGGAAAATTCCGGGTAGCGTACAGCTCTGTGAACTCCCTTTCCCAAAACCCCTATAACTATGGTGTGCTTACAGCCGATGAATACCGGCAACTGGTTAATGAAAAAGGAACAAACAAGCAGATCAGCCTGCTCGGCAGTGCCAATACCGACTGGCAAAGCCAGATTTACCGCACGGGCCTGAGTTCACAGAATAACCTGACTTTCACTGGCGGGCTGAGCGCCATGCCCTATCGCCTCAATGTGGAGTACTTCCACAATGAGGGTATCCTGAAACGCTCGCTGCTCAACCGCTACGGAGCCAGCCTCAATCTCTCGCCCTCTTTTCTCGACAATAGCCTGCGGGTGGATGTGAATGGCAAGTTCTCGCGCACCGACAATGTTTTTGCCGATCAGGGTGCCATTGGTGCGGCTGTCACCTTCGACCCGACCAAACCCGTAACCACCGACACTTCTTATCTCGTCAACGGGGTGCAGCAGAATTACGGTGGCTACTGGGAATGGGTGCTCAGCAGTGGAAAACCCAATGCCCTCGCTCCCAAAAACCCGCTCGGGCTGCTCATGCAACGCGATGACCTGAGTGCGGTCAACCGTTTTATCGGCAATACCAAAGTGGACTACGACCTGCCATTTGTGGATGGCCTGACAGCCACCATGAACCTCGGCCTGGACCTCTCGAGGAGCAGCGGAAGCGTTTACGTGCCGGAAACGGCCGCTTCGGCATTCCATCGCGGAGGGGTAAACAACGTATATGAGCAAAGCAAAAACAACAAACTTTTTGAACTCTATGCCGACTATACGCGGGATCTGCCCGACAACGGAAGATTCCAGTTTACGGGTGGTTATTCTTATCAGAACTGGCTGACCAGGAGCCCCGCACAGGCCGATGTCAACGCGCTGGGCGATACCATCAGCCCTCCGGGCATCCCCTTCGAAACCGAAAATACGCTGATTTCCTTCTACGGACGCGTAAATTACACCTACAAAGGCCGCTACCTCCTTACGGCTACCCTCAGGGATGACGGCTCCTCGCGCTTCAGCCCCGATACCCGCTGGGGACTTTTCCCCTCGCTGGCATTGGCATGGCGCATCAGCGATGAACCATTTATGGCAGACAGCAAAACTTCCCTGAAACTGCGCCTCGGTTACGGAGTGACCGGTCAGCAGGATATCGGAAACGACTATCCTTATATCCCGAATTATGAAAAAGGGACCTCTACGGCCCAATACCAGTTTGGGGATAAGTTTTATACCGTCTTGCGCCCCGATGGCTACGATGCCAATATCAAGTGGGAAGAAACAGCCAGTTTCAACCTTGGTCTGGACATCGGATTTATGAACAATAAACTGAATGCCACGGTGGACTTTTACAATAAAAACACCAAAGACCTTCTGGCCGTGGTGCCCGTGCCGGCAGGTACCAACTTCACCAACCGCATATTTACCAATGTGGGGAGCCTGACCAATACGGGTCTTGAGCTGACACTCAATTATGTGGCCATCGACAATGCGACCACACGGCTGGAGTTCAATATCAACGGCAGCTGGAATAAAAATGAGATCACCAACCTCAACAAGTCGGGCGATCCGAATGACCCGGGCATTCTCGTAGGCGGCATTCCTGGCGGTATCGGCAACACCGTGCAAATCCACGCCATCGGCTACCCGGCCTATTCTTATCTCGTATATCAGCAGGTCTATGACGACCAGGGCAATCCCGTGGAAGACAGCTATGTGAACCTTTCGGGCGATGATCCCAATGATATTACTCCGGGCCGTTCCGACCTCGGGCTGGGTGATCAGTACATATTCAACGGAACTCCCGAAGCCCGCTACTTCAGCGGATTCAGCACCTACCTGGGATATAAAAACTGGTCCTTCAGCTTTACGATGAGGGCCGAATTCGGAGCCTATATCTACAATGGCATTGCCGCACAACGCGGATACTTCAAAGCCATCGACCCGCAGAGTGGCAGCTACCTGACCAACCTGACCCGCGATTACTATCGTTCCCAGTTTTTTGATGGCGATGTCACGCAGTTCCTCTCCGATTATTACCTCGAAAGGGGTGATTTCCTCCGAATGGACAACATCACCCTTGGCTACGACCTTGGTGAGATTGCCCGTGGTGTGAACCTGAAAATCAACGGAGTGGTACAAAATGCCTTCCTGATCACAGGATATTCGGGCATTGATCCGGAAGTAATCGGGGGAATTGACAACAGCTTCTATCCCCGACCGAGAATTTATTCGTTGAGCTTCAATCTTAACTTCTAATGAAAAAATCAAGCAAAATGAGACAGCATAAATATTTTCCGTTCATCCTGGTGGCCTTGCTTGCCTTTTCCTTTTCTTCCTGCTTCCAGGATCTCAACTTAGAGCCTAAATACGGCCTCAATGCCGGAACGGTTTATGAGAATCCGGACAACTACATCAACGTGCTGGCAAAGCTTTATGCCGGCCTCTCGATGACGGGCAACCAGGGGCCTGCCGGTGATGCCGACATCTCGGGCATCGATGAAGGTTTTTCATCTTATCTGCGCGTACTCTGGAATCTCGAAGAAGTGCCTACGGACGAGGCCGTGGTGGGTTGGAATGATCCCGGCCTGCCGGAATTGAACACCCTCGAATGGGTGGCTACCAATCCCTGGTCATCGGCCATGTATTATCGCATCTTCTTCCAGATCACATTGTGCAATGAGTTTATCCGGGAAACCGATCCCCAAAAACTCACTGACAGGGGTTTCTCGGATGCCGACAAGGCCCGCATTGCCGTATATCGCGATGAGGCCCGTTTTCTGAGGGCGCTGAGTTATTACCATGCACTCGATCTTTTCGGTGATGCCGTACCTTTTGTGACAACTCAGGACAAGGTGGGGGCTTTCTTCCCCGAGCCGACTACCCGCGAAAACCTTTTTAACTACATCGAAAGCGAACTGCTCGACCTCGAGAAGGGACTCATCGATCCGGTCGTGGGCTTCGATGCCGAAAGCTATGCCCGCGCCAACAAAGCCGCTGCATGGACGCTGCTGGCCAAACTCTATCTCAATGCCGAAGCCCTCGTAGGTCAGCCGCGATGGAACGATTGCGCCAGCTACTGCCAGAAAGTGATCGATGCAGGCTATTCCCTCGAACCGGAATACAAAAATCTATTCCTGGCCGACAATCACAATTCGGCCGAGATTATCTTCCCGGTCACTTTTGACGGCCTGCGCTCAAAAACTTACGGTGGAACCACCTTCCTGACCCATGCTCCTGTGGGCGGCCGCATGTCGCCCGATAGTTTTGGCATCAACACGGGCTGGGCCGGCTACCGTGCCACCAAGGGGCTGATCAGCCAGTTCAATGCCGTCTTTTATACCGATGACTTTCAGGACGGGCCCGGCCGGTGGAATGTGCCGTCCAACGGATCGTGGAGCTATGATGCCGATGCAGGCGCCATGAGCTACAGCTCCGTGGCAGGCGACTATGCCGCTGACGGCCTGGAGATACAGGGCGCTCCGGAAAACAACCGGCAGATAGAAATTACCTTTGCCGCATCCAAGTTTGCCCGCTTTATTGATACCAGCGCCATCGATTCGCTCAATGACGGGGGCTACCTGGCCATCGGGACGGCCAGCGGACCCGACAAAGTTTTCCATTTTGTGAAGGGCGGACACTATTCCTTCCGCATGAATACCGGCAACATCACGAGCATCCGTTTTTACGGCAAAAATGCACGCTACCTGCTCGACCGGGTCAATGTCGTGTATCGCGATGCCGATGACCGTTTTCTGGCATTTGTAAAAGGCCAGAACTATGAAATATATGAGATCGGTACGTTCACCGATGGCTATGCCATTGCAAAATGGAGAAACATCACTTCGGGAGGCGCAAAAGGCTCGGATCAGACAGGCGATTTTGTGGATACCGATTATCCGCTCTTCCGCCTGGCCGATGTCTACCTGATGTATGCCGAAGCTGCGCTGCATGGCGGAGCCGACAAGGCCACCGGGCTGAACTACATCAACCTGCTGCGTCAGCGGGCCCATGCCCCCGAGGTCACGGATTACGACCTCGACTTCATACTGGCCGAACGGGCCCGTGAGCTCTACTGGGAAGGACAGCGCAGAACCGACCTTATCCGCTTCGGGAAATATGCCGGAGATGCCTACCTCTGGCCGTGGAAAGGAGGTGTGATGGAAGGTGCTTCGGTACCCGATTTCCGCAAACTCTATCCCATACCGGAAGCCGACCTGGCGGCCAATCCCAACCTGACACAGAATCCGGGTTATTAAACCCGGAGGCAAACGATAAAGGCAAGCTGTAGTCGGGCCGCTCCGCAAGGAGCGGCCCGCATTGTTTTCTTTTGTAAGGCCTTTTCTGACCCTTACTCGCCAAGCTTTTCGGATGGTATTGCCGGTTTGTCGTCAGCGGGAAATCGCCTATCAGACCAATGCTCCTTTGACGATTTCTTCGACCACGGCCGGGTCGAGGAGGGTCGAGGTGTCGCCCAGCTTTCCGGGTTCTCCTTCGGCTATTTTTCGCAGTATTCTCCGCATGATCTTGCCCGAGCGTGTTTTGGGCAGCCCCGGCACAAATTGTATCAGGTCGGGCTTGGCAATGGGGCCGATCTCTTTGATCAGTGTTTCGCGTATGGCCGCCCGGATGTTTTCTTCGTCTTCTTCGCTGTCGCGCAGCACCACATAGGCATAGATGCCCTGCCCTTTGATCGGGTGGGGATAGCCCGTAACGGCCGACTCGATGACATGCGGGTTTTTGTTGATGGCATTTTCAATTTCGGCCGTTCCGAAACGGTGTCCGCTCACATTGATCACATCATCTACCCGCCCGATGATGCGGTACATGCCGTTTTTATCGCGTTTGGCTCCGTCACCGGTGAAATAGTAGCCTTTGAAATGACTGAAATAAGTGAGCTTGCAGCGTTCGTGGTCGCCATAGGTGGTGCGCAGTATGGAGGGCCAGGGCCGGGCAATGACGAGGTATCCTTCGCGCTCTGCTTCTCTGATTTCCTGTCCCTGCTCATCGAGCAGCTTTGGCAGTACCCCCGGCAGGGGATAGCCCGCATAGGTAGCTTTCATGGGGCTCAGCCCGCCCAGTCCTGAGATCATGATTCCTCCCGTTTCGGTTTGCCACCAGGTGTCGACAATGGGGCAGCGATTGCGCCCCACATGAATGTGGTACCAGTCCCAGGCTTCCTTGTTGATGGGCTCACCCACGGTTCCCAGCACTTTCAGTGAATTGAGACTGTATTCGTAGAGATGCTCTTCGCCATAAGCCATCAGTGCCCGGATAGCCGTGGGGGCGGTATAAAACTGATTGACACCGAATTTGTCTACAATCTGCCAGAAACGACCCGGATCGGGCCAGGTGGGAACGCCCTCAAACATCAGCGTGGTAGCTCCGTTGAGCAGGGGCCCGTAGACAATATAGGAGTGCCCCGTAATCCATCCGATATCCGCTGTACACCAGAAAATATCGGATTCCTCATATTGGAAGACATTCTCAAAAGTGTAGGCGGTATAGACCATATAGCCGCCACAGCTGTGCACCACGCCTTTGGGCTTGCCCGTTGAACCCGATGTGTAGAGGATAAAGAGCATGTCTTCGCTGTCCATTTCTTCGGCCGGGCATTCATCGCTTACTTCCCGCGCTTCCACATGATACCACTTGTCGCGGCCTTCTTTCATATCTACGGCCCAGCGCGTGCGCTGCACCACGATGACATGCTCCACGCTGTCGCAGCTTTCGAGGGCCTCGTCTACGATGCGCTTGACCGGAATTTCTTTGGCACCCCGGAACATTCCGTCCGAAGTGATCACCATCCGTGCCGATGCATCCTGAATGCGGTCGGCCAGAGCCGTGGAGGAGAATCCGGCAAAGACAATGCTGTGGACCGCACCGATGCGGGCACAGGCGAGGGTGGCAATCATCAGTTCGGGGATCATCGGCATGTAGAGGCAGACCCGGTCGCCTTTCCCGATGCCGTTTTTCTTCAGCACGTTGGCAAAGCGGTTGACCTCATGATAGAGCTCGCGGTAGGTAAAGCGCACAAAGCGCTCTTTGGGGTCATTGGGCTCCCAGATCAGGGCCAGCTTATTGCCCCGGTTTTCGAGATGCCGGTCGAGGCAGTTTTCGCTGATGTTCATTTTGGCATTGAGAAACCACTTTACCTCGGGTTTTTCAAAGTCCCATTCCAACACCCGGTCCCACGGTTTTTTCCAGTGAAAATTTTCCGCTACCGAAGCCCAGAACCCTTCCGGATTTTCGATGCTTTCTTTGTATTTCTCCTGATATTCCTCAAAGGATTTGATGCGATACGCTTCCGGTCTGGCTTGCTTCATGATTCCGATTTTTTCTTCAACCTGTAAATTTAAAAAACTGCGGGCGATCGCATTTCTTCAACAAGGGTTTTGCAGAAAAGCCATGACAATGCCTGCCGCCACCGAGGCATTGAGCGACTCTGCACCCCCCTGCCCCGGAATGGTAAAGGCCCGGCACTGCGAGACGATGCCGGCCGAAATGCCCTGTCCTTCGTTGCCGATGACCACCAGCCCCGGAGTACATGCCCCCAGCTCTTTCACGGGCATGCCCTGCATCATGGCCGCATAGCAGGGCATCCGGCCCCGGATGGATTCAAACGGGATGCGGATCAGCTCGACCCGGGCAATGCTGCCCATGCTGGCCTGCACCACCTTCGGATTGTATAGCTCTGCCGTATCGACCGAGCAGAAGATGCGCTTCAGGCCAAACCAGTCGGCCGTGCGTACGATGGTGCCCAGATTGCCGGGATCGCGGATATTGTCGAGGTAGAAACTCCACCGGCCGCTTTCGGGAAGCGCACTGCTTTCATCGGGGATTTCGCAGACCGCCAAAAGATCCCGGGGGCTTTTCAGAAAGGAAAGGCGCTGCATCTCGGCCCTGCTGACAGGAACGACTTCGGCCTCACTCTGCTGCAGGAGGGCCGCGTATTCTTTCAGTCCTTCATCGGTAGCAAATATGCTGCGCAGGCGGATGCGGCTGTTTAAAAGTTCAGGCACCAGTTTATTTCCCTCGGCTACAAATGCCTTATTTTGTAATCTGAACTTCTTCTGTTTCAGGGAATGTACAAATTTGAGCGTAGCTTTGGATATCATATATGGGTAGATATTTTACAATAATAGCAATCCTTGCGATTATTGCCGGAGGATGCCGCGTGAGCAGGCACCTGGAAGAAGGCACGCGCCTGGTTGTGAAGAACAGCGTTAGCGTTGATCCGTCATGGCCGGCCGAGGAAAAGCGCCAGCTTCAGAGCAAGCTGGCCTCACTGGCTGAGCCAAAGCCAAACAGCCGTTTGCTCTTTCTCTTTCCCTTTCGCCTCTGGGTATACCAGCAGGCCGGAGATACGTCCAAAAAAGTCAACCGCTGGCTGCGTGAACGCATCGGAGAGCCACCGGCCCTTTTCGATTCGACAACGGCCCGGCATTCGGCAGCCAACATGGAGCTCTTTCTTTTCAACAAAGGCTACCTCCACGCCCGGGCAAGCTTCGAAGTGGAGCCGGCTTCGCGTCCATCGCTCGTCAGGGTGCACTACCGGGTGGCCCCCGATGGTCTCTACCGTTTCGGAGAGCTGCACTACGAGATTACAGACTCGGCCATGCGGGCCCTGCTGAGCAAAGACAGCACCCTCGAGGCAGCAGCCTCTGAGCCTTTTGATATGGAGAAACTGGTGGATGAGCGGCAACGCATCACTCAGACCCTCCTCGACAACGGCTATTTTAATTTTTCCAGGCAGTTTGTCGTTTTCGAGCTCGACACTTCGGCTGCATCGCATCGCATCGATGTCTATGTCAAAATCTTACCTCCCCGCGAAGGCAGTCACCGGCCCTGGCATCTGCGAAATATCTATATCATCCCCGACTATGTGGAATCTCTTCATCAGGCGGGAGACTACGACACCCTGGTGTACAAAGGCTATCATATCCTTTATCGGGGCACATTGAAATACAAACCCCAGGCGCTCATCAACGGGGTTTTTCTCGATCCCGGTGCGCTTTACAGACAGCGCGACTACCGGCAGACGATCAAGCGCCTCACCTCGCTGAGCATCTTTCGTTTTGTAAACATTGAAATGCAGAAAGATCCCGAACGGCCGGAACTCGATGCGGTGATCAAACTGATACCCGCCAAATTGCGCAGCCTCAACTTCAATGTCAATGCCACCTCCAGCTCTTATTATTTTCTGGGCTCTGAGCTGGGGATGAACTACATCAGCAACAATCTTTTTCACTTCACCGACCAGTTTCGCCTGGGAGCCAACGGTGGGGTCGAAACACTCTCCGACTCAGGGGGCGGGCTTCTTCTGCTCAACACCGTGGAATTCAACCTCAGCGGAGATGTTTATTTCCCTACGCTGCTCAATCCTTTCGGCATTAAAATCGATCACAGGGCATTCAACCCCAAGACCGTCCTGAGTGCACGCTACAATTATTTTCGCAGGCTCAACTACTATACCCTCAATGCCAGCAATTTCTCGTATCGCTATGAGTGGACGCAGAGCGAGCATCTCTTTCATCAGCTCTCACCCATCGAGCTGAGTGTGCTCAGCGTGCGCGATACGACTCCGGCTTTCAACGAGCGGATTGAGAACAATCCCATCCTGAAATTGAGTTTTCAGGATCAGCTGATACTGGGAAGCAAGTACGGAATTACCTATAATTCGGCCCCGGGACAGGGGCACGACTTCTGGTACCTGCGTGCGAATATCGACATGGCGGGTAACCTGATCAATACGGCCTTTTCGCTTTTCAGTCCGGGACAAAACACCTTGTTCGGAAGGCCCTTCTCACAATATGTCCGCCCCGACATTGAGTTGAAATACTACCACTTCATGGCCGGCAATCAGCAGCTGGTCACCCGCTTCGTTGCGGGTGTCGGAGTGCCGCTGGGACAGTCGGAAGTGCTGCCCTATGTCAAGCAGTTTGTCATAGGCGGCTCCAACAGCATCCGGGCTTTCCGAATCCGCGAACTCGGTCCGGGCAGTACGGGCAGCAGCGGTAGCAGTGCGGGCTTCAACGACCGGACGGGAGACATGAAACTGGAAGGCAACGTGGAATATCGCTTTCCCGTCACGGATGTCTTCAAAGGAGCCGTTTTTGTGGATGCGGGCAATATCTGGTTGCTGAAAGATGAAGAAAACCCCGACAAAGTATTCAATCCTGCCCGTTTTTATGAAGACATCGCCATCGGCACCGGCATGGGCCTGCGCATGGACTTCTCTTTCTTTATCATCCGCCTCGATCTGGGGGTTCCCGTCAGGGTGCCCTTTGATACGGCCGACAACGGATGGCGCATCAGCTCATTCTTTCGTGATTTTGCCCCTCTCGATTACGATTGGAGAAGGGATCACCTGCGTCTCAACCTGGCAATTGGCTATCCGTTTTAATCTCGGCCTCACCGTTGGAATTGATGAAAGTGACCGGCACTCTGCGACCCCGGAGCCTGACATAGACAAACAATATTCCGATACCGATCAGATAATTGAGATACCAGGGAATATGAAAGAGGATGATCATCACACTGCTGATAACGCTGACCAGCCCCACGGTGATGGCATAGGGCAGCTGTGTGCGAACGTGGTCGATGTGGTTGCAGGCCGAAGCCAGCGAACTCAGCACCGTGGTGTCGGAAATGGGGCTGCAGTGGTCGCCCAGCACGCTACCGCCCAATACCGCAGCCGTGGCATGGTAGATGACCTCCATCAGCGCTGCATCGTGAAGTCCCGCCTCGCTGCCCAGTATCCAGGCCATCGGCAAAATGATGGGATAGAGAATGGCCATGGTCGACCAGCTGCTGCCGGTCGAAAAGGAGATGACGGCTGCCAGCACGAAGGTCAGGACGGGAATAAAATGGGGCGGAATGTTGCCGCTGATCATTTGCGTCAGAAAATCGGCCGTATGCAGCTCCTTTGTCAGGTCGGCAATGGACCAGGCAAGAATCAGGATGACGATGGCAGGAAGCATGGTTTTGAAGCCGTCCATCATCGACTCGATGGCCAGGCGCAGAGAGAGGGTCTTGCTGGTAACGGAGAGCAGGATGGCCAGCAGTAGCCCCATCGTGCTGCCCCAGATGAGCGCTACAAAAGAGTCGGCATTGCCTACGGTAGCCATCAGTTTCTGCCAGAAGGAGCTCTCCCCGCTCCATACTCCGGCATCATACCCGGTCACATAGAGCCCGAGCATCGTAACAGCCACCACCGTCAGGATCGGAAAAAAGGCATTGCCCCAGCGGTAACGAATGCCCGCTACCGGATCGAGGCTTCGCAGCGAATCGTCCACGGGCCCCTCCCGTTCATTGCCCGTCTTTTTTTCGTAAAGGGCTCCGCTCTCCCGGGCCCGCATCTCGGCCTTGTGCATCGGGCCGTAATCTCTGTTGAAGCGCAAAAGGAAGTAGATAAAAACCAGGGTCAGAATGGGATAAAACGCATATTTCAACGAGCCGATAAAGATGGCATAGGGTGTGGCTTCTATGCCCAGATGATCGATGGCGGCATCGATATAACCCAGCTCGGCACCGATCCAGGTCGTCACAAAGGCGATGGCCGCCACCGGTGCAGCGGTGCTGTCTACAAGGTAGGCCAGCTTCTCTCTTGATATGCGAAAGCGGTCGGTGACGGGCCGCATCGTATTGCCCACAATGAGGGTGTTGGCATAGTCATCAAAGAAGATGCCCACTCCGAGGCCGTAGGTGATAAACTGGGCACTGCGCGATGAGTTGGCATACTTTGAAAGCTTCTGAACAATACCTGCCATGCCCCCATTGCGCGATATGACCGCTACAATGCCTCCGATGAGAATGGAAAAGAGAATGACCGAAGCATGGCTGCTTTCGGTAAAAGCCCTGATTACGTACGTGTCAACCACCCGTGCCAGACTCACGAAAAAATAGCGGAAATCCCAGCCGTAGATGATAAAGCTGCCCAGCCAGATGCCTGCAAAAAGAGAAATAATGACTTCTTTGAGAATCAGGGCCATGCCGATGGCCAGGAGCGGAGGCAGTATCGATTGCCAGAGGGGAATGTGCAGCTCACGAATGCGCCCGTTTTCTTCGCGAAAGCGGTAAAGTTTTTCAATGGGCTTCAGCCCGATGCGGACTTTCAGTTCTTTCGGACCCAGGTACTTGATGATGACCGGTTCTGTCGTGGCCCCGATGCGGGTGACCGCACGTCCGGCCGTAAAATAGAGCTCCTGCGTGTCTTTTTCGATGAGGAAAAGATAGGAGCCGTGAATTCCGAAATCATTGCGCCCCGCCCGGTTGATGGCTTTGACCGATAGGTTCCACGATCCGTCATGGCTCACGACCGCATCCACCGAAAAATCGTGAATCAGCGAAGGCGCAGGAGCATTCTGCGGACTCCTGATTTCCTGTGCCTGCAGCGCAAACGGTAATAAGAAAATGAAAATAATCAGACAAAAGGGATAGTAGAAAAGGATATCTTTAAGTATGAATCTCAAATTCTGTATTCGCTGCATCTTCTCGCTGGCTTTGGGCTTCAATTTAACAATTACTTCAGTATCTGCTCAAAAGGATGATGACAATAAGCTTTTGCTACAGGTCCGTATTTTGAATGTATAGTATCCCTGTCCCGGTGGAAATGTATTCCGATCAGGAACGCGGCAACCACGACCGGGGGACTTAACACAGCTCTGAAAAGGAGATGCAGGCGATGTCCGAAGATGAATGAAAACAGACAAAAAGCAAAGGGGAAATACCTAACTTTCGGATATGAGCAAACCCAGGATCTTTCGTCATTTATTCTGCATCTTTTTGCTCTCCCATTTGATGACAATGTCACTTTATGCGCAGTATGAGCATATTTATCCCGCCCCTCCTTCGGTGCTTCATGGTGCGAAGTCCCTCGATCTGATGCAGCTCGGAGGCGCCAGCAACCTGCAGGTCTATGATTTCTCGGGCAACGGAAGCATACAACTTCTCCTCTTCGACCGGGATGGAGACCATCTCGATTTCCTGCGCTGGAACGATACGGCCTGGGAACACCGCACAGGCCTCTACCCATACGGAAATTACACGCCCGCACCCTGGGCACTTGTGCCTCCGCCCTTTCATCACTGGGTTTTTGTCGCAGACGTGCAGTGCAACGATGCGAAGCTGATTTTTACCGCTTCGGGGGAATCCTTTGTTCGCATAATGAAAGCCCGACCCGCTCCCGATATCGGATATCAAAGCATTAGCGAACTCTACGATACCCTGCGCTACTGGGACGGCACTGCCATGCAACCGCTCTTTGTCAACCGCATCGACATACCGGGTGTGGCCGATGTGGATGCGGACGGAGACCTCGACATTCTCACCTTTGCCCCGCTGGGGGGCGCCCTGCAGTTTTTCCGCAATGAGTCGGGAGAATGCGACAAATTTGAATTGGTGCTGGCCGATGACTGTTGGGGAAATTTCTTTGAAACCGGCATCACCAAAGCGGTTCTCCTCGATACCTGTCCGCCCGGTTTACGGCCCGGCAGCCAAGCATCGGGCATGCACACGGGGAGCACGGTGCTGCCTTTCGACTTCGATGGCAACGGACGCATGGATGTGGCCCTGGGCGACCTGAGCTTCGACAACATCAACCTCCTCTACAATCACGGCAGCCTGCAAAATGCACACATTACCCTGCAGGATACGGCTTTCCCTTCGGCTGCGAATCCGGTTTCCATTCCGCAGTTCCCGGCTGCCTTCCTCCTCGATGCAGACCGCGATGGGGCCCGCGACCTCCTGGCGGCTCCGAACTCCGAAAATACCCGCCTCGATGTCGACAATGTTTGGCTTTACGAAAACCGGAGTACAAGCGGGGACTATGACTTTGCGCTGAAACAAAAAAACTTTCTGACGGAAAGAATGATCGACTGGGGCAGCTACTCCGGTGCAGTCAGGCTCAATGACACCCTCCTTGCCGTGAGCATCGGGCAAAGCAGGAGCGAAGCGGGAGAAGCCCCCGGCCGCATCCTCCTCTACAGGAGCACCCCTGTGTATGATCGCTGGGAACTCATCGACAGCAACTATGGAGATATTGCCCGCTATGGGCTGAAGGGCATTGCAATAGATTTTGCCGATCTCAACGGAGACGGTACCCCCGATATGGTCCTTGGTGATGAAAGCGGAAGAGTCTATTACTCCTACCTGGCAGAAAGCGACAGCTATCCATCCATTGTCAGCCTCGAACCTTTCAGCCCGGCCATTGACGTGGGAAGCAACGCTTGCCCCACCCTCGGATATGTGAATGGCGACTCGCTCATCGACCTGCTCGTGGGGGAGCGCAACGGCAATGTGAACTACTTTGAAAACCACGGCACACTGACCGCTCCTTCCTTCAATGCCGCTCCGGATGATGATTTCTTTGGGGAAATAGACACCCGCGAACCGGGCCAGATTACGGGATACAGTGCTCCGTGGTTGGGCAAAGACCACGGCTTCAGAAGGGATCTGCTCATGGGGGCACGAAACGGAAAAGTGGCCCATTACCAGATTCGAAATTCAGGACCGGGCATAGAAGTAGTGGAAGGGGGCTGGAGTTGGGAACCCGACTGGAGCTGGATCGATGTGGGAGCATTCTCGCGCCCGGCTTTATTCTATCCCCTTACGCTGGTCGATGTGAACATCTTCCCCCTCTTTATCGGCAACTCACGCGGAGGCGTACAGGGGTACCGGATTGAGGGCCCGACCGGCATTGAAGTCAGGACCCGGGACTTGCCTTTTAGCCTCTATCCCAATCCGGCTGCGGAACAATTGCGAATCCGGGCACCCGGAGGCTGCTATCTCCTGCGGCTCTTTGCGCTCGATGGCCGCCTGCTCAGGCAGATCCATGTCACCATCAGCAGCCACTACAATCTGAACATAAGCCATTTGCCGGCAGGGCCGTATCTCATCACTTTGCGGGGCTCCGGATCACAGGGCCGTCAATTGTTTATCAAAAACTAAAGAATGTAAGCCTTTTTTATCATGATCCTGTGAGGGACATGATCACGCTATTCCGGAATCTGTAACAGCGGCATTCAGGGAGTAAGAAAAAAAGAAAATAATATGACATAAGGTGAGATAAAAGGAGGTATATTTAATTATGATATCCTTAAAAAGATCCCGTTTTCTTATTTTATTTATATGGGGCTTCGGTTTATGGGTGGCTCCGCTCCACGCCCAGTGTGAGAGAGATATTTATCGTGATTGCAGTCAAATAGGTATACCGGATTTAATAGTATGGCATGACACCGTCTTATTGCCTTTGTCCGGCATCGGGGGAATCAACAACCTTCAGGTCTATGATTTTTCGCGGGGAAATAACCGGCAGTTGCTCTTATTTGACCGGGACGGAGACCGGCTCAATTTCCTTCGCTGGGAAAACGGGGAATTCCAATTTTTTAAGGATAAACGGCCATGGTATTGGTACAACAGCATGCCGAATTGGCTTGCGTATTATCCTCCGCCTCTTTATCACTGGGTGGTCGTCACTCCGGGCCTTTGCGATGAGTACAAATATATTTTTACGGCTACCTGCGACAATCGGGTGCGCTTATTAAAAGCACGCCCGGTGGAGGAAGGATTCGGATACGAAGGATTGGAAATTTTGTCCGATTCTTTGAAATATTGGGATGGCAATAAGAAGAAAAACCTGATTGTGAATGCCATTGATATACCCGGAGTTGCAGATGTGGACGGGGATGGTGATTTGGATATTCTCACCTTTGCACCCCAAGGGGGTACCTTGCAATGGTTTCGCAACGAATCGGGAGAATGCGGCAAGTTTGAGCTGGTCCTGGCCGATACATGCTGGGGCCATTTCTTCGAAACGGGCATCACAAGGGCGGTACTGCTCGATACCTGTCCCGGCTTTGCTTCTGACACGGGAGTCGGCCTGCAGAGGGGAAGTACGGTCTTGCCTTATGATTTTGACGGGAACGGCCTCACGGATGTGGCGCTGGGCGATCTAAACTTTAATAACATCAATGTGCTCTACAACGGGGGCACCCCGCAGAATGCCCACATCATCTCACAAGACACGGCCTTTCCTTCCGCTAATGTCCCGGTCGATATCCCGCAATTTCCGGCCACCTTTCTGCTTGATGCCGACTTTGACGGAGACCGGGATATTCTGGTGGCTCCCAGCTCGCTCAACAACGGCCTCGATATTGGCAATCTCTGGTACTATGAAAACACGGACACCACGGGCGGGATGAATCTGGAACTAAAGGCTCGGGATTTTTTGCAGGACCAGGTATTGGACTGGGGGCGGAATTCGGGAGTTTCATTGCTGGATGAAAAACATTTGGTCATGAGCATCGGCTCCTCAAAAGGGCCGGAGGGGGAGAAGCCCGGCCGCTTAATTTTATATAAAATAGAATTTACCGCGCCCAGCTTTGAAATTGTTTTACTGGATAGCAACTACGGCCGGATTGATCGTTACGGATTTCAGGATATCTGTGCCACTTTCGGAGACCTCAACAACGATAGTGTCCCCGACCTGGTCATAGGGGATGATCAGGGGAAATTGTATTATGCCTATCTGGACGGCTCCACCTCACCTCCGGGCATTCCCCAGCTTCAGCCCTTCTCCCCCGAAATCGATGTGGGCAGCAATGCCTGCCCCACCCTTGGCCGGGTGGATAAAGACGGCCTCCGTGACCTGCTGGTGGGCGAGCGCAACGGCAACATCAATTACTTTAAAAATTACGGCACGAAAGAAACTCCCGAATTCCATGCAATCCCGGATGATGATTTTTTCGGTGAAATCGATACAAGGGAGCCGGGCGATACCAGCGGCTATAGCGCACCGAGTTTGGGTTTTTGTCCTTATAATTCGGATGGATTAGTTGTTGGTTCTAAGAATGGACCCATGCAATTTTACATTCTATATCGCAATGATAGCATAGTGTATGTTGAAGGCTATCCGATGGATGAAAGACACACTTTTGTGGATTTATGTATAGATGTTGGAAGCTATTCACGCCCTGCTTATATGGGTGATATTGGACTTGGATATTATTTTTTTGGTAATTCCCGGGGCGGCCTGGAAATATACTTTCAGGATGTATTGGAAGGAATTGAGAAGAGGGAAAAAACGATTCCATTCAATCTCTATCCCAATCCGGCCGGGAATCATCTGGTCATTTCAACCGGGCGGCCCGGTGACCAGGAGTTGACGATCCATGCTCCGGACGGTCGCCTGATCATGCGTAAACACTATCAGGGTAGCAAAAATATGACCCTCGACATAAGTCATCTTCCGTCCGGACTTTATCTGATAACTTTGAAAAATTCGCGGGGGCATGCTTCCCGCCTGTTTGTCAAAAACGGATATTAATGCGACAAGTCTTCCTGCTCCTTCTCCTTTTGTGGCCGCTTTTTCTTCCTGCCCAGCGCGACCTGAATGAAGCGGCTTTTATTGTCAACGGGAAGCTGCTCTCCATGCCCTATGCCGGTGGGGTCAACAGCATCATCGCCAGTGCAGCCGACCTCGACCGCGATGGCAAAGCCGACCTCCTCCTTTTTGACAAATCCGACAATCACTACATGAGCTTTCGCAACGAAGGGGTGGCCGGGGAGTCGAAATATGTGCTTGACCCAAGCCTTCATCTGCACTTTCCTTCGGTGCTCGATTATGCCTTCCTGCTGGATATCAACCATGACGGAGCGGCCGACCTCTTCAGCATGTCGGCACAGGGAGGTGCGGGCATTGCCCTCTACTTCGGACGCTGGGAAGGCAATCGCCTGGCATTTGACCTGATGAGCGACCGCCTCCGCGACAGCACCGGCCGCGCCCTCTATATCGACCGGACCAACTTGCCCGCTTTCTACGATATGAACGGAGACGGAGACCTCGATATCGTGCTTGTGGATTTCGGATACAGTACCCTCACCTACTATGAAAACCTGGAGGTCGAGAAGAATCTCTCTGGCGATACCCTCGTGCTTCTTCCCAAAAGCAACTGCTGGGGCTATGTCTGCGAGTGTTCGCTGCTAAGCAATGCCATGACGCTCAACTACCAGGACGGCATTTGTTTTCATCGCCTCCTGCAATCCTTTCCGGGGCAGGACGGAGGAGCGGCCACCCGCAGCCGCCATACAGGGGCCACCCTGCTGATCTTTGATCCCGATGCCGATGCCGACCCCGACCTGCTCATCGGAGATGCCGGATTTTCAAACCTTATCTACCTCGAAAACGGAAAAAGCGATCTCCTCACGCCTTTCGACAGCATCATCGGCCTCGATACGGCATTTCCCTCCTATGATCAGCCGGTCGATTACAACATTTTCCCCACACCCTTTTATATCGACCTGAATAACGACCTCAAAAAAGACCTCCTCATTTCGACCTTCACCACTCCGGCCTGCTATATCAACTCCATCCTCGACACCCAGTACAACCGCGACCTCATCTGGTATGCCAATGAGGGAAGTGACGGCCGCGACAGTTTTCGCCTGCAGCCGGGCAGTTTTCTGACCGATGAGATGATCGACATCGGTTTCGGAGCCCATGCCGCCTGGTTCGATTACAATGCAGACGGGCTGATGGACATCGTCTCGGGGCGCTGCTATCAGCGATCGGCTTCGGACCCCGACAGCGTATACACCGGGCTGGCCCTTTTTGAGAATACGGGCACTGCCAGTGCACCCGTTTTTTCACTGGTCGATGCGGATTACGGGGGCCTGGGACGCACCCTGGGCCTGGGCCTGCTTCCTTCTTTTCAGGATGCCGATGGCGATGGCGACCAGGATATGGTCGTAGCCGAAAGAGGGGGCTCCCTCTTCTTTTATCGCAATGAAGCTCCGGCCGGACAGACGGCTTCATTCGTGAAGGTGAACGGATATTTTGACGGAGTAAAACTCCTTTCCGACCCGGCTCCCTTCCTCTGCGATGTGGACGGAGACGGGGTCATCGATCTGCTGCTGGGCGAAAAACAGGGCCGCGTTTTCTATTATCGTAATTACGGCACGGCCGCCAGTCCCGACTTCCGCCTGGAGAATGATTTTTGGGGCGAAGTGGATGCCCGGCAGGGGTACTTTTACGGCAATGCGGTGCCCTGGCTGGGCGATGAAGACGGTGACGGCAAGCGCGAACTGCTGGTCGGCAACTACCTGGGCCGCGTGATGAAATACACGAACATTGACGGAAACCTCAACGGAAAATTTACCCTGGCCGATGGAAACTATCTGAAGCTGAACTGGGGCGGGCAACTGGGCATTGATGTGAGAGATGTCAATCAGGATGGCCACTCCGATTACCTGCTCAGCAATTACCGGGGCGGCCTGCGCATCCGGACTTTTGCCGGTACGGTGGGCATCGGGGAAAACGAAAAAAGCCCGTCACCCTTCCTGGCCTATCCCAATCCGGCATCGGGCTTTGTCACGCTCAGTTCGCGGCATACCGGGCCTATGGAGGGCCGCCTCTTCAGCATCTCGGGAGAGGAGCTGATGAACTTCACCCTTGCCCCCGGTGAGCAGCATACCCTCGCACTTCAATCCTTCCCACCGGGCCTGTATTTCCTTTCCCTGAGTGACGGAGAAAGAGAGTTCCGGAAGAAAATTGTTCTTATTCGCTGATGGGTGCTTAGTGTTTGGTGCTTGCTGATTTGACCATTGTGACCATGCCTAAAATAAACTGACCACTTTTAGCTTGTTTGGGTATTGCTAAGAATAGCAATATGGAGTCTCGGAGGGAGCGTCAGGAAGTTTATAAGTGGATGAGTTTATAAGTTTATAAGTTAAGAAGGCAAAG
>WFPF01000056.1 GCA_015487695.1 Chitinophagales bacterium
CAATAGAAGGGTGACTATTCTTTTCATTCTATCACTATTGATTTTGATGATTCTGTAAAAAAAGGGAAAAATACGCACCCATGCAAGCCGTTATCCCTAGACCATTTTGGAGTAAAGACAGCTTTAAGGGTTTAATAGCAATTTAGATTATTAAACTCTTTCTGCAGTAAGTACTTTCAACATCTTATCTTTCAGTACATTAATTTGTTCTCTTGCACTATTGAGATCAGTGAATATGATATTGAGCTCTTCATTAAAGATTTGCCCATGCTCTAGGAAGAGACTTTGATAATACCCAATTCCTTCTTCCATATTGCCAAGAAATGTCTTCAAATATTTTTCTTTCTTCCTGTCCGGCATCTCACCGGCAGCTGCCAATTTATCCTTAAAGTACTTAATATACAATCGCAATTCTTTCACAAACATGTGTGGCCTGTCCTTCCTTTCAATCACATTACTTCTTCCATAAATATGATCAACCATTTCACGAAGGGTAAGTTTCTTTGAGAAATAAGCCATGTTCGGACCCGGACAGATCGCAACGCCCTCCCCGTCCGATTTCCGGTTCAAATTATTCACTTTCAATGCGGAAGTTGAAAGACCTACGCAGAGACAGGTTTTTTCAACGACTTTTTGATATTCTCGGTTAAATAATTCCGGTGTGAGATTCTCAGCAATCAATTCCTTGATTTTAAGGTTCTGATACTGCCTTGAAGCCGTACATATAGGACGTTCCGTCAGATCATCATTGAACTTCAGATATTTTTTGACGCAGGGACTGCCCGGCTTTCCGTTCGCTATGCGCTCTTCCTTCTCACGGTCCTTGCTGTTTCCCCTCAGATTATTAAATGGCACACCCAGCGGTGAAATGTTGCTTAGGTAAAGATCCTTCTCGCGGGCATTAATCAGTTGATCCAGCGTTTCTTCATCCACGTTGGTCACCTCAGGAACGAGCAGAAACGGAGTTCCCCAGCCCACGGAATCGAGTTGATAGTAATCAAGCAGAAATTCATGCTCGGCTGCCGTACCCACACCTCCCTGTGCACTGATCTTTATTCCTGGTGTTTTTTCCGGAATGATTTTCCCTTTTTCCTTCAATGCTTCGCGATAAAGCGCAAAAACGGTTTCAGCCAGCTCTTCCTTGTTGTTTTTAAATTCTTCGAGAATGGGTCCCATCAGATAACCGGTGGTGGCAAATGCGTGCCCGCCACAATTAAGCCCTGATTCTACTCGATATTCCGACACCCAGAGGCCTTTTTTCGCCAAAAACTTTCCCTGGATAATGGCCGAGCGGTAATCGCTGACTTTCAATACTATCTTTTTCTTTATCTGCCCGTTTTCATCCGGATAAAAATCTTCAAACTGCTCCATGTAGCCAAAGAGGCGCGGATTCATGCCGGCAGAAAGGATGAGCGATGACCTGAGTTTACTCTTCGCAAAACCACGCAGGGAGACGTGTGCATCGTTGTTCTCAACCGGCAGTTTCTCCCCGTGTTCATACTTATCCATATCCACCTTGGTCATGATGTTTACATCAATGCTGCCCGGCTTAAGATTCTCTCTCAGCCATTGTCTGATCTGCACTGAGTCCGACCATTTTTTGAATCGTTTTGTGAATTCCTCTTTGATGCGCGCATTGTCAGGCAGCAAATCAAAATACTCCCTGAGCATCTCCCCCTTATCGGAAATACTATTGCGGAGGGCTTCCAGCTTTTCTTCGGCCAGTTCATTCAGCAGATTCAGGTATTCCGTGATTCTTCTGGCTCTGAAATCATCAAGTTTTTCATTGATCTCCACGTAAGGCAATCCCATCTTAGTGCAATACAGCTTTCTCATTCTTTCTATCAGCATGTGGTCGCCAATGGCCAGCACCGAATCAATTCCTAAATGGGCCACCTTTGCAGGCGTATCAATGGTAAATCCCAGTCCCATGACGGGGATGTGAAATGAATGCGCTTCTCTCATCTTGTTCTGATTTAAGGATCTGTCATTCAGATAACAGATATGGACTTCTTCTCCTTTCGGATTCTCTTGATGTGACTTTATTAATCGCTCAAAATTGAAACAGTAAATCTACCACTTTTTGTGCCTGTGCACTTTGTTTCAATCCTTGTTTTTCGACAATCTGTGGAATTAATCCCTTCACTTTTATATTTTCACAGAGATCAGCTCCGGGGAATGTCTTTTCCATGATTTGATCTTACTTATTTTGTCTTTTGTTTCCTCATGAATAATCCGGTAATACTTCCAAATATGAAAGCCTGTATTCTATTCTTTCTTTCTCTTCTCCCCTTGCTTCTCCCCGCTCAGGAGCAGGTTTTTACGAGCCCTGAGATGGTGGCGGCTCAAATTCGAAATTATGACCAACTTCCCGGCATTGAACTGCATCTCATTGATCGTGACGTACTTAGTAACGGGTATATTCATCAAAAATTTCAATTTCAAAAGAATGGCATTCCCTTGTTCGGAGCCATTGCACTGGCGCACGAATCTCATGGAAATGTCAGAATTTCAGACAATCCCCTGCGCGGGAAATCATTGTATTTTGACGATGAACTGAATTGGCCGGAGGAAGAAATTATAAGAAAAGCAATTGAAGTGCATGCCGGTAATATCTATGCCTGGCAGGATCCCGATATGGAAGCCATCCTGAAGGAGCAAAGCCACGATGAGAACGCCAGCTTTTATCCTTCTCCCGAGTTGATATACATCGATCGCTTCTTTCCTGAATTCAGCGGACATTTCATGCTGGCCTACCGACTTCGCGTTTATTCTCTTCAGCCATTGAGTCAGAAAGAATACTTTATATCAGCTGCAGACGGCCGGATACTCTACGCTTCCGAACTCATCCACAGTACAGAAGTGGAAGGAATTGCACACACTAAGTACAGTGGCGTTCGCAGCATAAGAACGGACTCCGTGGGCCCGGATCATTTTATACTTAATGAAAGCGGCCGCGGTGGCGGAATTCAGACGCTCAATATGAGAAACAGCATCCTCTATGAGAATGCGGTTGACTTTAGTGACAGCAACAATATCTGGAACAATTACAATGAACAGATGGATGAGGTGGCCACCGATGCGCATTGGGGCATGGAGATGACCTATGATTTTTACAATCAAAAGCTGAACTGGAAAAGCTTTGACAATAAAGATTCAAAAATGCTGGCATTCGTGCATTTCTCTACAGACTATGTCAATGCTTTCTGGAATGGCCGGTGGACCACATACGGGGACGGAAGAAAATCGGCCGGATACGAGCCCCTTGTCACGCTTGATGTCGTAGGGCATGAGTTTACCCACGGTGTGGTCGACTACACAGCCGACCTCATCTATCGCAATGAACCCGGAGCCCTGAACGAGTCTTTTTGTGATATTTTCGGATCTGCCATTGAGCATTTTGCCGACACTTCGTTGTTCAACTGGTGGATTGGCGAAGGGTTTACAAAAAATGGAATTCGCTCAATGGAAAACCCCAAATTTCACGGGAATCCGGATACTTACCATGGAGAAAACTGGGAATATTCGGCTTTTGATAACGGGGGTGTCCATACCAATAGTGGAGTGCAGAACAAATGGTTTCAACTGCTTAGTGATGGAGGCAGCGGCACAAATGACAATGGGGATTCATTCACGGTTGAAGGCCTAGGGGTTGACACCGCAGCAAGGATTGCATTTCAAAATTTACGCTACTACCTGAGCGTCTTTTCGCAATACAGCGATGCGCGGAACGGCTCTATCGAAGCTGCGAGAGAACTTTACGGGAGCCGTTCCAATGCTGTACGATCGGTAATAGATGCCTGGTATGCCGTAGGTTTGGGCTATCCGGCACGACCCGGTGATCTGGCGGCAGAGGCAATTCTTTCTCCTGAAGCCGTTCCCTGCAATTTGTCTTCCGATGAAGTGCTCAGCCTCGAAATCCGCAATAACTCGCTTGTAGATACCCTTCATGCGGGCGCAATGTTAAGTGTGAGCTACCTCTTTGGTAATGACACCTCAGCCGTAAAAAATTATACAATCGATCAGGAAGTATTGCCTTATGATGTCTTTGTCTTGGATTCTCTCGGCATTCTCGATATGTCAGCCCCCGGAAAGAAAGAACTCATTGTCATCATCTACTATGGGGGCGATCCGGAGCCACGCAACGACACAATAAGAAAGGAGTTCTCTACTGCCGAACATCAAAACACGGATCTGAGGCTCTATCGCATTGACAATGAAGCTGAGCGCTGCATTGATCTGTCAACACCCGAATACCTCCGTGTGGTACTCAGATATGAAGGATGCGATTCTTTCCCTGCCGCTTCTGTTCCCATGTATTTTATAGTTAATGGCGACACCCTGCTTGACACGGCCGTAATTAACAAAACCCTGTATCCGGGGAAAAACGAATATTTTACCTTCAACAAAGCCCTGCCATTGTCTGAAGTAGGAACGTATACGGTAAAGGCTGCTGTGGCATGGCCTGCGGACGTGAACCTCAAAAACAACAGCAAAGAAATCAAGCTGAAACGAAGCTTTGTATATCAGATCCCGGCAACGATCTCATTTGAGAACTACCTGAAAAGTGCTGATTCGCTGGTATTCAGCAGTGGCCCGAATGCCAGCCTGAGTATTAGGGGCAGCGCCAGGAACAAAGGCCTTTACGGACTCTTCTTTACCGGAGGAAAAGTCTTTGAAAACCGGCACGGCTATACAGAACCCGATTCCGGCAATATTTGGAACCTGAATCCGCGCTTTTCTGCCAAAGCCTGCATTTGTGTAGATGCCTCTCAATTCCCCGAAGCCTTTGATTTGCAATTTGATCTCAGGCAAACCTATTCTCCGGCTCATCAGGAGCTTGTTTTTAAAGACCTGCCCTATGCCAGCTCATTCCGGGTTACGGCAGATGGTGTACAGATCAGTCCTACCTGGTGGCCCGAAACACATGAGGATGATACTTTCAGAACGATAACGCTCCCCATGGATTCTTTCGCGGGAAAAATATTTACGCTCTGCTTCGAATCGCGCAACCTGATAGCCGACAACGATGACGTTGATACGGGCAAGGGCGACAATGCCTATCTCGACAATGTGCGTTTACGGATATTACAGGTGGGGCTTCAGAATACCGATAAAGAAAAAGGATATACGCTGGATCTGTATCCCAATCCCGTGTCAGGCGATTATATCCATCTGGGATTTGATGCAAAGAAAGCGCCTGAGAGAATAAGTGTTATAAATATATGGGCCCGCGAAGAGATTGTGGCAGGACAATCGGAAATCAAAGACGGATGGCTTAACATAGCGAAGCTCCGCCCCGGGGTATATTTTATCCGGCTTGAATGGCCCGATGGCATGGTCAGTCACCCCTTTATTCGCCTTCATTGATGCAAATGAAAATCTTATACTGACAAAGGTCATTCGCTTTGCCGGAACGGCACCTTATTTTCGATGCAAAATAAGAAAGACAATGCCGGCAAAGACAATTATTGAACCCTTTCGGATTAAAATGGTAGAACCCATCCATGCCACTACGGAGGTCGAAAGAAAGGAGTATATCCGCAAAGCACATTACAATCTTTTTCTTCTGAATTCCGATGAAGTCCTGATTGATTTCCTTACCGACAGTGGCACCTCGGCCATGAGTGCCGAACAATGGGCCGGCATGATGCGCGGTGACGAGTCCTATGCAGGTGCCAGAAGCTGGCACCGCATGCGGGAAGAGATTCACGACCTGACAGGATATCCGCATATATTGCCAACCCACCAGGGCCGGGCAGCCGAGCGCATCCTCTACGGATATCTTGGGGGAAGCGGCAAAGTTTTTATCAGCAATACCCATTTTGATACGACCAGGGCCAACATTGAGTTTACCGGGGCCACGGCCATCGACTGCCCCCACCCTTCCAATGCCGACTCGGCCAAGTACTATCCCTTCAAAGGTGACCTGGACATAGAGGCAGCTGAAAAAGTAATCCGGGAATATGGTAGTGAGAACGTTGGTGCTCTAATACTTACCGTCACAAACAACAGCGGAGGCGGGCAGCCCGTGAGCATGCACAACGCCCGTGCCGTCAGAGACCTTTGCAAAAAATATGGTATTCGATTTATACTGGATGCCTGCCGCATTGCCGAGAATGCATATTTCATCCATGAACGTGAAGAAGAGTTTGCAGAACACGATTTCCGTGAAATTGCGATGGAAATGTTTCGGCTGGCAGACGGCTGCATCATGAGTGCTAAGAAGGATGCGCTTGTCAATATCGGTGGTTTTCTCGCCCTGAAAGATAAAACCCTGGCAGAGGCGTGTCAGAATCTCCTCATTATAACAGAAGGATTTACAACCTATGGCGGCCTGTCGGGCCGCGATATGGAAGCCATTGCACAGGGTCTGAAGGAAGTCTTCCGGGCAGATTATCTTAAATACCGGATAAGGTCCACTACCTATCTGGGCGAGAAGCTCAAGGACAAAGGAGTGCCCGTCATCTGGCCCATTGGTGGCCATGCCGTTTATCTCGATGCGGGAAAGTTTTATTCCCACATTCCACCCGAACAATTCCCCGGACAGGCACTGGCTGTGGAACTCTACATCAAAGGCGGTATCCGGGGCGTTGAAATAGGTTCTGTGATGTTTGGCAAGACGGACGAACAGGGTTTCCACCCTGCCCCGAAAGAGCTCGTACGCCTGGCCATCCCTAGGAGGGTTTATACGCAAAGCCATATTGACTATGTGATTGAGATCATGGATGACATCATCGCTGAAAAGGAGAAAGCCCGTGGCTACAGGATTGTAAAGGAGCCTCCTTTTTTAAGACATTTTTCTGCACATTTTGAGCCTTTGTAGAGTTTAAATGGCACGATTTTTACGAGGTTCTCATGATGCTGATTTTTTAATAAGAAAAGTTTAAGTCATGATCAAAAATTACCGGAATTCAGCTTTATTCCTTCTTGGATTTGCTCTGATTGCCTTTATGAGCTCCTGTGCCAGCACCACCCTCATTACGACCGATCCCCCGGGGGCCGAGGTTTATGTCAATGATGAGTATTTGGGCCGCTCACCCGTGGTCTATGAAGATGAAAGAATTGTTTTCAGTGACAATGTGGTTCGCATCAAGAAAGAAGGCTATGAAGAACTGACAGACTACTTCAGCCGGGATGAAGTGCCCAACGTAGGAGCCATCGTGGGTGGATTTTTTGTATGGCCCATATGGTTATGGGCACTGGAGTACAAGCCCGAGCATCATTATAAACTGGAGCCGGCTACGAACTAATTAACGGATAAGGGTGATATTTCCCTTGCGTATCACCTCTCTGCCACCCGGCTCTATCAGGTGAATGACATAGATATAAGTGCCTGCAGACTGTCTGCTACCGGCATATCTGCCATCCCAGCCACTGTTGTCTTTGGAAGAATAGACAAGATGCCCCCAGCGGTTGTACACTTCCATGGAGAGCAATTGATAGTAGTGAAGATTTGGCAGATAAAAGAGATCGTTCACACCGTCTCCGTTGGGTGAGAATGCATTGGGAACACGGAGCTCCTCGGGGATGAGTACGCTTACCCGTATGGAATCAAAGCCCCGGCAGCCTATCTCGTTCTTCACTTCCAAAATGTAAATATTCTCGCCCGGGGGCGGAAAGGCGACCACTTCCCTTTGATTCGGGTCTGCAAACTGATTGCTCGGTCGCCAGAGATACGTCACTCCCCCACTTCCCGAGAGTTTTACGGGCATCCCTTTGAAAATGCTGGTGTCTTTTCCAGCGTATGCATCAGGTGCCGGAGAAACAGCAATAAATAGGGAATCCAGGCTGCTGCATGCGTGTGCATCTTTGGCTCGCACATAAATCCAGCTGCTGTCATTCGGGAAAGCCAGGGGCGAAGGAGATGAGGGATCATCAAACCATGCGGCCGGATACCAGAAATAGCTCACATGATTCATGGCATGCACCCGGATGCTGTCGTTCTCGCAAATGCTTGTATCCGGTGCGGCAAACAATTCTTGTTTTTGATAGGGAGTAAGGAGCACGGTATCCATTCCCTCACATCCCAGACTATCACGCGCCAAGGCCAGAATCATTACGGGTTCATTGATCCTGATTACCGGACTATCGCATTGATTGCACGACAACGCGGAGTCACCGCTCCAAAACAGGGTGTAAGCGGCATTGGCCTTCAATGTGAAGGGTTCATCCGGGCAAATACTGTCCTTTGATGCTATGAACTGAGCCGGAAGCGGATGAACATCCACAAAAACACTGTCTACTGTTTCACAAAGAAATTCAGATCTGGCCGTGAGGTAGACTTTCACACTGGCATCCGGCCGGAAATTCAAAGAGGGACAGGTGTCACAGGCATTCAGGCCGGCAACAGACCACTTAAATGAGGCATCGATATCACTGGATGCCTGAATTTCGGCAATCTCACCCCGGCAAATCGCAAGCGCGGAGGGCTGAAAGCTGATCTTCGGCCGGGCATGCACATTGATACGAATCGAATCACGGTATCGACATTGATTTACAGCAAGATACTCGGTATACAGCGTGACGGGTTTATCGGGATAAACAGCCGTTAACAAGCAGGTGTCGCAAGCAATGTCTGCCGCAGCATTCCAGCTTACGCTTTGTACTCCGCTCAGTTCAATCCGACTGCTGTCGCCTTCGCAGATGGATGTATCTGCTGCAAAAAACACCATGGATGGAGGAATAATGCGCACATAAAGGGAATCGAGGCCCGGACAGGAATTGTATCCCGGGCCGCTCAGATAAATGGTGGCCTCGGCCGAAACGGTAAAACGGACATTCGAACAAGTATCACAATCAAAGGCATAGGGGCCGGTCCATTGGTAGCTTTTAAGACCTGTTGCCTGTACAGAAAACGTATCCTCCGGGCAAACAGCCGTATCGCCTGAAAAAATTATAGATGGAGCCGGCAAAACCTGCAGCTTCAATGTGTCTGTTCCCGTACAGCCTTTCTGATCCGTACCATAGAGAAGAATATTCTCGCTAAACACGGCTTTAAGCTGACTTTGCGGGCAACTCATGCAGGACAGGGCATGTGCCGATTGCCAACGATACTGATCTGCTCCGGATGCGGAAAGTGAAAGAACGGAGCCTTCACAAAGCGTTGTGTCAGAACCGGCCAGCACCTTCGGCAGAGGCAGTATATGTATTCTGATGGTATCCGATATCTGACAGGCATCTGTCGTGACCGCAGCGACAGTAATGAAGGTATCGGTCACTGGGAAAGCTTTGACGCTGTCGCAACTCACACAATCGATGATACCCTGCGGTGACCAACTGATCTGTGACATCGGAGCCGGAGTAGAAAGGCCCAGGACCGTAGTGTCGCCAAAGCAAAGTGTGCTGTCTCCTGCAATTTTTATACTTCCCGGAGCAAAGACAAAGACCGGATGCCTTATGGTATCGCGGCATCCTGTATTATTAATTCCTATGACCTCTATTGTCTCACTACTTTTTGCAATCCATGTGGGAGCGGGACAGTCGAGACAAGACAATGCATTGCTACTCCAGCTGAAGGAATCGGCACCACTCGCTGTCCATTGCACTAGTTCCCGGAAACATACCGTATCAGGCCCTGTCAGAGACAGCTGAGGCTTGGGATAAACTGTGATATCAACGCTGTCAGTTGATCGGCAACCATTGCTCCCCCACCCTGTCACCGATACAGTCTCGCTCTGTCCGGGAAAGGCCCAGGTGAGCGAACAGGTGTCGCAGGATAGCCATGCTGAGGAATTCCATAGATAGGATTGGGCTCCGCTGACACTGAGCAGCGCAGAATCGCCCGGACAAAGAGCAATATCAGCAGAAACAGTAAGAGCGGGCAAACTGAGAATGGAAATTTGAATACTGTCTTCAAAAGTGCATCCCTCACTGGCCGTATAGCGCAATCTGACCATCGTATCTCTTGTGGTGAAAAGAGCAGCTGTTCGGCAGGTATCACAATCAAATAGTGCCGCAGGACTCCAACTGCGGACCCCGCCAGCAGGTGAATGCAGACGCAGTGTATCGCCTCTGCATATGCTCGTGTCTCTTTCCGTAATAAGCTGCGTGGCCGGAGACAGATAAGTTACAAACACAGTTCCTGTGTCAAGGCAGGCGTTGTTATTGCTTACAATTGCGCTGTAGGCTCCTCCCTGATTTATGAGCAAAGTGCTGTCCGTCAGGCCCAGAGATATTCCATCTTTCAACCAGTCGACTACTGTGCCACCTCCTGCTGTTATAATCGTATCGCTGCCTGGACAAAGCCATAGAGAATCCTTAACATTAAATACTGCCGTTGGCTTTTGGTAATACCGGAGCACAATCTGCGCAGAATCAAGCAGATTGCATGTGTCACTCACCACGACCTCATAGACTCCGGCCTTTTCGGCAAAGAGATAAACCTTGTTTTCTCCCGGGATTACATTGCCGTTAAACTTCCATCTCAGAATCTGACCACCGGCACCAATAAGCATTTGCTTTTCGCCCGGACATATCCTCACGCTGTCAAGCGGATTGGTAATGGCCACGGGTGGTGTCACATAGACCGTAGCTTCCACGGTATCAATGCGCCCACAGGGATTTATTACAGCTGCCCTGTACAGCCCGGTCTCAGTAACTGCAATACTATTCAGAGTATCAGCCGGGTCGGCAGAGCCGTTAACAATCCATTGCAGACAGTCTCCACTGGTGATACTTAGCTCCATGCTATGCGTAGGACACCAGTCAAAGCTTCCGGTTGATGACTCTATATACAGCGAATCACCCAGCACCTTGATATTGAATTTAGCCGTATCAAAACAAAAACCATTTGAAGCCACCACCATGTATTCGATATCGTTGCGTGGATAGGCCAGCGGGTCGGGAATGCTAGAATCGGAAAGCCAGGTGCCGGGATGCCAGGTATAGCTAAATCCGGGAATTGTATTTACGCCAAGATTGATGCTGTCGCCCCAGCAGATAGTGGTATCGGGAAGCACCAGTTCCGGTGGCCAGATGTCAAAAAAGGTGGGCAACCCCGTAGCAATTAACAGAGGCGGACTGATCAAATTAACCACGTCAGCCTGAAATCCGGGATTGCTGTAGTTGTCGGGGTTGGCTATATGGTCCAGCTTGCCTGTTCTGCGAATGTATATTTTCCCATTGGGTGCCAGCTGCATGGCTCCTACATCAAAACCAAAGCCCGAATAAGAATGGACGACCTGTTCAGTAGCCTGTACATTGGGGGCATATACCTGGTAATTGAGAATCTTCTTGCCAATGAAATCGCCTACATAAAGGACGGAGTCATTCGGAGAAAATTCTATTCCGTAATACGCGTTTGCCGTACCTGAAATGAGTCTCGGGTTGGAGAATATGCCCGTAAATGGATCAAAATCCATCAACTGTATGCGTTGTACCAGACCCGAAAAGGCAGGATCGCTCACAACGGATGCTACCATGGTGCCCGCATGGTTGGGTTTCATATAACCATATGACTCGATGCCGAAGAAGAGTTGAATCAGAGGCAATCCTACATTTGAGACAATCGGGTTCTGACTTACTCCGTTGCAGTCCACTTTGTAGGCATAGTAAACCCTGGAGGCGTGCAACTGAGTGATGACCCAGTACTCACGGTCGTTGGCACCGTCCATGGCAATGATGCGCTCGGTTGTAGAGTCCACCAGATAGACATTTTTGGCTCCCGGAACCACATCTCCAAGGCCCCCGTTGAGCTCCATATCGACAATGGAGTAATGCAAGCCGTCAAAACGACCCAGCGGGCCGTTGCTCGGATCGGTGGTAGAGCCGTCCGTGGTAAAGACATAGTATTTCTTGCGGTTTCCGATAACCGGAACTATAAGGGCCGGCATAGCTGCTGCTTCATCACCCAGCAATCCGCTCCCGTTGGGCATCACCTGGTTGTTTCTGTTCCAGATCTTTTCGCCATTCGTATAAAAAAGAAGATTGCCGTTCTGATCGGCTATGGAGGCCGAGCCCTCAAAACTGCTCATGGCAGAACTCTTGGTGTGCAGCGGAGGATCATAATTGAAATCCAGCGTCCAATGGTCACCAAAATACCACTGATTGAAACGATTATTCCCAATAATTTGGGCATCCAGTATCTGGCCGATGCTTATCAATAAGGTCAGAAACAAGAATATTCGGCAATATTTCACGACTTGTGATCCTATCGGTATTTACGAGAGAAAATATACTTCAATGCATTCAAATCTTTGCTTTTATGCACTTTCAACGCAAAAATAAATGGCGATTTTTTTGACTTATACGTAAAAATACAGGAATTTCCCGTTAGAATTAACTCGTACGCTCCTCATGGACAAGGTATTTTTCCAAATCTGTATCAAGCTGAGAATGGTGGTTCCCCAACCCTGGAGACGCATTGTCGTGCGTGCCGATTCAAGTTTCCATGAATTGCACCATGTTATTCAGATTGCTTTCGGCTGGGAGAACAGACAACTCTATGAATTTCACTATGAAGGATATTATCTCAGTCTTCCATTTTTCCAGGATAAGTTCGCCCATCATGAAGTGATATCATCCCGCGAGATCTGTCTGCAGGACTGCATTGCGGGCGTGGGAGAACGTCTGGAATACATCTATGACTTTAAAGATTACTGGCAGCACGAACTGATTGTTGAAAAAGTGCTGCGAAAGAAAAAAGGGTTCGACTGCCCATTGTGTGTGGATGGAGAATACAACCGCCCCCCTGAAAATTGTGGCGGCCCGAGGGCTTACAGGAAAATAAAACGCATCATGGCCGATACAGCCCATCCGGAATATGAGCAAATGCGGAATCGGATAGGTTATGACCTCAACCCGGATTTTTTTGACAAGAAACTGATTAACCAGGCTTACCGGAATATCAATGGCTACATTCGCTTTTTTGACGAGAAATAATCAGCGATCAGTAAGGAGATAAGCTGCCCATGACTCCTTGAGCGGCCTTATCCATCGCTCTTTCAGGTCCTGCAATCTCTGAACGGTATGATCAAAAACAAGCGTCTCTCCCGAGATCGCCCCCTCTTCAATCGCCTCTTTAAGCTTTGATTTGTGAATGCGAACGATCTCTCCATTGCTGATATAGGGAATATGAAGCCGATCGAAGAGATGAATTCCAAAATGACTTTCAAGCTCTTTTAAGAAATGAACCGATTTGTCAATGGAGCATCCGCTGGCCGGGGCTACGGAGTTGTCGACTGCAAGAACGATAAAACGATTATAAAAAACATCTCCCCATGCCTTTAACTCAAGATTATGAGCCGTCCACCGTGTGCTGAACTCATGAATGAGTTTCTTTATTTTATCTGTTTCCCTGTCGGTCAGTAAGCGGTCTGCCTGATAGATCCATACGCTGGAGTCAGGGGCAAAGTCAGCCGGAATTGAATTTATTTCCTTCTTCATTCTCTTAACTTTTGTTTTTTCGCTCAAGATCTTTGGCCTCGTTCCAGATCCGGTCCATTTCCGTCAGACTCATCTCGCTGGTACTGGTTTCATTCTTTTCAGCAATTTGCTCAATATACTCAAAGCGCTTCTTGAATTTGTTGTTGGTCTTTGCAAGAGCCAGCTCCGGGTCGATATCAAGGAAGCGGGCATAATTGATCAAAGCAAAAAGCAAATCGCCAAATTCGTCTTCAAGGGCTTCTTTCGGTGCATCGGGATTGGATACATGATCCTGCAATTCGGCCATTTCTTCTTTGACTTTTTCCCATACTTCTTCCGTCTTTTCCCATTCAAAGCCTACTTGTCCTGCCTTTTCCTGCATTCTCAGGGCTTTTATCATGGCCGGCAGCGAGTCGGGGACTCCCTGCAGTACCGATTTCTTGCCGCTTTTCAGTTTGATTTGTTCCCAATTGCGTTTTACCGTGGCCTCATCATTTGCCACCACATCCCCGTATATGTGCGGGTGTCTTTCGATCAGCTTTTCACATTCTTCATTTATCACATCGGCAATGTCAAAAGCGCCTTGTTCTTCGGCAATTTTAGCGTAAAAAACAATGTGCAGCATGACATCTCCCAGCTCCTCTTTCAGCTCATCCATATCTCCTTTCGAGATGGCATCTGCCAGTTCATAGACCTCTTCTATGGTCAGCTTTCGAAGCGACTCGATGCTTTGCTTTTTATCCCACGGACATTGCGATCTAAGCTCGTCCATTATGATTAAAATTCGTTCAAATGCTTGTAACTTTGCTTTCATGAACCTTGTGATTGAATAAGTGGTTATTTAAGAAATATAGCATAAAATTAATTCCATGTTAACGACACTTTTGCTGGCTATTGCACTTATTGGTTTGGCCGTGGCCGGATTCGCAGTAAAAATCATTTTCCAGAAAGATGGCAAATTTAACGGCACCTGCTCGACCAACAATCCCTATTTGCAGGATGAACTCGGGCAATGTACCGTTTGCGGAAGCACGAATCCTACTGAAGAATGCAAAGCCGAGGGAAACGACCTTCCTTTTATCGAAACCGGGAAAGTTTAATCCTTTAGCGTTATTTCTTTAAAACCGGGGCTGCTCCAATACTCCAGTTCTCCTTCTTCTATGCCGTAAATGAGCATGCCTTCAATGTCAGGATTTTTCGAAATCAGCTCCCTGGCGCCTTCGAGTCCCAGCACCATACATGATGTCGCATACGCATCGGCATGGGTGCAGTCCTCAGTAACAATCGATACACTTAGCAGCGAATTCAATTCAGGATAACCACTTGCCGGATTAATGGTATGCACCATCTTCTGTCCGTTGATTATTCTGAAATTCCGATAGTTTCCGGATGTGGCTATGGCTTTATTCTCCAGGGCAATGACCTGCATTGCTTTTTTGGAATTCACCGTACTTTTTATGGGATCTTCAATCCCGATGCGCCATGCTTTTCCATCGGTGTACACTCCGCTGCAACGAACCTCACCACCAATATCAACCATCAAGGAAGCAATCCCCCTGCTTCTGAGCAGGTCGTGAACGGCATCCACACCATAGCCCTTTGCAATAGCACCAAAGTCCAACTGGGCCCGGCCATCGTCCTTTGTCACATAATAACTGGTATCTCCTTCTCCGCTGATAGCCATCGTTCCGTGGATCAGATCGAAGTTGCATATCTTCAAAAGGGAATCCACTTTAGAACTGTCAATTTCGTCAGGCGCGGTGCCTCCTGAGAAGCCCCAATAGTGGATAAGTGGATAAAGGGCCGGATTAAATGCTCCATGACTTTCGCGGTGAATTTCTTTGGCAATGAGCAGTACCTGATAAAAGTGCCGATCCACTTCCAGAGTACCGGCCGTATCCATCTTGTTGAAGATGCTTATCAGTGAATTAGGGATATAGGTTGACATCGAATTGTTCACCTCAATTAATACGGAATCCACCTCCTTTGAAAAGTCCCTCTTCAAAGAATCGATATACTGAACATTGAGCTCCGTTCCCATGGTACGTCCTTCGAGGCTTACAAGCTCCTCGTTTTCTTTATTCCCCGGGGACTTGCACGAAGAGACAATAAGACCTGCTATCATCAAATAGAGCAATACAGTCCGTTTCATAGATCAGAATCTTGAGATTAAAAAACGAAAACCCACACATCGTGCAGGTTTTCGGATATTACTTGATTTTGAAGTCAGACTCCAAAGTCGTCAAATGCGATGTTCTCATCCGGCACACCCAGCTCATCGAGCATATTGAGGACAGCCGCAAGCATCTGGGGTGGTCCGCACATGTAATATTCACATTCTTCGGGCTCGGGGTGATTCTTAAGATAATTCTCAAGTACCACCTGGTGAATGAATCCTACGGGGCCGGTCCAGTTGTCTTCCGGCAAGGGTTCGGAGAGTGCGATGTGATATTCGAAATTCGGGAATTCCTTCTCTATTTCCCTGAATTGCTCGGTATAAAAGAGCTCCCGAACAGAACGGGCACCATACCAGTAGGATACCTTGCGTTTGGTCTTCTCGGTTTTGAAAAGGTGGAAAATGTGAGAGCGAAGCGGAGCCATTCCGGCACCACCGCCAATATAAACCATCTCGCGGTTGGAGGGCTTGATGAAGAACTCACCGTAAGGCCCTGAAATGGTCACCTTATCACCCGGTTTTCGGGAGAATACGTAGGAAGAACAGATGCCGGGATTGACATCCATGAATTTGTTTTTCTTTCGATCCCACGGTGGTGTGGCAATACGGATATTGAGCATAATAATATCACCTTCGGCCGGATAGTTGGCCATGGAGTATGCTCTGAAGATGGGTTCATCATTGATCATGACGAGATCCCACATATTGAACTTATCCCAATCTTCCCTGAACTCCTCTTCAACGTCAATATCTTTGTAGTTCACCACGATGGGTGGCACATCAATCTGAATATACCCGCCCGGTTCAAAGTCAAGGTGTTCGCCATCGGGCAGCCGGACCACAAATTCTTTGATAAAGGTGGCCACGTTGTGATTTGAGATAACCTCACACTCCCATTTCTTGATACCAAATACCTCTTCGGGCACCTGAATCTTCATGTCCTGCCTTACTTTCACCTGACAGGCAAGTCGCCAGTGCTCTTCTATCTCCTTTCTTGTGAAGTGCCCCACCTCGGTCGGGAGGATATCTCCGCCACCTTCGATTACCTGGCATTTGCACTGTGCGCAGGTTCCACCACCACCGCAGGCAGAAGGAAGAAAAATATTCTCATTGGCAAGCGCCACCAAAAGATTGGAGCCCGGATCTACTTCGACCGGTTCATCTTCCTGTCCATTAATAATGATTTTCACCTTTCCCGAAGGCACCAGTTTTGTCTTGGCATAGACAAGCAAAGCCGTCAGGAAGAATATAATGGTCAGCGAGGCCAGTACACTGAAGACGATTACGCTGTAATTGACTGCTAATAAAGTCATTCCCTTTGGTATTTAATTCAATTTATAATTTAATGCCCATAAAGCCCATAAATGCCAATCCCATGAGCCCTGTAATGATGAAGGCAATACCCAATCCGCGCAGAGGTGCGGGAATTTTGCTGTATCGGATTCTCTCTCTGATGGATGCCAGTGCGACAATGGCAATGAAGAAGCCAAATCCGGCTCCGATTCCAAAGACTACCGACTCACCAAAGGTGTATTCCCGGTTGCTCATAAAGAGTGCACCACCAAGGATGGAGCAATTCACCGTGATCAGAGGCAGGAATATACCCAGTGCCGTATAGAGGGGCGGAAAGAATTTCTCAACCACCATTTCTACCAACTGCACCATCGATGCAATCACAGATATGAAGACGATGAACTTGAGGAAAGTCAGGTCCACGCCAAAGACACCGGTAGGCTTAAGGAAATAGGTTTCAATGGCCCAGTTCATCGGGACTGTTATTCCCAGTACAAAGATGACAGCCATTCCCAGCCCGAAGGCGGTTTTTACTGTTTTTGAAACGGCCAGGTAAGAACACATGCCCAGGAAATAAGCCAGGACCATATTCTCAATAAAAGCCGATTTTATAAACAAATTCAGATAATCCATAAGGCTTTTTTTTAGGAGATATCAATCAATTTTTTGTTTCTGCTTCTCTGAATCCAGATAAGGATACCAATTACAAACATGGCTGCAGCCGGTGTGAGCATCACTCCATTGTTTACATAGCCCATATCATACAGCCCCAGCGGTTTAATGACATTATTGCCGAGAATCGTACCGCTTCCAAGCAGCTCCCTGAAGAATGAGACAATAATGAGAATGGCGCCATATCCAAGGCCATTGCCAATACCATCAAGAAAGGAATCCATGGGTTTGTTGGCCATGGCAAATGCTTCGAGACGTCCCATCACAATACAATTAGTGATGATCAATCCAACGAACACGGTCAGTTCCTTATAAACACTGTAGCTAAATGCATGTAAAACCTGATCTACGATGGTTACCAGCGTGGCAATAATCATCAGTTGCACGATCATCCTGATTTTGGAAGGAATCGTATTTCTCAGCAGGGAGGTGATCAGGTTGGAGAAAGCCACCACCAGAGTAACGGAAACCGCCATTACGAAGGCCGGTTTAATCTGAGTGGTTACGGCAAGGGCTGAGCAAATACCCAGAATCTGTACCGTAATCGGGTTGTTGTCGTTCAGCGGGTCGAATAACAGTCTCCGCTGCTTTTTAGAGAGCCATCCCTGCTTGGGCAGGCCATCTGCTGTTTTTACTGCTTCGCTCATATCAGGAAGTTTTTTTCAGTTTTTCAAAGTAGGGCAAATAAGCCTTGAGGCCATCCCGCAGCATCTTCGTTACTCCGTTCGAAGTCAAAGTAGCTCCGGAGATTGATTTCACCTCATGGGTCGGGTCGCTAATGCGTCCTTTTTTCACAACGACACCGACAAACTGGTCATTGTCAAATATCTTCTTACCCACAAATTGCTTTTGAAACCAGTCGGTTTTTATCTCTGCACCGAGACCCGGGGTTTCCGTCTCATGATCAAAGGCAACCCCTTTTATGGTATTCAGGTCATCTTCAAGTGCCACATAACCCCAGATGGGGCCCCATAAACCAAATCCCCGGACCGGAACGATATAGTTTTTGTTGCCGGCCGGATTGTTGAATATAAAGAGTGGGTAGTTCCTGGTAGCCGGGTCTTTCTTAGCTCCTTCCACCTTCAGGTTGACAGAGAGGGGATCCAGCCCTTCAATGATGTCACCTTTATCATTGATAACTATGCCCTCAATGTTCTCCGCATAGAAGCTTTCAATATCCGGAACTGTGTCCATGCCGACCGATTTGAGAATATCATTCTTTTGTGCAAGCAATTCATTCTTTTGCTGCGGTTCTTTCAGCACTTCCGAGATGGCCGAAAGCAAGACCGCCACAATAATGGTCATAATTGCCGCATAACTTATCAGGTATAAATTACTATTCTTATCCACGTGCCAGTCGTTTTTTAATGTTCTTTTGAATGAAGATGTGATCAAAGGTCGGTGCAAAGACATTCATCAGCAGAATGGCAAGCATCCATCCTTCCGGATAGGCCGGATTGAGCACTCTGATAATCATACCCATGACACCGATCATAAATCCATATACAATCTTCCCTTCGTTTGTGTGTGCCGCAGTAACCGGATCGGTCGCCATGAATGCCATGGCAAAGAAGAAAGATCCCATTACCAGCTGGTAGTACCAGGGTACTTGCAGGAAGGCATTAAGTCCCATAAAATTGAAAACAAGGCCTACAAAGACAGCCCCTGCAAACATGGATAGCATGATACGCCAGCTTGCAATACGAGTAACAAGCAAGAATACTGCCCCCAGTATGATCAGAAAAGCACTGGTTTCGCCCACGGAACCGGGGATAAAGCCAAAGAACATTTCCCACCAGCTGAATTGATGCGTGATGGCATCGAGGCCCTGCAGGGTCTGATCCCCTGTCTGAAGGCCACTCGCGGCCAGTCCAAGCGGTGTCGCTCCGGAGAATCCCTGTACCACCGCACTCGATTCAGGACCATACTCCGCTACTTTAGCTCCCAGACCGAAAAGCCGGTGCAGGATATTGGTGTCCCAGGTTATCCAGCAGGTATCACCGGAGATAAAGGTAGGATAGGCGAAAAAGACAAAGACCCGCGAAGCAAGTGCCACATTCAGTATGTTTTGCCCGGTTCCCCCGAAAGCTTCTTTCGCTAAAATAACGGCAAAGGCTGTAGCAACTGCAACCATCCATAAAGGAATATCTGGCGGCATGATCAAGGGGATCAGCATACCGGTAACGAGAAATCCTTCTTCCACTTCCCCACCCCGGTTTGCTGCAAAAAAGAATTCGATTCCCAGTCCCACCACATGGGCTACAATGATTACCGGAAGCAGTTGGAAAAATCCAAAGAGGAATTTGGGGATAATGCCTTCGGCCAAACCGACATATTCGCCATAGGCGGCATAGTGCCAATGGCCGATGTTGTACATGCCGAAAAGCAATGCCAGTTGCATGGCAATGACCACATGCACCATCAGTCGTTTGATATCCATACCATCCCGAATATGTGAACCGTTGCGGGTTACGTGATTGGGAACAAACAGGAAGGTGTGGAAAGCCTGAAAAGTCGTATACAGGTATTTATTCTTCCTGGCTTTCGGCTCCATGTTATCGAAGAATTGCCTTAATAATTTCTTCATCTCTATGCTTCTTCGTTTGTTAATTAATTTTTTAACCCTCTCTTACCATATCCAATCCCTGTCGCATGATCTTTTGCAGAGGCGACTTCGAAGGACAGGCAAATTCACAAAGTGCCACGTCTTCTTCGAGCAGTTCATAAATACCCAGGCCTTCCATGCGTTCAAAATCTTCCGTCAGGATGGCTTTAAACAAGTGCAGGGGATATGTATCTATGGGCAGCAATTGCTCATAAAGCCCCGTCACAACGAACGGCCGTTCTTCTCCGTGCATATTTGTATTGACCTCCAGCTCTTCTCCCTGAAAGAAATAGGAAAGGAATGTGGGCGAAACGGAAGGCCTTGGATAAGAGGGCAACAACCAGCCAAACATTTCATATTCGTCACCTTCCAGTATCACTGTGACCAGATCATCCGAAAAGCCGATATGGCCGTTGGCTTCAATCTTCTTTCCCGTATATACATCACCACTGATGTAGCGCACATGCTCGTTTAGCAGATTGTCTTTTACCATATTCTCAATAGAAGCTCCCTGTATGGTCCGGAAATACTTCGGTGATTTCACTTCGCATCCGGCAAGGGCCACCACCCTTTCAGCATTGTAGCGTCCTTCTTCAAATAGGCGCCCGAGTGTGAGCACATCAAGCGGCTTGATGGTCCAGACCGTCTCCCCTTTTTTAATCGGGTCGATATGGTGAATCTGAATTCCGGAGTTTCCTGTCGGGTGCGGACCTTCAAACCAGTGAAAACTTACTCCCTCCGCTCCGGTAAAGGCCGTAGCATGCGTCTTTTTCGCATTCAGTCCGATGTGAACCTTATTATCGCAGAGTTTATTCAACACGTCAATGCCTTTTTGGAAAAGCGCATCCTGTCCCTGCATCACAAAGTCATAATCCGAAGCAAGCGGGGCTGTGTTGAATGCGGATATATAGATCATTTTGGGTTCGTCAGCAGGATCGGGGACAATGCCATAGGGTCTTTGAACGAGAAAAGGCCATGTACCGCTCTCAATAAGCTTTTCTACAATGGCCTCTCTGCTCAGTGATTTGGGATCCGCCTTGCCGAAATCGCGGTATTCTATTTTATTGTCCGCCAGGATAATCACTTCTTCCACTTTGCGCTTCTCACCTCGGATGATTTGCACCACTTCGCCACTCACCGGGGCGACATATTTGATATCGGGGCGGTGCCTGTCATAGAAGAGCTGATCACCGGCCTTCACCCGATCGCCTTCTTTTACAAGCAATTTTGGAATCGGGCTAATGCCAGGGAAGTCAATCGGTTTGACGGCATAGCTTGCGCTTTTCAGATCGCTGATTTCTTTTTCTGCCCTGCCCTTAATGTAGACATCAAAGCCTTTATTAATGGTGATCACCTCGCGCATCGCCTTTTCTCTGTGAGGAATCAAAGGCGGGACCAATGAATATTTCTTCTGAATCTCATCAGCCGGCATACCTTTTTCCAAAGCAATCTCCTTGATTGACACTTTCAGCAGTCTGTCGCCAAATACCAGCACACCATATGTCAGTATGGCCAGTACAAGCACGATCAGGCCGACAATGGTTGACTGGCTTAAATTGCCGGAGGCATTGTCTGCATTTTGCGCAAAAAGTGATGTGGAGTTTGCCAGAATGATGGCGAATGAGGAGAGTCTAAGAACGGGGCTGATTGCAGCGGAGTGTCCGCCTGTTGATTTTACCATGCTTCCAAACATTTATTCCCTCAAAAAATTACTCGGGCAAAGGTAAAACTTCCTTTCTTAAAACCTAAAGGCGCCCTTTCTTTTTTTGCACACTGCGATATAGCAAAAGAATGCATATAAATGAGAGGGATAAGCCATATATGCACTAAAAGCAACGGCCCGGGCAGGAGCCTTCTTTCGCTTTGCGCTTTTTCTCATTTTTTGAAACCAAATTCGCCTGCAAATGGGTTAATCTGGCTTTGATAGCATCAGCAAAAAGCCAGCCTATGAACGATGTAATGAATTTCGAAGAAGAAGTAATCAATTTAAGCAAGGAAAAGCCTGTGGTAGTTGATTTCTGGGCGCCTTGGTGTGGCCCGTGCAAAATGCTGGGCCCCATTCTGGAGCGTGCTTATCAAAACAGCAATGGGAAATGGGAGCTTAAAAAAGTAAATGTGGATGAAAATCCGGAGCTGTCAGCCCGCTACGGGATCAGGGGCATTCCTGCCGTAAAACTTTTTGCCAATGGAAAAGTCACGGATGAGTTTACAGGAGTAATTCCCGAAAATTCCTTTTTAAGCTGGCTTGAAAAGCACATCCCCAACGAAGAAAAAATTGAATTGAACAGGATTCTGGAAGAAATAAACTCCGGAAACCGGGAAAGCGCCCTGCCACGGCTTGAAGAATTCATCAGTGAACATCCGCAAAACAAAGAGGCCAGACTGGCCATGGCCCGCTTGATATACCGAACGGAGCCTGAGAAAGCCCTTCAGCTTCTCAAAGATATCAGGGAAGACAGTTCGATCTTTGCAGAAGCAGATGCGATCAAGACCCTCGCTGCATTGCTCATGAAAGGCAGCAAAGCGGAAGAGCTGGAGGATAGCGCAATAAAAAGTGTCTACCTTGATGCCATTGAAGCTATTCGCAATGCCGACTGGGACCGGGCACTCAGGCAAATGATTGACGTCATTCTGGAAGAGAAGCAATATGACAATGAGGGAGCGAGGAAAGCCGTTATTGCCATATTCAACTTATTAGGAAGAACGCATGAAATGACGCGCAAATACAGAAGACGCTTCGACATGTCACTCTATTAGGATAGATTGAGACGATTCTTCAAAATCTCACGGTTGGATTTGCTGACAGCTATGCGTTGATCACCGATTTCCACATATTTGGAGGTTACATCGCATACCTTATTGAGGTTGATGGCATAGCTGCGATGGACTTTCATAAAATCATTTTCGGGCAGGCCACTGAGAGCATTCTTCAGAGTGGAATGGATAATATACTCCTGATTTTCCAGTACGAAGCGCACATAATCGCCATTTGCCTGAATGTAGAGCAACTCGTCCAGATTTATTTTCACGTAAGAGCCTTTCACTTTTATGAACAGCTCTTCTTCCTTGTTCTCGGAATTGAGCAGAGCCTGCAGAGCCGATTGATAGTCGGCTACCTTCTCAACCGATCGCTGAAAGCGTTTAAAACTAATCGGCTTGAGCAGGAAGTCAATGGCATCATGGTCAAAAGCAGAAGCAGCACTGAGCGGATCGGCACTGATAAAAACCACGGCAAGTGATTCGTCAAGGAGTTGCATTACTTCGAAACCGCTCTTGCGCGGAAGATGTACATCAATAAAGACCATGTCGACCCGATGCGCTTTCAGATAATCGAGAAAGGCAGACGGATCGTCAGTCGAAAAAACCGAATCGAATATCTCTGTCCGCTGGCAGTAGCGTTCCAGGATCAGTCTGTCGGGACAAGCATCATCCAGTATTGCGCATTTCATAGTGAGGTGATTAAAAATAAAGAGTAATGTGCAATTGCAGGAGGATAATACTTTAAAAATCCAACTTTCCTCGAATGTCCGGCTGAATTCATAAAAATGCAGGATCAGGGGCAGCCTGACATTTAACAATTATTTATGAATTCTGATCGAACAAAGGCCGCTTCAATATTCATTAACTAGAAGTCCAGTCATTATTTTTGGGGGGAACAAAACAAATTTTGATGATGATAATGAAAAGAATGATCCTGTTGTTGACCGTCACCTTCGTTTCTATAGCTATGTCTGCCCAGGAGGGTTATCATATCACAATCAAAATTCCGGAGTTTAAAGATACCACAGCCATTCTGGCCTATCACCTGGGAAATTCAAAATACATTAAGGACACCCTTTACTTCGACTCGGAAGGAGTCATTGAGATGAAAGGAGATAAAGCCATTGATCGGGGCATGTATCTGCTGGTAGTGCCGGGCGAGAAATATTTTGAATTTATCATTGCCGATGATCAGGACTTCACGCTTGAAACACACGCCCCCGATTTTGTTGAGAATATGAAAGTCAGCGGATCACTGGACAATGAATTGTTCTATCGTGATATGAAACATATCATTTCAAAGCGGGAAGCCTATGAAAAGGCCAGTGCGCGCTATCTGAAAATTAAAGAGGAGAAACCGGACAGCGCTGCCATACTTAAAGAAACAATGGAAAATCTCGACTCTGATGTCCGGTCTTTTCGTGCAGAAATAAAGAAAAAATATCCGCAAACATTCTATGCCAAGTTCTTAAAAGCGCTGGATGAGCCGGACATCCCGGAGATTCCGGTTGACCCGGAAACCGGTGAAGCAGATTCCAGCTATCCCTATCGCTACTATAAGAGCCATTACTTTGACGGTTTTGATTTCAGCGATCCGGGATTGCTCAGAACGCCCGTCTTTCATCAAAAGTTGGTCACCTTTATGAAAGACCTCACCCCCCAGTTGCCTGATTCCGTAATTGCCTCGGCAGAATACATCCTGAAGAAGGTGGAAGGCGACAGCATCCTTTATCAATACACATTGGCATGGATGCTTAATCGCTATGCAAAAAGAGAAATAATGGGCATGGACAAAGTATATGTATATCTGGCCGAAGAATACTATATGAAAGGCAAGGCACCCTGGATATCCAAAGACCAGTTAAAAAAGATCGTGCATGATGCCCTTGCGCTCAAGCCCTTGCTGATAGGCAACAAGGCCCCTGACTTCGTGGGCCAGGACCCGGAAGGAAAGATCATTTCCATGTACAGCATTGATGCACCTTATTTAATTGTTGCATTCTGGGATGCCGATTGCGGACACTGCCGAAAGGAAATACCCAAGCTTTACAAAGGCTGGAAAGAAAAACTCAAGGACAAAGGTGTGAAGGTGCTTGCCGTAAGCCTTGAATTGACGGACAATCACTGGCGTAAATTCATTGCCGAAAAATCACTCTCAGACGAAGCTTGGATCAATACCATCGACCTGGACGGCCTTGATGATTACAGAAGCAAGTATGATATCAAGGCAACACCTACCATTTATATCCTGGACAAGGATAAGAAAATCATCGGCAAATGGCTGGGCGCGGATCAGATCCCGGATTTTATTCTGAACTACGACAAGAGACAGAAAGAAGAAAAAGAAGAAAAAGAATAAAAGGACTCAGCCAAAAACGCCCGCTGGCGGAGATCAGCGCGGTTCAAACTTAAGTGATGCCGAATTGATGCAATAGCGAAGACCGGTAGGTTCGGGACCATCATTAAAGACATGGCCCAGATGCCCGCCACATTGCGCACAGACAACCTCTTCGCGAATCATGCCGAAGCTTTTATCCAGAATAAGATCAATAGCATCTGAATCAATGGGCTGCCAAAAACTCGGCCATCCGCTTCCCGACTTAAACTTTGTCTTAGAGTCAAAAAGAGGCGCTTTGCACGAAGCACAGAGATAAACACCGTCACCATTATGGTCCCAGTATTTCCCTGTAAAAGCACGCTCGGTGCCTCCCTCCCACATGATGCGGTATACTTCAGGATCAAGCTCCTGCTTCCACTCCGCTTTGCTTTTTTTCATAGTCGGTTTTTCTTCTTTTGCTGAATCCTTGTCCTGCCTCTGAGTCTGGGCGCAGCCCGTACCCGCAAGGCAAACAGCAATCAGGACCGTTAAAATATTTTCTTTTAACATAATCAGGTCTTTGAACGCTTTAGCGTCAATACATACAGGAATATTGCATCTGGCGGCCAGGCCCTGTAATTTCTGACATCAAATTGACTTAAGAATCTTTTTGTCGCTTAGGTCTTAGGTCCCCCCGGATTGCGGCCTTTGTTCTTTTCTTCCTCTGAGATGCTTTCGCGCATGGATGTATCCGCTTTGATGTTCTCAAATTTGTAATAATCCATCACCCCGAGGTGACCTTCTCGGAAAGCTTCTGCAATGGCCTTTGGCACTTCAGCCTCTGCTTCGATCACTTTGGCACGGGCTTCCTGGGCTTTGGCTTTCATTTCCTGTTCCTCAGCCACCGCCATGGCTCTCCTTTCCTCTGCTTTGGCCTGGGCTATATTTTTGTCTGCATTGGCCTGGTCCATCTGCAGTTCGGCCCCGATGTTCTTCCCAATGTCAATATCGGCTATATCAATGGACAATATCTCGAAAGCCGTTCCGGAATCAAGTCCTTTTTCCAGCACTACTTTTGATATCCTGTCCGGATTTTCCAGCACTTCCTTGTGACTTTTTGCCGAGCCAATCGAGGTTACAATGCCCTCTCCCACTCTGGCGAGGATGGTTTCTTCACCGGCACCACCCACCAATCTTTTGATATTTGCCCTGACAGTAACCCGTGCTTTTGCAATCAACTGAATGCCGTCTTTAGCCACAGCCACTACGGGGGGCGATTCGATAACCCGTGGATTGACCGAAAGCTGAACGGCTTCAAACACATCCCGCCCGGCCAGATCTATGGCTGCTGCCGACTTAAAGTTAAGGTCAATGTTGGCCTTGTCGGCTGAGACCATCGAGTTTACTACTGAGGTCACATTTCCTCCGGCCAGGTAATGCGCTTCCAGTTCATTTCTGCTCAGCGGAATTCCGGCTTTGGTAGCTGTAATCAATGATTTGACAATGACCGATGGCGGCACTTTCCTCCAGCGCATAAAAATGAGCTGGATCAGACTGATGCGTACACCCGATAATTGTGCGGATATCCACAGTCCGAGTACCCGCATGAAAACGATAAGTATAACCAGTACGGCTATTAATACCGCGATGGTTAATATCAATACCACAGATTCATTGTTCATAGATCAATCTTTTATAAGTTTTACGTACATTTTATTTCCTTCCACCTTCACTATCTCAATCTTCGACCCCCGTGGAATAAAGTCTCCCTGAGAAAACACCTCGACTCTTTTCTTGCCAAAGAGAGCAATGCCTCCCGGTTTGAGGTCGCCAAATGCTAGCCCTATATCTCCCTTTTTCAGGTCACCGAAATCGGCTTCATTGACTCTGGAGTCAATCTGTTCCTTATCTGCCCAGCCCAGCCGCGCTATCCTTCTGAATCCGAAGATCAAAATACCCAGTGTGCCTGCCAAAGAAGCGAACATAAAAGCATTGCCCGTGGCACGGCCAAAGAAGTGATAGGCCAGATATATGCCGCCTGCCATGATTACCGCACCCAGAAGTCCCAAAAGGCCACCTCCGGGAATGAGGAAAAACTCGACAAAGAGAATGGCCAGTCCCAGAAGCACAATAAGAACAATCAATGCAAGGCTCATTTCGCTAAAATACTTAATTCCGGCACCAATTCAACGTTTAGATGCTACTCTCAAGAAACTCAAAGCAATCTGCCTGAAATTTAGTGATTCTGGTGTTTACAGCTAAATTTGCCGGAATGAATATGGTCCTCCTCGAATCCGTCACCAAACATTACGGAGACAAACTCCTCCTCGACAAAGTCAGCCTTGGAATTAATTATGGTCAGAAAATGGCGCTGATTGCCTCCAATGGTGCCGGAAAAACAACGCTTCTGAATCTCATTGCCGGCAAGGAAGTTCCCGAGGAAGGGAGCATACGCCACCACCCGGAACGAACCCTTGGGTATTTGCAACAGGAGCCGGCCTTTAATGAATCTTTAAACATCTTGCAAGTCCTTTTCGATGATGAGGAGAATCCGGTGACCCGGGCAATATCAAGATACGAGCAGGCACTCAAAGAAAAGGAGGGCACCTCTGCTCTTGAAGAGGCCATTGCCGAAATGGACCGACAAAATGCATGGGCTTATGAAGCCCGCATGAAAGGGGTGCTGGGAAAACTGGGGCTGAATGATTACCGTGCAAAGATCAACCAGCTATCAGGCGGACAGAAGAAACGTCTCGCGCTGGCCCGTGTGCTGTTGAAAGAACCTGATTTTCTGATCCTGGACGAGCCTACCAATCACCTTGACCTCGAAATGATTGAATGGCTCGAGGAATATCTGATAAAGCAAAATGTAACACTTCTCCTTGTTACGCACGACAGATACTTCCTGGATCGTGTTTGCGATTCAATAATTGAGTTGGAGGCAGCCCGTTTACAGATGTTTAAAGGCAGCTACAGCTATTATCTTGAGAAGAAAGCCGAGTTGGAAAGCAACAGGGAGCGGGAAACGGAAAAGGCCAAGAGTCTTGTAAAAAAGGAATTGGAGTGGATTCGGAGAATGCCGAAAGCAAGGGGTACCAAGAACAAAGCACGCATTGATTCCTTCTATGCCCTGCAGGACAAAGCAGCGGTCAGAACAGGCTCCGGTGGACCTGAGTTTGAGATTAACGCAGCCCGTCTCGGAAACAAGATCATTGAAATAAAAAATTTATCCAAGGCATACGGAAACAAAGTACTCATTCAGGGCTTTAATTATGTTTTCAAGCGCTATGAGAAGGTGGGCATTGCTGGGCCAAATGGTTCGGGCAAGACCACATTTCTAAAACTTCTGACGGGAGAAGAAACTCCTGATACGGGTACTATAAAAAAGGGAGCCACAGTAAAAATTGGCCATTTCCGGCAGGAGAATCCTCAGGAATTTTATGGAAAGAGGGCGATAGACATTGTCAAAGAGAAAGCAGAAGTAATCGAACTAAAGAATGGCAGAAGCCTTGGGGTATCTCAGTTTATGGAATTGTTTGAGTTCGATGCCAACCGGCAATATACCTATTATGAATCCCTCAGCGGGGGAGAAAAAAGACGGCTTCATCTGGTAAGAGTTTTAATGAGCAATCCCAATTTTCTCATCCTTGACGAACCAACCAACGACCTCGACCTCATCACGCTGCAAACGCTGGAACAGTTTCTCCTTGATTTCAACGGAAGCGTGGTAGTCGTCAGCCATGACCGCTATTTTATGGATAAAATCGTTGACCACCTCTTTGTTTTTAAAGGGGGAGGTGAAATAATGGACTTTCCGGGCAACTATAGCCAGTTCCGCAACTACGATAAAGAAAAAAAGAAGCAAATAAAAAAAGAACCAAAGGCAAAGAAACAGGAAAAAGCAAGGGAGAAGAAGAAGCTGGGTTACATGGAGCAGCGGGAGTTTGAGCAGCTGGGGAAGGACATCGAAGTGCTGGAGGCCCGACAAAAGGAGCTGGCTGATCTGCTTCAATCGGGCGAAAATGATTTTGAAAAGATCATGCAATGGTCCGATGAATTGAAAACAATTGAACAAACCCTGGCCGAAAAGGAAGATCGATGGCTTAAATTGTCGGAATATGCTGGATGAATGGATAAAACGATTTTCGGGAAGAAAGAAGAAATTTAAGACGGGCCTGGTATTGAGTGGTGGCGGAGCAAGGGGCTTTGCCCATCTGGGAGCCCTCATGGCATTGGAAGAAAAAGGGATAAAAGCGGATGTAATTGCCGGAGTAAGTGCCGGCTCGATTGTAGGAGCTTTTTATGCGGCCGGTTACGAGCCCGAAAAGCTCTTTCATTATTTCAAAAAGAAGGGGCTTTTCAGTCTAAGTAAATTCAATGTGCCAACTACCGGCTTGCTTTCGCTTGCCGGACTTGAGCAGGAAATTCAGGAAAAAATACCTCAGGAAAAGATCGAAGAGCTTCCTACGCCCCTGGTCGTGGGCATATCCAACTTCAGTCTGGGGCGTATGGAGTATCACATGCATGGAAATATTGCCGTAAAAGTCAGGGCCTCTTCTTCGATTCCGGTTCTTTTTACACCAGTCAAAATCGGGGATCACTGGTATGTTGACGGGGGGCTTTACGACAACCTCCCTATCCGGCCATTGCGCGAGCATTGCGAGAACATTATCGCAATCAATGTAAATCCGATCAATGAGGTGCATAAATTTCGAAACCTAAAGGAAGTCGCTATTCGAACCTTCCATCTCACGGTCGATGCCAGAGTAAAGGATGTAAAAGG
>WFPF01000057.1 GCA_015487695.1 Chitinophagales bacterium
GTGAAGATAAGACGGGGGAGGGGGTAATATGCAAATTAATATTCTAAATAAAGTAGAATATATAGGTAAACTGCATAATTTGGCCCCTAAGTGGTATTTATTTCGACATGAAATGCATGAAACTTAACTTTTTTCTTTTCTGCACACCGGGATTTGCAGTTCCTGAATCCGGGCAGGAAGCGAAAAATGATTGACGGCTTTTTGACCGGTATCATCGGAATTGCTTTTAAAATTCACATATATTTGTTTTCCTTAAATCTATATCCATGGACGCATTGCATGCCTATCTCGAAAAAAACAAAGACCGCTTTCTGGAAGAGTTGTTCGAATTGCTCAAAATTCCTTCTGTAAGTGCCGATCCGGCTTTCAAAGACGATGTTTTTGAAGCGGCAGAGTTTGTAAGGTCCCGCCTCGAGGAGGCCGGTGCCGAAAATACGGAGGTGTGCCCCACCGAGGGCTATCCGATCGTCTATGGAGAAAAAATGGTGGACGAAAGTGCACCGACCGTCCTGGTGTATGGCCATTACGATGTGCAGCCGGCCGATCCCTACGAACTGTGGGAGACGCCTCCCTTTGAACCCGTTATCCGCAACGGGGCCATTTATGCCCGCGGATCAAGTGACGACAAAGGGCAGATGTATATGCATATAAAAGCGCTGGAGCTGATGCTGGCCACCGATGTGCTGAAGTGCAATGTGAAATTTATGATTGAAGGCGAGGAGGAAGTGGGTTCGGCCAGCCTGGGACAATTCGTGAAAGACAACAAAGAGCGCCTGGCTGCCGATGTGGTGCTTATTTCGGATACGGCACTGATATCTATGGAGCATCCGAGCATTACGGTGGGACTTCGCGGGCTCAGCTACATGGAAGTGAAGGTGACAGGTCCCAACCGCGACCTGCATTCGGGCATCTACGGAGGTGCCGTGGCCAACCCGGCCAATGTGCTCAGCGAGATGATCGCTCAACTGAAAGATGATGACAAGCGCATTCGCATACCGGGTTTTTATGACCGCGTGGATGAGCTGAGTGCCGAGGAGCGGGCCGCCATGGCCGAAATACCTTTCGACCTGGAGGCTTTTAAAAGCGAACTCGGAATACCCGATGTGGAAGGGGAAAAAGGATATTCGACCATAGAAAGGACCTCTATTCGTCCGGCCCTCGATGTAAACGGCATCTGGGGCGGATACACCGGAGAGGGAGCTAAGACGGTCATCCCCTCCGAAGCGAGTGCCAAAATAAGCATGCGCCTCGTTCCGCATCAGCGATCGGAGGAAATATCCGCATTGTTTGAAAAATACATTAAATCCATTGCTCCTCCTTCGGTCCGGGTAGAGGTGAGTTCGCTGCATGGTGGCGAGCCCGTTGTGACACCGGTTGACTCGGTGGCCTACCGTGCGGCAAGCAAAGCCATGGAAAGCACTTTCGGCAAAAAGCCGATCCCGTACCGCAGCGGTGGCTCCATCCCGATCGTGCCGATGTTTGAAGAGCTTCTCGGGCTGAAAAGTATATTGATGGGATTTGGCCTTGATACGGATGCCATTCACTCGCCCAACGAGCACTTCGGATTGATCAATTTCTTTAAAGGCATCGAAACGATTCCTTACTTCTATCGGTATTACGCAGAGATGCACGGCCGATCAAAATAAGGGTGCCGGTGTACAGCTTTTTTACTGAGCCGGTGCTTTGATGAGCACTTCTACATAGAAACTGTCGGGCGAAGCAAGCATAACACGCTGTCTGGCTTCAATCCGATACAGTGAATCGCGCACGTAGAGGATTTTTTGTCTTGAATGATAGACCAGGTTTTTTTCATCCAGAAGAAGGGAAATGCGCCATATGCTGCCGTCTCTTTCTTCAACGCTCAGCTGTCGGACACTCAATCCGTCATCCAGCGCCTCATAACGGCTTATTTTGCCCCGGGCAGATTCACTGCTTTCCATTTGATAGCGACTGCGCAGCGCGGCTTTGTTGATATCCGATTCGATCAGAAGGTTGAACAGCCTGAGCCAGGCACTGCTGTCGGCCGAGTGCAGGGTGTCGGTTTCGAAGCGGCCGTTGACGCTGGCCTGTGTGATCATCTCGTAGCGGCCTGCGGCATAGCGACCGGCTTCCGTGTTCAGAAAACTTCGCAGGTCGTAGAAGCGGACTTTCTCGGGTGCCCGCTCGGATGCCGGACGACAGGCTGCGAAAATACCAAGGCCGATGATGAGGATGTATATTTTTATCGCATTGCTGCTTTTCATCGCATATGATTTGCTGCCGTAGCTCGTTGTGCAATAAATTACCAAAGTTGAAAACTAAGATAAAAGCCGCTGCTTTCTTAACTTCAATGCGATAATATTGGCTTGAGATTTGCAAGTCACATCAAAAAAATCTGATAATGATGTCATTACTTCAATTTTTAAGTATCGCGATGATCAGTGTTTCCTCTTTTTTGTATCAGGGAAAGCTGACTCCGCCCTTTGATAAAATTGCAAGCGCCATTGAAAAAGGAGATGCTGCAGACCTCGCCAGTCATTTTGATAAGAATGTGGAGCTGACCCTGCCCGATAACGAAGGTATCTTTAGTAAAACACAGGCCGAACAGCTGATGAAAGACTTTTTCATCAAGTACAAACCCGATTCCTTCAAACTGATGCACAAGGGAGGCTCGGAAAAGACGGCCATGTATGGCATCGGAGTGTTGATGACCGGGAAGGGAAAATTCAGACTATACATTTTTGTAAAAAAGGTGAACGGCAAGTACCTGATACAGCAATTGAAGGTGAGCAATGATAAATAAGGAGCTGCTCCGTTCCCTGGATGATTATTTCGATTGCTGCATTCGCGAGGACCTCGGGCCGGGCGATTACAGCAGTGAAGCCTGCATTCCGTCTGCTGCCAGAGGACGCAGCGAGCTGCTGGCCAAAGAAAGCGGAATTGTGGCAGGCCTTGCCCTGGCTGATTACCTTCTGAAAAAGTTTGACCCGGACGCGCAATTGCGCTATTTTAAATCGGACGGAGAGCGCGTAGAGGAGGGCGACATTCTCTTCGAAGCCGAAGGCCGGATAAGGGCCCTGTTAAGTTCCGAGCGGCTCATTCTCAATTTCATTCAGCGTCTGAGCGGCATTGCCACACGCACTTCGCAGTATGTGGCAAAAGCCTCGAAATACGGGGTACGGGTAGCGGATACGCGCAAAACCACTCCCGGCATGCGATTGCTTGAGAAGGCGGCCGTCAGGGCCGGAGGAGGGATGAATCACCGCATGGGGCTTTACGACCTCATAATGATCAAAGACAATCATGCCGATTTTGCCGGAGGTATTGCCCGGGCCGTGGATGCAAGCAGGCGTTTTCTTGACGAAGAAGGACTTAAACTTAAAATTGAGGTGGAAACCCGGAATCTGGAGGAAGTTCGCGAAGCATTGAAAAGCGGGTGGGTCGATATTATCATGCTCGACAATTTCGAACCCGGCCTGATACGCGAGGCCGTGGATATCATTGACGGACGAACGGAAATCGAAGCCTCGGGAAATATCACGTATGAAAACCTGGAAGATTATGCTTCCACGGGCATTGACTACCTTTCGACCGGGGCACTGACCCATTCGGTGCGCAGCCTGGATATGAGCCTCCGGGCGGTTTTCGATTCGCCATAATGAGAGGCCGGGCGTAGGCCAATTTTCTTATTTTTGCAGGATGTGGAAGAAGGAATGGTATTACTTTAATGTGCTGGTCAGGCGCCTGCTCATTGTGCTGGCTTTGTTTATGATATGCCGGTTGATCTTTTTCCTCTTCAACAAGGATCTTTTTCCGGAATTGGGTGTCAATGAGTTTTTTCTGGCCTCGCTGGTCGGTCTGCGCTATGATCTGGCTGCGGTGCTCATCATCAACAGTGTTTTTATTCTTCTTCACCTTGTTCCCAATCCCTGGAGAAATACACGCAGATATCAGCGCTTCCTGAAATGGCAGTTTTATCTCATCAACGGTGGCTTCCTTTTTTTGGAAGCAGCCGATTTCGTTTATTTCCGCTATGGAAGCGTGCGTACATCCAGCCATCTGCTCGGTTTGAGGTATGATATCATTCACCTGATTCCGCAGTTCATTCGCGACTTCTGGTATTTGCTCTTGCTGGTAGTGGCCCTGTTTTTTGTTGTCGAGTGGTTTTACCGCAAGACCTCCGTCCGGAAAAGGCATCATCCGGTCTCGGCTTTGATCATCATCGGGTCGACTCTCTTGCTGGCATTCGGTCTGGCACCGCTCCTGGCCCATGGGGGTTCGATACAGCAGAAAAACGGAAAAAATGAACGCGTTACCCAGGCTGCGGAGTGGCCGCTTATTACCAATACGACCTTTACCGTCATCGAGTCATTCGTGAGGCGATATCTGAAATCTCCGGATTATCTGAGCCCCGCGGATGCGGAGCGGATCTACCCCTTTAAAAGAATCATGAAAGCACATTCGCCCCTGACGGCCGCATTTGACCGTCCGGAGCGGCCCAATATCGTGGTCATTCTGCTCGAAAGTTTTTCTAGCGAGTATATCGGATTCTTCAATGACGGCCGGGGCTACACTCCTTTTCTCGACTCCCTTTTCCGGCATTCTCTGGTCTTCGAAAATGCCTACGCCAACGGAAAGCACTCCATCGATGCCATCGCTTCGATCACAGCCGGTCTGCCGCCTTTGATGCCCGACCCGTTTATCAGTTCGCCCTATTCTTCCAATGAAATTGACGGCATGGGCGATTACCTCAAAAAAGTCTCGTATCACAGCTACTTCTTCCATGGCGCACGCAGCAATACCATGCAACTCGACAAATTTCTGCCCAAGGCCGGATTCGATGAGTTCTTTGGAATGGAGAAATATGGCAA